>NZ_FNTG01000002.1:1207754-1509692 GCF_900104795.1 Burkholderia sp. WP9
GAACGGATTGCGTGAGGTTGTTGGCGTAACAAGCCCGTAGCGGCAAGGTTCGTCGGCACGTTCCTCGACGTAAGTGCCGAACAGCCGGTCGAAGATAATCAGCACGCCGCCGTAGTTCGCGTCCAGATATTCGACATTCGACGCATGGTGCACGCGGTGCGAGGAGGGCGTATTGAACACATACTCGAGCCAACCGAGCTTCGGAATCCACGTGGCATGAAGCCAGAACTGATACATGAGGTTGAAGAAGAGCGTTAGCAGAACGACTTCCGGACGCACGCCAAGCCACACGAGCGGCGCGAAGAAAATCGCCGAGCCCGTCAGCTTGCCCGTCACGCCGAGCCGGTACGCGGTTGAGAGGGTCAACTGGTTCGGCGAATGATGCACGGCATGCGTGGCCCAGAAGAAGCGAATGCGATGCGACGCGCGGTGATACCAGTAGTAGCAGAATTCCTGACCGATGAAGAGCGCCATCACCATCAGCGCGCTATTGAGTTCCACCGTGAAGATGCGATGCTCCCAGGCTAGCGCAAACACAGGTGTCGCGAGTGAGAGCGGCAGCAGCGCGAGCAGCTTGCGCGCGAAGACGTCGGCCAGCGAAAGCCACACTTCGTACCACGCGAATGGCGTGGCCGCATTGCGGTTTCTCCGACTCAGCCAGACGGCTTCGACCATCGATACGGCAATGACGAATGCCGTGACATATAGCGAGAATTTTCCGAGTTGTTCCATGACGATGCCATAACGGTAGTGACCGGGGGATATCGTCTGCGGTGAGGTTGTGGAACAGTGCATCGCATCCGATATGCGCACTGTATCTATGGCTCCCGCAACAGGCTATGCGAAAGTTATTTCACCGCATGTCATGTGGCTCGAAGCCTTTCCAGCCAAGACTGGCAGTCGCTTTTGTCTCTTAGACACCATTGCGCGAATCGCATCTTCGGTGGATGCCGTCAGTCCATTGCGGTGGGCCGCCGCGCGGAAATCGGTGGGCGGCGGCTCCCACCTCCTCAGCGCCGCTCCGGCTGCAGGTATCGCCGAATCGACGTATTGGGCGCCCCAATATCTCCACCATTTGGAGCGCGCACGGCGCGGAAAAGCTCGACTTGCCTGAAGTTCGCAAACTTTTCATAAAAGAAATTAGATACGACTGAGCGGTCGTGCTTTTTTAACAAGCTTTGCTCACGACGGACCGAGGAGTCAGGTCAATACCGTTTCGACTTCCTGCGCGCCAAGCACCGCTGCCTAACCTCTGGTGACTAAGTCACGACTGGTTAGGCAAACGGGCGGGCCCGGCCGAGTCCGCATGTTCCACTCGGCAACCGCGACGATACGATTTCGACCGTCGTCAAACGCTTTGAGCGTGCGGACTTCGCTGGCGCCTGGCGGCAGCTGGAGATGTGCTTCAAATGCCTCACGGGAGATTGCACACTCAGCAGAGCCGGTCCGTTCTGACAAATGGAATGCTATTCTGCTTCCGTCTGGCGATAGCCCCGGCGCGAAATCAAGAACTTGCATGCCGCACCTCGTGAATACACCGGCCAGCTGAGCTCCTGCCGCTCGCTCGAAATTTCCCAGAACATACGTGCCATCCCTACAGTCCGACCAAGCATCCCCATATGCCGCAGGGTCCTGCGCAGGGGCAGATTTTCATTCCTCCGGGTATGGCAGATGTTTCTGCGAGCGGCCGCCGTAGAAAAAGTCGAATGCCTCCTGTCGACCCGTTGCGGACCTTCGACGGGCGCGACATCGACGTCGGCTTACTAGGAAAAAACGGTCATCCGTTGGTGAAGACTCGCCGTGATGGCCGTTGCTGCAAAAGCGTCTGGGGCAGACAGTAATCTCCCGAAGCTAGGTGTGATCTGGCAAAAGTACACAGTCCTGCCTGCGCTTGTGCGCTGGGCCGATGAATGCGCGAAGACGACTACAATTGGGTGCTGCAAAGCGAAAATTCTCAAAGGCGTGTGACTCATGACCGCACCGTACATACCGCACCAGTTTGGCGAGACAGTAGAGAAAAAACTACGCAGTCGAATGGGTTGGCTGACTGCGGGCGTCGCGTCGTCGGTTCCGTGGCCCAAGGACGATGTATGGGTGCGCTATGACGGCGAGGATTACATCATTCGGGGAACTGAGCGGAACGGAAAACCGTCACCCCCCTGCATCAGCGTGGCTTGCGACCGCGACAATGTCGATGACTCACTATCCAAGGTGTACAGATTCACCTCAATTCTTGGATGGTTCAATGGTGGATACGTGGATGTCAGCGGCTATACACATGGTAGTCATCCCATCTTATACGGCGACCCTCGTAACGTTTTCTCCACCATTGGCGTATTTGGGAAGAAAGCGTTTGATTGCAACCACATGCCGCTTGTGCGGGACGAAAATACTCGAAAGGCGCTCGCGTTCTATCGTGAAGGACGCAGGCTCCAGCATGTACACGACAGCTACGCGTTCCTCAGCTTCTACAAGGTCATTGAATCGCAATTCGCAGATGGCAGGCAAAAGGGAGCTTGGATCGATGCGAACCTTGACGCACTGAGCGACAACGCGGCGGCGCGCGTTGCCGAGTTGAGGGCCAGTGGTTTGGATGTCGGTATGCATCTGTTTGAAAGCGGGCGCTGCGCAGTCGCCCATGCTACCGCAGGCAAGGACATCGTAGACCCCGACATACCCAGTGATCGGCGGCGGCTGTCAGCTGACTTGGATGTGATAGAAGGATTGGCAAGGTTGTACATTCTGAAAGAATTACAGGTACCGGACGCGCGCGAGTCATATCGTGTCCGTGATCGGCTGGAGCCGTGGTCTAACCTTATAGACTCGCATACGCTAAAGGAACTGCGCGAGGGAAAAGCGCCCGCCAATGTTGATGGACTGCAAGGTCAAAAGGTAGCCGTAGGCCTTTGGCCGGATGGTGCTGTCCCCGGATTAGAAGACATGACCATGCACGTGGATGCCGTTGGGCCGGGTGTCGTGAGAGTGGTTCTGTTCAATCCCAGAATGACCATCTGCCTTGTCTTCGCGCTGGATTTCAAAAACGGAAGGATTCACACACAACTTGAGGACGGTGGCATGTGTCAAACAGACAAGGTTCAGCCTGACGAGACCGATGTCCGTGCCTATGCGACGTACTTCCATCGCGTAATCGGCAACGCGGTTGCTGAGTTGACAATCGGGGGCTTGGAACCTGTCGACTGCGAAGTGGTGATACCCGTCAACATCATCCCCCAGAATCCCGACACTGCGGTTGAAGAAGCCGTGAAGAGATTCAGGCAAAGCAAGGTGGACCGGTAAAGGCATGTCCGCTTGGCGTCACGATACCAGTGATCAGGGTCTGGTCCCTCACGTGCGCGTGGGTGCGCTGCCACTTGAATGTCTGGTACTTGGGGCGGAGCAGCCTCTTGAATGTCCTTCCGTACGCTCTGGGCAAGGGCAGAAACTGGCCGAACCGGGTCCGATGCGAACCGAGATCGATCACCGATCGCAACGGGGGATGCGAAAGGCGGAGACCGACCCATGTGCTCGACACTGTGGGCGAGGCACCTAACACTGCCTGGCTGCGGTATCATCGCGACCCATGCTCAAGGGCTCCTGGATGCAGCCACCAATGTCCGACCAGAACTATCAAGCGATCCTCGAACAGATCCATCGCGACATCGAGCCGTGGCGCACCGCGGGCCGCGCCGCAGACTACATTCCCGAACTCGCGAATGTGCCCGCCAACAGCTTCGGCATGGCCGTTGTCACGACCTCGGGGGACGTGTATCGCGTGGGACAAGCCGATACGCGCTTTTCAATTCAGAGCATCTCCAAGCTGTTCGCGTGCACGATGGCATTCAGGCTGCTGGGCGATGCGTTGTGGCAGCGCGTGGGCCGTGAGCCGTCGGGTACGGCCTTCAATTCGCTCGTGCAACTCGAGGCCGAGAAGGGCAAGCCGCGCAACCCGTTCATCAACGCAGGCGCGCTGGTCGTCACCGATGTGCTGTGCCGCCGCTTCGTCAACGCGGAGACAGCGCTCGTCGAATTCATGCGGCGGTTGACGGGTGAATCGACCATCGACTATGACATGCGCGTGGCTCAGTCCGAATTGCAGCACGCACACCGCAATCGCGCGATGGCCCATTTCATGGCGAGCTTCGGCAACCTGGAGATGCCGCCCGAGGCTGTCGTCGATGCGTATTGCCGTCAATGCGCGATATCGATGAACTGCGTCGAACTGGCGAAGGCCGCGCTCTTTCTCGCCAACGGCGGCGTCGCGCCGATCTCTGGCGAACGTATCCTCGACGCGAGTTCGGCCAAACGCCTGTCCGCCCTTATGCTGACATGCGGCACGTACGACGCGGCCGGTGACTTCGTGTATCGCGTCGGCTTGCCAGCGAAAAGCGGCGTGGGCGGCGGCATCGTCGCGGTGCTGCCGGGGGAAATGGCCGTCTGCGTCTGGTCGCCCGGACTCGACGCGAACGGCAACTCACTTGCGGGCGTTCAGGCGCTTGAACGGTTGACCACGCTTACCGGGCGGTCGATTTTTTGAAAACACCGGAGTCCAGGTCATTCGGCAAGCGTCGACTCACACTGAGCGAGCGCCAAGTGAAAGGCTGGGACCGACCCGTTTCCGTCAGTCAGGTCATTGCATTAGTTGTGGCCGTTCTCGAATTACCAACGGTCACTTGCCCGTCGTGCGCACTGCGCATCGGCAGGCGCCGCAAACAGCGTCCCGACTGTCGGAGGAAAGCCTCTGCAAACGAGCGGGCCGGCTGCAGCCGGCCCAAGGCGGTGGTGCTATCGGCTTGCAACGGCCTGAGGATCGGCGGGTTGCCACCCTCCGCCGAGTGCCTTGAATGCAGCGACCGCTGCGCGGGCGGATTCCGTTTGCGCCTGCACCCGCTCGTCGGATGCGCGCAGCAAGTTTTGATCGGCCTGCAGGACTTCGATCAGGCTGACGACACCTTTCTGGTAGGCCGCAAACGAGGCGGCTCGCGCCCGGCCTAGCGAATTCACACCCTGCGCGAGAACGGCAGCCTGCTCCTCGCGCTTCACGAGCGTAGAGAAAGAATTCTCGACGTCCTCCGTTGCGTGCAGTGCGGCAAGCCGGTACGCGGCGAGCATCTCGGCATCCTGGCCTTTGGCCTCATTGATCTGCGCATTGATGCGGCCGAAATCGAACAGACGCCAGCGCAACCCCAGCACGCCAGCGCCCTGACTGGCACCGCTGCTGAACAGGTTGCCGCTGGCCACTGAGGTGGCGCTCCCAATCAGTCCACTGAGTGACAGCTTGGGGTAATACTCAGCGACTGCCACGCCAATACGCGCGTTGGATGCAGCAAGGCGACGCTCAGCCACGATCAGATCGGGCCGACGCCTGAGCAACTCGCGAGGCGAGCCGGTGCCCGCAATTCGCGGGGCGGCTGGGATACCAGCACCCTCGAACAGTTCCGCCCGATGCGTGCCGGGCTGTGCGCCCAGCATCACGTCCAGCGCGTTCATCGCCGCATCCAGGCCGGCCTCCAGGACCGGGATGGATGCCTGCACCTGCGCCAGCGCGCCTTCAGCCTGGCTCACCTGAAGATCGGCCGCCAGGCCTTTCCCATACAAAAGCTTGATGGTCGAGAGCAGATCCTGCTGCGTCTGAAACTGCTTGCGGGCCACCTGCAAACGAGCCTGCAATCCACGAATGGTGATGTAGATGTCGGCCGTCTGTGCTGCCACAGCCAGGCGCGTGGCCACCTCGCCGGCCTCTGAAGCCTGATAATCGGCAACTGCCGCTTCCCGCTCGCGACGCAGGCCACCAAACACATCCAGTTCCCAGCTCGCGTTGAAATTGGCCTCGTAGTCGTTGCCGTAGCGATCGAAACCAGGCGTTGAGTTCAGGACGCGTCCCAGCGGAGTTTCAACCGACTGGTAGACCCGGGCCATCTGGCCACTGACATTGCCAGAAGGAAGCAGCGCGGCGTTCGCCGCGCCGAGTCCCGCACGCGCCTGCACCACGCGAGCGGACGCCTGCGCGAGGTCGAGGTTCTGATCAAGCGCAAGCGCGATGAATCGCGTCAGTTGCGGATCGCCGAAACCCGTCCACCAAGTTACCAGGTCTGCGCTCGCCGCCGCCTCCCGGTGATCTACCGCGGCCTGGCCATGGAAATGGTCCGGCATTGCCACGTCGGTCCGGACGTAATCGGGGCCCACAGCGCAGGCTCCAGAGAGGCTGGCGACAATGACCGCAACAAGGAGGTGTTTGGGTAGCATGAGCGTCTTCACAAGGTTCCTGATGTGACCATAATACCAAATGGTCACTGGTTGTCCATTCCTGTATGCTATGGCCATGAAAAACACCACCACTCCCTCCGTCCCCGCGCGCGGCCCGGTTGACCACGAGGTGCGGGACCAGATCGTTGCCGCCGCCACGGAGCACTTCAGCCGGTATGGCTACGAGAAAACGACGGTCTCCGACCTTGCCAAGGCGATCGGGTTTTCCAAGGCCTACATCTACAAATTCTTCGAATCCAAGCAGGCCATTGGCGAAATGATCTGCGTCAATTGCCTGCGGGAAATCGAAAGCGAGGTCCGGACAGCCGTCGCAGAGACCGATCTGCCGCCGGAGAAGCTGCGACGAATGTTCAAGGTCTTTACCGAAGCGAGCCTCAAGCTGTTCTTCCGGGACCGCAAGCTATACGACATTGCCGCATCAGCCGCCACGGAAAACTGGCAGGCGGTGCAAGCCTATGAAGCACGCGTGCAGAAGCTGCTCCAGGAAGTCCTGCAGGCGGGCAGGCAAAGCGGCGACTTCGAGCGCAAGACGCCGCTCGATGAAACTGCAATGGCGATCTACCTGGTGCTGCGCCCCTATCTCAATCCGCTACTCCTGCAATACAACCGCGACACCACCGACGTCGCACCTGCACAGCTATCCAGCCTGGTACTCCGAAGTCTGTCGCCCTGATGCGCCTCGCTAGTGACGCTTGACTGAAATAGTCACTAGAACCATAATGAAAGTCGTCATCACTTTATCGATGGGACTTTCATGTTCTCGCGTCGTCTCGCCACATCCGCACTCGCCTGTGCGCTAGCGCTTGCGCTAGCGGCCTGTGGCGAAAAAGCACCGCCCGATCCGCGCACCGAGGTCCCGCTGGTGCGCACGGCCATCGTTCACAGCGCCGTCCCCGCAGCCCGTTCGTTTACGGGGACTGTCGCGGCTCGCGTGCAGAGCGACCTGGGTTTTCGTGTTTCCGGCAAGGTGCTGGAACGGCTTGTGGATACCGGCCAAACCGTCAAACGCGGCCAGCTGCTGATGCGCCTCGATCCCATCGATCTCAAGCTTGCCGCGCAGGCCCGGCAGGAGGCGGTCACCGCCGCGCGGGCGCGGGCGCAGCAGACCGCGCAGGATGAGGAGCGCTATCGCGACCTGCGCGGCACGGGTGCGATCTCGGTTTCGGCCTACGACCAGGCCAAGGCGGCCGCCGATGCCGCCAGGGCGCAGCTCAGCGCGGCCCAGGCCGACGCCGACGTGGCGCGCAATGCGACGGACTACGCCAATCTGGCCGCGGACGGCGATGGCGTCGTGATGGAAACGCTGGCCGAACCGGGCCAGGTCGTCAGCGCCGGACAGCCCGTAGTGCGCCTGGCCCATGCCGGGCGCCGCGAGGCCGTGATCCAGCTACCGGAAACTCTGCGCCCCGCCATGGGTTCGGTCGCCCATGCGACCCTGTTCGGCAACAGCGGCGTCAGCGTGCCGGCCACGCTACGCCAGCTCTCGGATACGGCGGATCCGCGTACCCGCACCTTCGAAGCTCGTTATGTGTTGCAGGACGCGCTGGCCGGCGCGCCGCTAGGCGCAACCATCACGATCGAGATACCGGACGCACGCGTGGCGCTCCAGGGCGGCATGCAGGTGCCGATTGGCGCCGTGCTCGACGCGGGCAAAGGGCCCGGCGTGTGGGTCGTCGACGGCAAGCCGACCAGGGTTGCATGGCAGCCGGTGACGGTTCTTCACCTGGACGACGGCAGCGCGCGCGTTTCCGGTACGTTGAAGCAAGGCGATCGCGTCATTGCGCTCGGTGCCCAGTTGCTGCACGAAGGCGAACAGGTCCGCGTGTCCGGCGAGGCCGTCGCAATGGCGAACGAAGGAGCACGTCCGTGAGCGAAGGCCGATTCAATCTGTCGGCGCTCGCGGTGCGTGAGCGCTCCATCACCTTGTTCCTGATCTGCCTGATCTCGCTGGCCGGGCTCCTGTCGTTCTTCAAGCTGGGTCGCGCCGAAGATCCAGCGTTCACAATCAAGGTGATGACCATCGTCACCGTATGGCCGGGGGCCACTGCGCAGGAAATGCACGATCAGGTCGCAGAGAAGATCGAAAAGCGCATGCAGGAGCTGCGCTGGTACGACCGGACCGAAACTTACACACGACCTGGCCTGGCCTTCACGACGCTAACATTGCTCGACAGCACACCACCGTCGGAAGTGCAGGAGCAGTTCTACCAGACCCGGAAAAAAATCGGCGACGAAGCAGCCAACCTTCCGGCTGGCGTGATCGGGCCGATGGTCAATGACGAATATGCTGACGTCACGTTTGCGCTCTTCGCACTGAAAGCCCGGGGCGAACCGCAACGGCTGCTCGTGCGGGATGCCGAGACGCTGCGTCAACGGCTGCTGCATGTGCCGGGCGTGAAGAAGGTCAATATCATCGGCGAGCAGGCCGAGCGCATCTACGTCCAGTTCTCGCATGACCGGCTCGCAACGCTCGGTGTCAGCCCGCAGGACGTATTCGCCGCGCTCAATGGCCAAAACGCCCTGACGCCAGCCGGCTCCGTGGAGACCAAAGGTCCGGAGGTGTTCATTCGCCTGGACGGCGCCTTCGACAATCTGCAGAAGATCCGCGACACGCCGGTCGTCGTGCAAGGTCGCACGCTGAAACTGTCGGACATTGCCACCGTCGAGCGCGGTTATGAAGATCCGGCGACATTCATGATCCGCAACAACGGCGAGCCCGCGCTGCTGCTGGGCATCGTGATGCGCGACGGCTGGAACGGGCTCGATCTCGGCAACGCACTGGACAGCGAGGTCGGCACAATCAACGCCGGGCTGCCGCTCGGCATGAGCCTGACAAAGGTCACCGACCAGGCCGTCAACATTCATTCGGCGGTCGACGAGTTCATGCTCAAGTTTTTTGTCGCCCTGCTGGTGGTCATGTTCGTGAGCTTCGTGAGCATGGGCTGGCGCGCAGGCCTGGTGGTTGCCGCCGCTGTCCCGTTGACGCTGGCCATCGTATTCGTGGTGATGGCCGCGACAGGCAAGAACTTCGATCGCATCACGCTGGGATCCCTGATCCTTGCGCTGGGCCTGCTGGTAGACGACGCGATCATCGCCATTGAAATGATGGTGGTGAAAATGGAGGAAGGCTACAGCCGTGTGGCCGCCTCTGCCTATGCCTGGAGCCATACTGCCGCACCCATGCTCGCGGGCACGCTGGTGACGGCCGTGGGCTTCATGCCCAACGGCTTCGCGCGGTCCACCGCGGGCGAATACACCAGCAACATGTTCTGGATTGTCGGCATTGCACTGATCGCATCCTGGGTCGTTGCCGTGTTCTTCACGCCCTACCTCGGCGTGAAGATGCTGCCCGACTTCAAAAAGGTCGAAGGCGGGCATGACGCGATCTATGACACGCCGCGCTACAACCGCTTCCGTCAGCTGCTTACGCGCGTGATCGTGCGCAAATGGCTGGTCGCCGGTTCGGTCGTTGGCCTCTTTGCCATCGCCATCCTCGGTATGGGCGTGGTCAAGAAGCAGTTCTTCCCGATCTCCGACCGTCCCGAAGTGCTGGTCGAAGTGCAGATGCCCTATGGCACATCGATTTCACAGACCAGCGCCGCCACGCAAAAGGTGGAGGCATGGTTGTCTGAACAGAAGGACGCCAGGATCGTCACCGCGTACGTCGGACAAGGTGCACCGCGCTTCTTCCTGGCGATGGGGCCGGAACTGCCCGATCCGTCGTTCGCGAAGATTGTGATCCGCACGGACAGTCAGGAGGAACGCGATGCATTGAAGGCGCGACTGCGGCGAGCTATCGCCGACGGTCTTGTGCCCGAAGCGCGCGTACGCGTCACGCAACTCGTGTTCGGGCCATATTCGCCGTTCCCGGTCGCCTATCGCGTCACCGGTCCGGACCCGGACAAACTGCGTGGAATCGCGGCTCAAGTCCAGCAGGTGATGGAGGCCAGTCCGATGATGCGCACGGTCAACACCGACTGGGGCACGCGCTCGCCGACACTGCACTTCGCCTTGCAGCAGGATCGCTTGCAGGCGGTGGGACTGACGTCCAGCGCCGTCGCGCAACAGTTGCAGTTCCTGCTCACCGGCGTGCCTGTCACCGCCGTGCGTGAAGATATCCGTACCGTGCAGGTGGTCGCGCGTTCGGCCGGCGATGTGCGTCTCGACCCTGCCCGGCTCGGCGACTTCACGCTAGCCGGCGCCAACGGGCAGCGCATTCCGCTGTCGCAGGTCGGCAAGGTCGACGTGCGACTGGAGGAGCCGATCATGCGCTGGCGCGACCGCGTGCCGACGATCACGGTACGCGGCGACATTGCCGACAACCTGCAGCCGCCAGACGTATCAACGGAAATCACCAGGCAGCTTCAGCCGATCATCGCGAAGCTGCCCAGTGGCTATCGCATCGAGCAGGCGGGCTCCATCGAGGAATCGGCCAAGGCGACGACCGCCATGTTGCCGCTGTTCCCGATCATGCTGGCGATCACGCTGGTCATCATCATTCTCCAGGTTCGGTCGATCTCCGCAATGGTGATGGTGTTCCTCACCAGCCCGCTTGGCCTGATCGGCGTGGTGCCGACGCTGATCCTGTTCAGGCAGCCGTTTGGCATCAATGCGCTGGTCGGCCTCATCGCGCTTTCGGGGATCCTGATGCGCAACACGCTGATCCTGATCGGGCAGATTCACCAGAACGAACAGGCCGGGCTGGATCCATTCGATGCAGTCGTCGAGGCCACCGTGCAACGGGCGCGCCCGGTGATCCTCACGGCTATGGCGGCGATCCTGGCCTTCATACCGCTGACGCATTCGGTGTTCTGGGGAACCCTCGCCTACACGCTGATCGGCGGTACATTGGCCGGAACAGTGCTGACGCTGGTGTTCCTGCCGGCCATGTATTCGATCTGGTTCAGGATCCGGCCCGGCAGCGCCGCGGGTTCACACAAGAGCCTGGGCCACCACTCATCGCATCCCGACCTCATGACGCAGGATGCGCTCGACGCGCGTTGAAACACTATCAATTCACCAAACGGAGCTGTTCATGTCGAATTCCACGGTCGTTATTGTGACCGGCGTGTCATCGGGTATCGGACGCGCCACCGCCGAGAAGTTCGCGAGGCGAGGTTGCCGCGTGTTTGGCACAGTGCGCAGCATCGCAAAAGCGGTGCCTATCTCCGGAGTCGGGCTCATCGAGATGGATGTTCGCGACGATGCTTCGGTCCAGGCTGGAATCCAGTCCGTCATCGAACGCACCGGGCGAATTGACGTACTTGTCAATAATGCGGGAGCGAGCCTGATGGGTGCCGTGGAGGAAACGTCGACTGCCGAGGCCTTGTCGCTGTTCGATACCAACGTCTTCAGCATTCTGCGCACGACGCAGGCAGTACTTCCCCATATGCGTGCACAACGCGGCGGAAGGATCGTCAATGTCAGTTCCGTGCTCGGGTTCCTGCCCGCCCCCTATATGGGACTCTATTCGGCGTCCAAGCATGCCGTTGAAGGGCTGACCGAGACCCTGGACCATGAGGTGCGCCAGTTCGGCATCCGGTTAACGCTGGTCGAACCATCCTTTACCAGGACCAATCTGGACATCAACGCCCCTCTGGCAAGCTCGAAAATCGCCGACTATGATCGCGAGCGTGCCCTTGCATCGAGCGCAGTCGTCAACAGTGTCAAAGGTGCCCCCGCGCCCGACGGCGTGGCGAAGACAATCGTTGAAGCGGCGCTCGGCGCCTGGCGTATGCGTCGCACACCGGCCGGCGAAGCGTCCCTGTTGCGCAAATTGCGGCGCTTCATGCCCTCCGGCCCGGTGGATGCAAGCTTGAGGAAAACATTCGGGCTCGCGTGAAGTCCTCTCTCCCGCCGCAACGTACATCACGTTCGCGGGCCCGCCCCGCGCCGACGGGTGGTTAGTTTCAGGCGTCCATGGTCATGACAACTTCGGCGCCTTGCCACGACCCGTCCGCGGCAGCACGGAACTCTTTGCAACCCACTCCCCACGCATCCGGAACCGCAGATATGGAAAGTCAGAATCGCGAGTCGTCGATGCCCGCGATCGGAGATATCTCCGCGCTCGCGCTCAACCACTTTTTCGCCCAGCGCGCAATGCGAGCTTTCTGGGCCCATTTCGACGAAGCACTGCGGCATACGGAGGTGACCGAAGGCCGAAAAGCTGTGGCTTCAGCAATGATCCCCTGGATGCGTGCCTATGAGGATACCTTCGCGTTTGTGAGACTGATTGATCTCGATTCAATGCGCGATCTTTTCCACGCGATTCGGGATATGAAAAGGCTCGATGACCTGAACGACGCCAGCGGCGTTTCTGCTCGCCCGGAATCTCGACTGCTGCTGTGCAATGACGCGTGGCCGTCCGTCGTCTCAGCGAGATGAAAGGACCGCCGTCCAAACCGGGGGCGCAGCGGTATCTTTGAGATGCAGCTTGATCAGGTTGAACTGGCCTTTGCGAATGCGATGCATGAGCTCGAAGCCGGAAATGGTTGTTGCCGCAGTCCTGAAGCCTTTAAAGCCGAGCATCACGTTCACCCGTGCTTTGAGGTTGCGATGATCCTGTTCGATCAGGTTATTCAAGTACTTCGACGATCGCAACGTTGTGCTTTCGGGCAGCAATCTATCGATCTTCATTTCGCGCACTGCGCGGTGAGACGCTGCGTAGCCGTCCAACCTGATTGACCTGGGTGCGAGCCCTCGACTCCTGATCGCTTTCTCGAAGAAGGTCTTGGCAGCAGCAACATCGCGCCTGGCGCTGAGCCGGAAGTCAATCGTCTTGCCAGCCCGGTCAACCGCTCGGTAAAGATAAACCCACTTGCCACGGATCTTCACGTAAGTTTGGTCGATTCGCCACGACCTGCCGGCTGCCGTAGCAAAGCGGTTCCAGCGCTTAACGAACTCCGCCGTGAACCGCTTCTCCCCAGCTTACTCATCTGTTTGCCCTGCGTGCGCCAAAACCCTGAGCCCAACCCATCGGCCTTCATATTTGCACCAGAGCCCCGCCGAGCAGGCCGACGCCTGTCCATCGAGCCACCATGAATCACGCCCGACAATCTGGTTCAGCTCGCGCAACTACGCGCCGCCCCTCGGCTGATCCTCGACTGTCGGTGGCGGAGGAACACTCACTACCCTCATTCGCAAATCAGCCTCTTGACCATTACTTCGCTTTACGAATGGATGGCGAATTTAATTCGTATATTTGTGAATTGAAAGATTTGCTTCGCTTTACGGCTCGCGGGCAGAAATGGAGATGGACTTCAAGGCGTTAGCATCCAATAAGGCCATCGTTGACAGTAGGTGGCTTTATTGAATGCTAACGCCGTTCGCGATGCCGTTATTCAGATCCGGCGACGCTCCGGAACGATCAACCGCACGAGAAGCTGGCCGCCGAATTCGCGTCACCTCCTTTGTATCGCGCGACCTTGGGATAGGGGCACAACGGCCGTGTACGTCCCGCGCCCCACTCCGCGGGCACTTCGCTGTTCGGAATCGCGTTGCCGGCGTCGCGAGCGGTTGCGATAATGCTGTCAGGCGCTTTGCCCTGTTCGACCCAGGCGACCAATGGCGTGAGCATGTCGAACTGGTCCGCAGTCGGCCCGCCCGAGCAATGGTTCATGCCCGCCACCGTGTAGAGACGCGCGAAGTTACTCGCATCGCCGCCGTTCGCCGTCATGAGACGCTGATACCAATCGGTCGTATCGTTCGATGAAAACACCGGGTCGCTCGTGCCGTGATACACCATCAGCTTGGCGCCGCGCCGCTTCAACGCGCTCAGATCGGTCTCGTCCGGCGGCGTCATGAACGACCACGACGCCTCGGTGTAGACGCCGCTCGTTGCAAAGATCTTTGGCGCATCGCTGTCCATGCTGAAGTTCAACGCATATGACGTCAACTGCGTAAGCAGCGAAGCGCTTTGCGGCGGCGTCGTGAACGTGAAGGCAGCGGCGGCGGGATCCAGCGTGATGGAATTGGTTTGCTTCCACAATGACCAGTTCGCGCCATTGATACCCGCATCGTACGGAAAGCTAGCGTACAGCGCCGTTCCCGCGCTGTTGCGCGCGCCGGAGAAGACGTTGCCGATTGCGTCCTTCTGCGCAGTCGTCAAGCACGAGCCATCGCGCACATTCCCCGAGCAGGTCGGCACGTCGTTGGCGAGGCTAAAGTTCGCCTGGCATGCCTTGATGTCTTGCACCATGCCGTCGGCCACGCCATCGAGCGAGTCGCACTTCGCAATGATTCGCGCCGCAACCAGCTGGCGCTCCGCTGCGGTAAAGCCCGTCTTGATGTCGGGAAGGCCGCTCGTGGTATTCGCCGTCGCCACCTTGGCGAGTTGCTGTGCGCTCCACATCTCGCCGATCGCCGCTTTCGGCAGATGAAAGCCCGGATCGCCCGCGATGATGCCGTCATACTCCGCCGACGACCGCGCCGCCGCCACCATCGCATGCCGGCCGCCGTTCGAGCAACCGTCGAAATAGCTCCGGTCGGGGCCCTTGCCATAGGCGGTCCTGATGACCTGCTTCGCCATCGGCGTGAGCGTAGCGACCGCGTTATACCCGTAGTCGATACGGGCCTGAGGATCGAGTCCGAACAGCGGGTTTTGCGACGACGGGTGGCCGGCGTCCGAGCTGATGACGGCGTAGCCCATGTTGAGCGCATCGTTGAGCGGACCACCGCCGCCGATCTCACCGGTTGCGGTCAGCACGTTCCCATCGAGGCCACCATTCGCCTGATAGAAGAAGCGTCCGTTCCAGGTGACCGGCAGGCGCATCTCGAAGCCGATCGCGTAGGTTTTGCCGTCGACGGAACTCACCCGTTGATTCATTTTCCCTTCGATCACGCAATGTTCCGCGATCGGCTTGCCGGCTACCGTCAGCGTACCCGCCGGCACGTCCTGCACCGACGTGAACGTCGTGTTCGCAAACGAGAGCTTCGCGGCAAGCGCGGTACAGGTGCCGGAGAGATTCGCGGGCGTGGCCGCACTGAGTTGCGGCAGGGATGACGATGTGTCGTTCGGTCCGCCACCGCACGCGGCGAGCGTCAGCGAAACCAGTATTGCAATTGCGGTTCTGTTCATCTCATGTCTCCTAGAACATGTGCCGTACGCCGACCATCGCACCCGTCTGGCCCATGCCCGCGGGCGGCGTCGTGCCGCCACCGCCGCCGCTGACCGAATAGCGTGCTTTCGCGCTGTTGGCGAGATAGGAGCCCTGCGCGTAGACAGCTGTGCGCTTGCTGAGCAGATAGGTGGTGCGCAGCGTGCCCATCGTGGCGCGTGTGTCGTGGTCGCTGTTGACGATGCGGAACACTTCGCCATCTACGAGAAACGCCGGTGTGACGGCATACGAAGCGCCGACGAAGAACAGATTCGAGCGCACGTTCGGCACAGCAGGAGAATCGGTGACGACGCGCCGACCGACCCAGCCGAGACCGATCTTCGCGCCGGCGTACTGCGCGTAGGCGCTCACGTGAGCGCGCGCGTCTTTGTCGGCGGCATTGATGAGCGTGGTGGGCGCAACGCCGTCGAAGAAGTTCGCCGCGGCGGTCGCGCCGCCACGCTCTTCTTCGTACGACGCCGCCACGCCGAAGTACTGCGCATCGTATTTGAGCATCACGGACCAGTCGCGGCATTCGGTGGCGTGCCCCGCCACCGAGCCGGTACAGGTGCCTTGTCCGGGCGAGTTGTTGCCGGCGTCACGTCCGAATGAATAACCGGCGCCGAGGGTGACGCCCTTGTATACGCCGATGTAGGTGACCGAGTTGTCCGCGCGGGCGTTGGGGACGTAGGCGTCCAGCGAACCGAGGCCATAAATATCCGGGCCGATGATGTCCGCGCCCATCAACGCGAGGTACGTCATCGTGTACTGGCGGCCGAAGGCGACGGTTCCATACGGGCTCTTCACGCCCACAAAGGCTTGTCGGCCGAACAGGCGGCCACCCTGCCCGAGCGTTCCGTCGCGCACGTTAAAGCCGTTCTCGACGGTGAAGACGGCGCTATAGCCACCACCCAGGTCTTCAACACCGCGCAGGCCCCAGCGCGAGGGCAACTCGCCCGTCACCGCGGGCATGCGAAACAGGTGGTCGCCCGCCGCATTGGCGTGCGAAACGTATTCGATACCGGTATCGACGATTCCGTAGAACGTGACGCTCGATTGCGCGGCGGCCACGGTGCTCGTTGCGCAGAGGGCGCCGCTCAGGAGAAGGCGTGTTGATGCTCGCATGATTGAAGTCTCCAAACCGTTATGTGTTTTTTTGAAAAACCATCAGTCGGTCGCGCGCGGGCGACGGATGAGCAAGAGGGCCGCGACTGCGGCGATCAGCGTCACTGGAATGCTCGCGCCGATCACGACCGACGAGCTGCGTCCCATCGCGAGCAACTGGCCTGCCGCGAGCGGCCCGACAACCGAACCGATACGGCCCACGGCGACGGCGGCGCCGACGCCCGTCCCGCGCATCGCCGTCGGATAGAACGCCGCGGAGAGCGCATACAGCACCGACTGCCCGCCAATAACGAACATGCCCGCGAAGAATGCCGAGCCGGCGAGCGCGCCGAATCCCGGCGCTATCGACAGCGCTGCAAGCGAGGCGATGATCCCGATGTACATGCCCGACACGACCACGGCGCCGCGCAGCCGGTCCATCAACATGCCGATGCAAAGCGCGCCGATGCCGCCGCCGACGTTGAAGGCGATCTGCACATAGCCGATTTCCGGGCGCGAGAGACCGCGCGCGGCCATCAGCGAAGGAAGCCAGTTGAGCAGGAAATACAGAACGATCAGCGTGCAGAAATAGCTGATCCAGATCTGCGCTGTCGAAAGAGCACGATTGCCGCCGAACAGCACATTGCCCACGGCGGCGGGCTGCACGTTCCCTTCATGCGATGCGCGCCGAAATGCCTTTGATTCGGGCAGGAAAGCGAACAGGAGCGGCACCAGAAGCAGCGGCCCTGCACCGCCTACATAGAAGATATGGCGCCATTCGGTGTCTCCCATGTTCACGATGCCGATGATCGACGCGATCACGCCGCCAAACGGAATACCGCAATACATGATGCTCACGGCGGTATTGCGCGCCTTCGGCGACACCGCTTCGGACGACAGCGCGATCAGGTTCGGCAGCGCACCGCCAAGTCCGATACCGGTCAGCACGCGCACCAGCACGAGCATGTCGAAGCTGCTGACGAGCGCGGTTGCAATCGAAAGCAGGCCGAACAGACATGCCGAGAGAATCAGCACACGCTTGCGGCCAATGCGATCGGCAAGCCGTCCGCCGAACATTGCGCCGGGCAGAAGGCCGAAGGTTCCGGCACTGAATGCAAGGCCCATTTGTGTCACCGACAGGCCGAACTCGCGCGCCATTCGCGGCGCCGCGACCCCGACCGATTGAAGGTCGAGGCCTTCGAGCAAAGCGACGGCAAAGCAGAGGCTCAGGGTTACGGCGGCAGCCGATCTGGCGACTGGTTGCGTCATCACTGCGTCTCCTGGTGCTGCTGTTCTCATTGGCTTCATATCGATCACCTGGTTGTCGGGTCCGCCTGAACCACATGTCTCGCCGAGTCTTCACAATATCAGGTACCCTGATATAAAGATCGCAGGAAAGCGCTTCAGCGAGAAAGCATAAGAGCGTAGGGGTACGGAGAAACCGAAGCTGTTATTGCCTGTTATTGCGTTATGGCGAGACAACGGCCGTTCTAATCGCGGAAGATCCTTCGCGGCAGAAGGATCGATCCGTGCCGCATTGCCCGAGCGGCGCAGTCAGTTTGAAAACATATCCGCCCGGTGATGCGTATTTGATCTCAGGCGACCTGATAAGACAAGATAAAATTCTTCGGTGAATACCCCAGGCCAAAGTCGGGTTGACCGTATCGGCCGTATTGATACACATTGCACGTGATCGAGATTGCGCCGCGCCGGAGGCGCGCCAATCCGAGTCCCTTTAGGATCACCAAGGAAAGACAATGGACATTGCGAATCTGGTTGCTATCGATACCCATGTGCATGCGGAGGTCTCCTGTTGCCAGCCGCCGGATCTGTTCGGCAAGGAGTTCGACGACGCTGCCGACAAATACTTCGGTACGGTGCTCAAGCAGGGGCGGCGGCCGACGATCCCGGAGACGATCGACTACTATCGCCAGCAGAAAATTGGCATGGTGATGTTCACGGTCGACTGCGAGGCGCAACTCGGGCGCCGCCGCATCCCCAACGAGGAGGTCGCGCAATTCGCGGCGGACAATAGCGACATCATGATTGCCTTTGCGAGCATCGATCCGCACAAAGGCAAGATGGGCGCGCGCGAAGCACGGCGTCTGATCGAAGATCACGGCGTGCGGGGATTCAAGTTTCACCCGACGCTGCAGGGCTGCTATCCGAACGACCGGATGGCCTATCCGATCTATGAAGTGATCGCCGAATACAACTTGCCGGCGGTATTTCACAGCGGCCATTCCGGCATGGGCAGCGGCATGCGCGGCGGTGGAGGGCTGCTGCTCAAGTATTCGGAGCCGATACACCTGGACGAAGTGGCGGCGGAATTTCCTGACATGAAGGTGGTGATCGCGCATCCGTCGTGGCCGTGGCAGGATCAGGCGTTGTCGATTTGCCTGCACAAGCCGAATGTTTACATCGACCTCTCGGGGTGGTCGCCGAAGTACTTCGCGCCACAGCTGATTCAGCATGCGAACACGCTACTCAAGCACAAGATGCTGTTCGCGTCCGATTTCCCGCTGATTCGCCCGGATCGCTGGCTGAACGATTTCCAGACAGCGGGCTTCAAGCCCGAGGTTCATCCGTTGATTCTGAAGGAAAACGCCATCAGTCTGCTTGGATTGAGTCCGACGTGACCTGATCGAAAGTGTGTAGATTGCGCAGCAGCATGCGCAATGAAGCATGCAGCAGATCGGCGTTCGCGGGCTCGATACCGTTCATCATGCCTGCCTCGAGCCGCTCGATCGACGCTTCGCACTGGCGCACGAGCGCGGCGCCCGCGCGCGTGAGTTGCAGCACGACAATGCGGCCGTGGGAGGGGTCGGCGGCGCGTGTGACCCATCCGCGCGCGACCATCACCTTGATGACCTCGTTGGCCGCCTGAGGCGTGATCAGCGATCGCTCAGCCAGCTTGGCGTTCGACGAGTGTCCGCGCGCTTTCAACACCGACAGGGCGGTGAACTGCGGCAGCGTCACGCCATGTGGCGCGAGCGTTTCGATGAGCCGGCGTTTCAGCACACGGTCCACGCTGCCGACCAGGTAGGTGATACGCAGCGGCTTTTCGGCCATGGCGCCCGAAGGTCGGCCGGAATGATCGGTTGGCTTCATCGTATCTGATGTTCGAGGGTTTTCACTAAGCACCGGGCGCTTGTTTATCAGGCTGCTTGATAATAGACTCTATATCAGGATGCCTGATATAAAAATCTCAGGCAGGTTGATACTACAGCAGTTCAACGGAATTTCCACCTTATCGCGCGGTCCGCGCGCAGGAGTTACGAACATGGCAAGTTACGATGGTCGCTGGAAGACGGTTGACGTGAAGGTCGAGGCAGGCATCGCGTGGGTGACGTTGAATCGCCCGGAGAAGCGCAATGCGATGAGCCCGACGCTCAATAGCGAGATGCTGCAGGTCCTGGATGCCGTGGAGCTCGACGACGACGCAAGGGTTCTGGTACTGACCGGCGCAGGCGCCGCATGGACCGCGGGCATGGACTTGAAGGAGTATTTCCGGGAGGTCGACGCGGGTCCGGAAATTCTGCAGGAGAAGATTCGCCGCGACGCGTCGGAATGGCAGTGGCGCCGTCTGCGCATGTATGCAAAGCCGACCATCGCAATGGTCAACGGCTGGTGTTTCGGCGGTGGTTTTTCGCCGCTGGTGGCGTGCGATCTCGCACTTGCAGCTGACGAAGCGGTATTCGGGCTGTCGGAAATCAACTGGGGCATTCCGCCCGGCAATCTGGTCAGCAAGGCGATGGCGGATACCGTCGGCCATCGTCAGGCGCTGCACTACATCATGACGGGTGACACCTTCACCGGCCCGCAAGCTGCGGCGATGGGCCTCGTCAACAAGAGCGTGCCGCTTGCGCAGCTGCGCGACGAGACCATTGCTCTGGCAGCGAAGCTCCTCGAAAAGAACCCGGTGGTGTTGCGCGCCGCAAAGCACGGCTTCAAGCGTTGCCGTGAACTGACGTGGGAGCAGAATGAAGACTACCTGTACGCCAAGCTCGATCAGGCGCAACTGCGCGACCCGGAGCACGGACGCGAGCAGGGCCTGAAGCAGTTCCTCGACGATAAGTCGATCAAGCCGGGTTTGCAGGCGTATAAGCGCGCTGAATAAAGCATGAGTATCGCAGCCACAGTCCGGCGAAGAGACTCGGCGGTGGCATCCGCATCAGGACACGCAGCACAGTGAGGAGACAACAATCGTGACCGAAGTGAGCATGTTGATCGGCGGCCAGGACCGTCCGGCATCCAGCGGGGCGACGTTCGAGCGCCTGAACCCGGTAACCGGCACCCTCGCCTCACGCTCGCCTGCGGCCACGCTTGCCGACGCCGATGCGGCAGTCGACGCCGCCGCCGCCGCATTTCCTGCGTGGGCCGCGCTTCGGCCCACCGAGCGTCGCGCGCGGCTGCTGAAAGCGGCCGACATGATGGATGCACGGACCGGCGAGTTTATCGCGGCCGGCGTGGCCGAAACGGGCGCGATGGCGAACTGGTACGGCTTCAATGTTCATCTCGCCGCCAACATGCTGCGTGAAGCGGCCGCAATGACGACGCAGATCGACGGCAGCGTGATTCCGAGCGACACACCAGACAATCTGGCGCTTGCCGTGCGTCAGCCGTGCGGCGTCGTGCTGGGCATTGCGCCGTGGAATGCGCCGGTGATTCTCGGCACGCGCGCACTCGCGATGCCGCTCGCGTGCGGCAATACGGTGGTACTCAAGGCATCGGAGGCGTGTCCGGCGGTACATCGGCTGATCGGCACGGTATTGCAGGAAGCCGGGCTCGGCGACGGCGTCGTGAACGTCGTGACGAATGCGCCCGAGGATGCGGCGGCAATCGTCGAACGCCTTATCGCACACCCGGCCGTGCGGCGGGTGAATTTCACCGGCTCGACGCATGTGGGCCGCATCATCGCCATGCATGCGGCGAAGCATCTGAAGCCGGCGTTGCTGGAACTCGGCGGCAAGGCGCCGGTGCTGGTGCTTGAAGACGCCGATCTGGACGCGGCCGTTGCCGCGATCGCGTTCGGCGCGTTCTTCAACCAGGGGCAAATCTGCATGTCCACGGAGCGGGTCATCGCACACCGCAGCATTGCGGATGCGCTGGTGGAAAAGCTGACTGAAAAAGCGCGCAAGCTGGTGGCAACCGCGCCGACCGACGACGGCGCGGTGCTCGGTGCGCTCGTCAACGCACAGGCCGCGCAACGCGTGGCGGCGCTCGTCGAAGACGCGCGCCGCCACGGTGCGACGGTGCTGGCCGGCGGCGCGATTGACGGTGCGATCATGCAGCCGACCATCGTCGACGGCGTGCGTCCCGAGATGAAGCTCTACGCGGAGGAGTCGTTCGCACCGGTGGTCACGGTGCAGCGTGTGGACAGCGACGACGAAGCGGTGCAAGTCGCCAACGACAGCGAGTTCGGGTTGTCGGCGGCAGTGTTCAGCCGCGACATCGCGCGGGCATTGGGTCTGGCGAGGCGTATCGAATCGGGCATTTGCCACATCAACGGGCCGACCGTGCACGACGAAGCACAAATGCCGTTCGGCGGCGTAAAGGGCAGTGGCTACGGACGTTTCGGCAGCAAGGCTTCGATTGCCGAATTCACGGATCTGCGCTGGATCACCATTCAGACCGGCCCGCGCCACTACCCGATCTAACAGCGCCGCACGAAGACGAGTGCGTCGAAACACGGCATCCTCTGTCGAATGACAGAGGGCTTGCGTTCGTCCACGAGTCGCCGCGCTGGCAGCCCATCAAGGAGACAAAACGTGAATGCAGAGCCGACTCAGCCCCGTGTCGAACCCGTGATTCGAGAGACGTCCGTGCCTTATCGCCGGGTGCGTATCGGATCGGCAGCGGCCAGCGTTCGTCGACAGGGCGACGCCTGGTACCTGCAAGCGAGCGAGCCGATCGGCGCTTATCCGGCACGTCTGACCGACCGGCTCGTGAGCGGAGCCCACGCGCATCCGGACCGGTGGCTAGTCGCACGCCGCGGTGCCGACGGCGAATGGGTGGGCATCAGCTATGCGCAGATGCTCGAGCGTGCCCGTTCTATCGGCCAGGCGCTACTCGAGCGCAAGTTGTCGGCCGAGCGGCCGGTTGTCCTTCTGTCCGGTAACGACCTCGAGCATTTCCAGCTCGCACTCGGTGCGATGTGGGCGGGCGTTCCTTATGCGCCGATCTCGCCCGCCTATTCGCTCATTTCCAGCGACTACGGCAAACTGCGCCACGCGATCGAACTGCTGACGCCCGGTCTCGTGTTCGCCGCCGACGGCGATGCGTTCGCCGCCGCAATCGACGCCGTCGTGTCCGACGATGTGGAAGTGGTGACGGCTTACGGTTCCAACAATCGCGCGCAGACACCGTTCGCGGAACTGTTGAACACGCCCGCAACGACGGTCGATGCCGTGCACGCCGCGATCGAACCCGATGCAATCGCGAAGTTCCTCTTCACCTCCGGCTCCACCAAACGTCCGAAAGCGGTTCCGACGACGCACCGCATGCTGTGCAGCAACCAGCAGATGCTACTCGAAACGTTCCCGGAATTCGCCCACGAGCCGCCGGTTCTGGTCGACTGGCTGCCTTGGAATCACACGTTCGGTGGCAGCCACAACGTGGGCATCGCACTGTATAACGGCGGCACGCTGTATATCGACGACGGCAAGCCGGTAGGCAAGAAGTTCGACGAAACGCTGCGCAATCTGCGCGAGATCGCGCCGACCATTTATTTCAATGTGCCAAAGGGTTGGGAGGAGCTGGCGAGCGCGCTCGAAGCGGACGCGCAGCTTCGCGCAACCTTCTTCTCTCGTGTCAAAGTCTATTTCTTTGCTGGCGCGGGACTCTCGCAAGCGGCGTGGGATCGCCTGGAGCGGGTGACGGAGCAATACTGCGGCGAGCGCATTCGCATCATGGCCGGATTGGGTATGACCGAAACATCGCCCTCCTGTCTGTTTACGACCGGGCCTGTCATGGGTGCGGGCTATGTCGGAGTGCCCGCGCCCGGCTGCGAAGTGAAGCTCGCGCCCGTATCGGGCAAGCTCGAAGCCCGCTTTCGCGGGCCGCACGTGATGGCCGGTTACTGGCGGATGGACGAGGAAAACGTGGCCGGGTCGTTCGACGACGAAGGTTACTACTGCAGCGGCGACGCGCTCAAGTTCGTCGATCCCCGTAAGCCGGAACTCGGACTGTTGTTCGATGGCCGGATCGCCGAAGACTTCAAGCTGAGCTCGGGTACGTTCGTGAGCGTCGGGCCGATGCGTGCCCGGGTGGTCTCCGAGGGCGCGCCGTACGTCCAGGATGTGGTCGTGACCGGTATGAATCGCGACGATGTCGGTGCGCTAGTGTTTCCGCGCCTCGACGATTGCAGGCGGCTGGCGGACTTGCCGGCATCGGCGAGCGCCGCTGAGATCGTCGCGGCGCCTGCTGTGCGCGCGTTCTTCACCGGCTTGCTGGCCCGTCTGAACCGCAAGTCGACCGGCGG
The DNA here is from genome assembly GCF_900104795.1 of Burkholderia sp. WP9. NCBI lineage: Bacteria > Pseudomonadati > Pseudomonadota > Betaproteobacteria > Burkholderiales > Burkholderiaceae > Burkholderia > Burkholderia sp. WP9. The sequence continues at coordinate 1,231,701 of NZ_FNTG01000002.1, forward strand.
CGCAACGACGATCGCGCGCTTGCGCCTGCTCGACGTGCCCCCCTCCCTCGATCTGGGCGAGATCACCGACAAAGGCTCGATCAACCAGCGCGCGGTACTGACACATCGCGCGAATCTGGTGGAGACGATGCATGACCCACGTCAGGCCGATCCCGCGGTGATCTATGCGTGCAATGACGGGCTCTGACATGTCTGCTTGCTACGTGGCTCCACTGCGCGACATGCGCTTCGTGATGGAAGAATGGCTCGACGCCGAAGCGTTCTGGCGGCAGATTCCGGAATGGTCCGATTTCGATTCGACGACCGCGCGAATGGTCCTCGAAGAAGCCGGCCGCTTTGTGTCGGAGCAGCTAGCGCCGCTCAATGCCAGCGGCGACCTTGAAGGCTGTCAGTTCGTCGATGGCGAAGTGCGTATGCCGCGCGGCTTCAAGGCAGCGTATCGCGCCTATGTCGACGGCGGCTGGCCGACGCTCTCGGCAAGTGCCGGCCATGGCGGCCAGGACTTGCCGCAACTGCTGGAAGTGGCGCTTCACGAAATGCTGGCGGCGGCGAATCACGCGTGGCTCATGTCACCCGGATTGACGCATGGCGCAAGCGTCTGCTTGCAGACGCATGGGTCGGAGAAGCTGAAAGCCGACTACCTGCCAAAAATCGCGAGCGGCGAGTGGCTCACCACCATGTGTCTGACCGAACCGCAGGCAGGGAGCGACCTCAGTCTGCTGCGCACGACCGCCATCCCGGACGAGGTGAGCGAGGGTTATCGAATCACGGGCAGCAAAATCTTCATCAGCGGTGGCGATCACGATCTGACGGACAACATCGTCCACCTGGTACTTGCGCGTTTGCCCGATGCGCCTCCGGGAACGCGCGGACTTTCGATGTTTCTCGTACCGAAGTGGCGATCTCATAGCGGGGTGGCGATTCGCAATGGCGTTCATTGCGAGGGGATTGAAAAAAAGATGGGGCTCAAGGCAAGCCCCACATGCACGATGCGGTTCGAGGACGCGCTGGGTTGGCTGGTCGGCGAGCCGCATCGCGGGCTGGCGGCGATGTTCGTGATGATGAACGCCGCGCGCTTGCAGGTCGCGATGCAGGGACTGGGTCACGCCGAGAGTGCCTGGCAACGCGCAACGATCTATGCGCGCGAACGGGTGCAAATGCGCGCGCCCGGTCTGGAGGCGAAAACGCAGGGGGCGTCGCCCATTTCGCTGCATCCCGCGATACGCCGCACGCTGATGGATCTGCGTTGCGTCGTCGAGGGCGAGCGGTTGATCGGCTATTGGATCGGCCAATGGCTCGACATCGCCGCACGCCATCCCGATGAAGCGAAGCGTGCCGAAGCAGATCGTTTCGCCGCGCTCCTCACGCCGGTGGCGAAAGCATTTTTCACGGCCAATGGCTTTCTTGGGGCGTCGAGCGCGCTCCAGGTGTTCGGGGGCTACGGTTACATACATGAATACGGCATCGAACAAACGGTGCGCGATAGTCGTGTCTCGCTCCTGTATGAAGGCACAAACGAGATTCAGTCGATCGACCTGCTGGTTCGCAAAGTAATCGGCGACGGCGGGGACAAGCTGCGAGCATTGCTTGCCCATCTTCGCGCGGAAGCCGCGGAGCACGCCAATGCCGCACCGGATTTGCCGCAGGTCGCGGCGCAACTCGAGACATTGTGCGCGGATGCGTGGCATACGACCGCCGCGATCATCGAAGAGAGCGCGCGCGACGTGGAGTTGCCTTATCGCGTCGCCGACGATTACCTCGCAATGATCGGCTGGTTGCTCCTCGCCTATGCGTGGGCGCGCTCGCTTCGGCTTGCCGCCCCGAAGGCGGATGAAGAAGATTTCTATCGTCAGAAAGTGGCCACGGCCCGCTATTTCTTCGACTACCGATTAGCCGAATTCACGCACTGCAGGCGCCTGGTCGATGCCGGAATTCATGCCGATCTTCCTTTCATCGGAGCGACAGCGGGCACTTCGTAGCTGTTCGATGCTCCATGCACTGCAACCTCATTGGATAACGCAATGAAAAATCTGCTCAGGCTTTTTCTCGTCTCGACATTTGCGGCACTGGCTTTCAATCATGCTCTCGCCGTGGAGCCGGAGGCGGCGGCCCACGCCGAATTCGAGCCGCCCAAACCGGAACTCGCCTACATGGGCCGCTTCTCGGTCGACCTGACCGCGCCGATCTGGGAGTTGGGAAAGACCGCCGATGCCGGTAAGCGTCGGATCATTCCGATCACCGGCGGCAGTTTTCACGGTCCCATGCTGAACGGCGAGATTCTGAATAACGGTGCTGACTGGCAAGTCGTCACTCCCGACGGACTGGCGATTATCGACACCCGATACCTGCTGAAGATGGATGACGGCGAGCTCGTGTATCTGCAGACGAGAGGGTTGCGGTACGGCCCCGCGGATGTGATGGCGGACGTGGCGAAGGGCAAACCCGTGGACCCGGGGAAATATTACTTCCGCCTCTACATGACCTTCGAGACCGCCTCGAAGAAATACGCGTGGCTGAACCGGGCAATGGCCGTTGGCTACGCGATGCGGCTCGGCAACGCCGTGGTCTACGACGCCTACTTGCTGAAGTGAGTGAACGTGGCGGACGGGGGGTCGTAGCGTGCCGCCTCGCGGTTTGGCGGACCGACGGTGAGATGGTCGCGGGAAGCGCGGATGAACGCGGTAACATTGCTGCTTTCCGACGAGCAAAGAGCCGACGCGATGACGAGCAAAGCCCCAAAAATGACGACCCCCGGCACCGCGCGCCCCGCCCGCGCGCCATCGGCGCGGCGCAAGGCGACGCCTGCGCCACGTTTGACCTACGTCATTGGGAGCCTCGACAGAATCCTGCGGCGAAAAATGACGGAGGCGCTGGCGCCTCTCGGCCTGACGCTGGCGCAATTCACCGCGCTTTCCGTGCTCGATGCGCGTGGACAGGCGTCGAATGCCCAGCTTGCGGAATGGTCGTTCATCACGCCGCAGTCCGCCAACGAGGTGATGATTGTCATGTCATCGCGCAACTGGATCACGCGCGAGCCCGATCCGAATCATGGACGCATTGTCGTGCTGCAACTCACTGACGAAGGCCGCGACGTCCTGCGTCGGGGCATGGATATCGTGCGGCTGCTCGAAGAACAGATGCTTGCAGGTATCGATGCTGATAATGCCGCTACTGTGCAAGCCCACCTCGAATTGTTTGTACGTAATCTGCGCAGCTGATTGGCTATTCGGGCGCGAAGGCGGGAGAAGCTGCGCCCGCCGTATGGAATGCGGTCCTGTCAATTCGATAAATGATCCTTCCTATAGGCAACCTCTCAAGCTGCCTTCCTATTTGCACCAGAGCCGATTGGAACATCAACGGTACTGGCAATAAAAACACTTCTGAAAATCGGGCACCCCGAGACGATCTATACGGTGGTATCGTCAGGTCATGCTTTCTTTCATCTCGCTCCTCACGGGCCCTGTCGACGCGTCATCGCCTGATTGCGCCACTCGCGCGGCGACGTCTCGAACCGCTCCCGAAACGCGCGGCTGAAATGCGACATGTCGTTAAACCCCCACCGTAACGCGACATCGGAAACCCTCAGCACCGCGCAGTGCGGATTTACCAGATCCTCCGCGCAGCGTTCGAGCCGCAGGTTCCACACATATCGCATCAGCGACGTGTTCTCCGCCTCGAAAAGCTTGTTGATGTACCGCGAAGAAATCCCGATCGCCTGCTCGATCAACGTCGGATTCAGATCCGGGTCGCGCAGGTGCTCGAGTAGATGTCGCTTTACGCGCGTCAACGTTAGCGCCTTCATCCTTGATTGCGCGACGTCGTTGCGCCGCAGGTTCCCAAGCGTCATCGCAATCAACGAGATCGCCGTGTCCGACAACTGCAGCATCTCGTCCTCGGAGACATGGCGGATCTGCGACGACATCTGCTCGAGGAAACCGCGCATCACGCTGCCGACGCCCTGCGCCGTTGGAATTGGACTCGCGGTGCGGTGCTCCATGCCGACGACGAGCTGATTCAAAGTCGTGCGCGGAATGCTGACGACGATCTCGCGCCACGGCTGGCCGAACTGCAGGTGGTGCGGCCGTGTCGCGTCGTAGATCGCAAAATCCCCGGGACGCAGCGTGACGATCTTGCCGTCCTGCTCGACCGATTGACTGCCCTCAAGCATCAATACCGCAAAATACTTATCCTCATACTCGCTCCGCGCTTGGCGATAACGCCGGATCACTGCCTGCTCGCTTGCGTGGATTTCTGAGATCCGCATCTTTTCGCACTTGCGTTGCCGTACCCGCCCGAAGAAATCAGCCTTCTGCACGTCCGCTATCTGCACGTCCGCGAACAAACGCAGAATCATTTCGCGCCAAAACTCGATGCGCTGGTTGACCGAGCCGTCGGTCGCCACCTCGATCGCCGAATTCGTCCATTCGGCCGGCGGGTGATCGGACTCGAAGCCGGAAAAATCTCCGCTCGTGGCGTGAGGAAAAAGTTGCGTCGTCATTGTCATGTCCCAAATGGATTGCGAACGAGCAGCCAGTACCCTGCACGGGAAAAAAAGCGTTGTCCAATCGACTCTACCGCTTGCACCGCGAGACCTGTCGGACAGACTCGCGGCGCAGCGGCAGCGCGCTACCGTTCCGGGCAAGTCATGCGAATATCGTCTGACGCCAGGCGGATGATTGTTCATAAGCATACGCGCAGCGGTAGATCGTGGCCTCGTCGAAGCGGCGGCCGACCAGTTGCAGCCCGATCGGCAGATCCTCCGCTACCCCGCACGGGAGCGACATTGCGGGATGCCCGGACACGTCGAACGGTGCGGTGTTCGCGAGCATCTCGAACGCGCGCGTCAGCGATTCCGACATGGTGCAACCGGGGTCCGGCAGCTTCGATGCGCGCATCGGCACCGTCGGCATTAACAAAAGATCATACGATTGAAGCGCCGAGTCGTAATCCGCCCGCAGCCGCCGCGCGAGGTTCTGGCTTTTCGCGTAGTAGCGACCACGATACCGGCTAGTGAAGTATTCGCCGAGCAGCATCGTCACCTTCACGGTGTCTGGCAGTTCGTCGGCGCGCTCGCGCCAACCCGCGTGATGATCGATCATCCCGGTCACGTACAGACCGCCCCAGTTGAAGCCGTGGCTGTTGCCCTTCATCATCTGCTGCGTCGCGCCCTCGGCTGCGATCGGCAGCCAGATCGCGGTACCGGCTGCATGCAGGGGTACCGACACCTCGTCGACGCTCGCGCCGAGCTTGCGTAGCCGATGCGCGGCGACGAGCACCGCCTCATCGACGACCGATTCCGAGTTCGCGAGCCCGAAGCCTTCGCGCAGGATCCCGATCCGCAACCCTGCTATGCCGTCGCGAATCGCGCCAAGAAAGTCGGCGCGCGGCGGCAGCGCGCGTTGGCGCGGATCGAGCCCGTCGTCGCCGGCGATCACGTCGAGCAGCAACGCGTTATCGTACACACCGTTCGTCAACGGTCCGAGGTGATCGACGGTCGCCTCGATCGGCATCGCGCCGGTGTATGGCACGAGCCCGTGCGTCGGCTTCATCCCGTAGACACCGCAATACGCGGACGGAATCCGCACCGAGCCACCCTGATCGCTGCCCAGCGCCATATCGACCTCGCCGCTCGCGACGAGTGCACCGCTGCCGGACGACGAGCCGCCCGTTGAATGTCCTGGCTTGCGCGGATTCTGCACCGGCCCGGACGCACTCGTATGCGAGCCACCGGAAAAGCAGTAGTACTCGCAGGTGGACTTGCCGGCAATCGTTGCGCCGGCATCGAGCATGCGTGTGACGACAGTCGCGTCGACGTCCGGCACGTAGCCCTCGAACGTGCTCGCGCCGTTACGCATAGGCACGCCGGCCACGCAGATGTTGTCCTTCACGGCGACCGTCTTGCCGCTTAGCTTGCCGTCGGGCGCACCGCGAATCGTGCTCTTGCGCGCCCATGCGCCGTAGCGATTCTCGTCACCTTCCGGGCGATAGCCGGGCGTGCGCGGGTAAGTCACAAGCGGCAGATAGTCCGGCAGTGCGTCGATCGTATCGTATGCGTCGAAGTTCGCCTGCAGCGCTTCGTCGTAGTCGGCGAGTTGCCGTTGGTCGACATGAAAGCCGAAACCGGCTGCGATGCCGGCGAGTTGTTCACGGGTCGGGCGCTTGATCGCCATCGATTTTCTCCAGTTCGGTAAGACGGCGCCGCACACGCGGCGCGCGGATCATTCAGCGGGCGGCGTCGCGCATCATCCCGGTTTGCGGGTGGCAGTTCACGTACTCGTACACCTGATGTTTCGCGTCGAATACGGACACCTCGTGGTACAGCCGCAGCTTCGACAACCCGGCGACAACGCGGAAGAACGTGACGAAGATCCGCAGATGCGTAGGGTGCGACTCGGCCCAGCGTTCGAGCCGCTCGAGCGAGCGCCAGTGACCGATGTTGTAGCTCTCGTCGAGCAGGTTGCCGTCCAGATCGATCGACTGCACGTAGCGGTTGCTGTAGCAGCCGGCGGCGGCGCCGTTGTCGCGCAGGAAGTCCATGCCCGCGCGCAACGTCGGTTCGATCTCGTCGAGATAGAGACGACGCTCGTCGCTTTCGGCCGCGCGCCAGTCCTGCCCGGATCGGATCAGCGCGATGTTGTCATGCGCGTGCACCACGACGCGGCCGCCTTTCGACGGATCGCCATGCACGATCCTCAACTCGCCGTCCGCCTGCATCCAGTCGATCTGCGAGATCGGAAAGCGGTCGCGCATCGATCCCCAGTAGCCATGTTCCTCGACCTCGCCGCTGACGCCGTCCATGATCGCGCCGACGCCCGGAAAAGCGTCGGTGAACGCGTACAGCGTTTCGAACTGCTCGGCACGCGGCGCCACGATCTCGCGGAAATAGCCGACTCCGTCGGTGAGACGTTCTTCGGATTCCCACCATTCGGCGATCGCACGCGACGTGACCCAGCGTTGGTACGCAGCCGGGTCGCGCCAATAGCCAACGACGATCAGGTTGTCAAAGCCCTCGTTGTCGGTATGCTGGGTCAGATCGTGATTCGCGGGCCCGTCCACCGCGCCGAAATCGGCGACTATCCGGCGCAGCGCGGCCAGCGCGGCGGCACGCTTGCCGGCGCCGCGATACTGCACACCGAAGTAGCCCATTACGACCTGCTGCAGGTCCTCGGCCGCGCGGGCGACGTACATAGGGAACGGCGGCTGGTAATCGTCGTCGACGCGGCGCGACAATCTACGCGGACAGACCAGGTGTTTGTCGATGGCGGATTCCATGAGTGACCTCGCTATAAAATGAAGGACATGTTGAGAAACAAAAGGTAAGGATAGCGAACAGGTGTGACCCGAACTCGACTTCAGAAGATATGGGCGTAGCGCAGCCCGACAAGGAGGCTGTCCTTCGTCCCGTTACGCACGCTCAGGTCAGTGCCGAGCTGAATCTGCACCTGGTCAGCCTTGGTCACGAACTTCGCCGCGGTCAGCCGCAAGCGCGTCGTGCGCAGCGCGTCGTGGCTGTCGATCCCGTCAACGCTGGTCTCACCGCCCCAAAACTGCGTGACGCCAAGTCCGAGTGACGTGCCCGGATCCGGCATGTAGCGAACCATCGCCTGTGCGCTGTAGCCCATGCGCTGATGCAGCGTCGCACCGCTCGGGCCATACGACGTGTTGTTGCCATACCAGATCGCGTCGCCGACGAGATCGAGCGCCCAGTGCGGCGAGAAGTGCTTCACATATGCAGCCTGGAAGTCGAGCGACCAGCGGTTCGCGCCGAAGTTGAGACTGCGGTTCTGGTCGTAGCTGCCGGTAGGCGCGTACAGATAGACGGTTGCGGCCGCAACGTCCTTCGCGTCGTTCAGGCGAAGCTTGAGCGGCGCAGTCAGGATCACATCGCCGACACCCGTTGTGGTGCCGAGCGCGCTCGCGTTGCCAAAGCCGCTAATGTGACCGAACGGCAGCAGGATCTGCGGATCGATCGTCAGGCGGTCGGTCAGCTGGAACACGTGCAGCAGACGTGCGATACCGACGTTCGACTGCAGGTCGAAGTTCGAGGTCTTGCTGCCGTTCGAATAGACCGCGTTTGTCGTCGAGTAGTTGTAGTACAGCACGCCGATCGTCGCGCCGACCGGGTACTGCTCGTAGTCGCCGGGATCGACCTCGACCGCCCCCGCATAGTGCGATGCAACCAGTATCAGCGAGGCGCCGATCCAGCTCGCGATCCGCTTCAGTTTCGTCCTGTTGCCGTTGTCCATCATTCCCCTCCCCTGGATGAGCAGACACCATCGCACCCGACGTGCGAGGAACGTGCGCCGTTGCCGGGCGCCGGTATCGTGGTGTACTGCGTGGTTTCTATCCAGCGGCGCGTGGGCTGCGCCGCCGATTCGCGACGACCCGGCGGGCCATCGCTCGAGAGAGAGAATAGGAAGGCAAAATCCGCGGTTCTGTCTTCTGACGGAACAAGAAGTTGGCTGGGGCGGGCTTCCGCGCCTGGCGTCACGCGCCAGCAACATAACGGATGCGATTCGCCGTCATTTGCTGCCGATGTAAAGCCGGCGCATAAGCGGGTCAGCCCCGTACACAGCAGGTTTCGCCGCCCACGTCACGATCTGCGGCCGATCACGCGCGCGGATCCGTCCCAGCACAGTTTCCGATCCGCGCGGACAAAGCACCGCGCTTTTTCTCTTCTTACCCTGTTCGTCAGGACGTGACCGGAAATGCCGGCGTCTTCGCCCGGACACGGCGGCGGCATCGACGCCGCGACGGTCAGTTATCCCCTATCCATCACAAGGAGTCCCACCATGAGCGCGAACCCATTCGCGGAAACAACCTCGACGCCCGGCGAACGTGCCCGGGCACTATTCCGGGTCATGAAGGAAAAGAACCTGATCCCGGACGGCTATATCGAGGGCCTGACGGAACTGATGTCGACGACCTGGGATCCGGCCAACGGCGCGCGCATCGTCGCGCGTGCATGGGTTGATCCGACGTTTCGCGAATTACTGCTGAAGGACGGCACGGCCGCGTGCGCGCAGTTCGGCTACACGGGCCCGCAGGGCGAATACATCGTCGCGCTCGAAGATACGCCGACGCTGAAGAACGTGATCGTCTGCAGTCTGTGCTCATGCACGAACTGGCCGGTCCTGGGTCTGCCGCCCGAGTGGTACAAGGGCTTCGAATACCGCGCCCGGCTCGTTCGCGAAGGGCGCACCGTGCTGCACGAACTCGGCACCGATCTACCGGGCGACGTCGTGGTCAAGGTCTGGGACACCACGGCCGAAAGCCGCTATCTGGTGCTGCCGGTGCGCCCGCAAGGCAGCGAGCACATGAGCGAGGCCGAGTTGCAGACGCTTGTCACCAAGGACGTGCTGATCGGCATCGCACTGCCGCGCGTGAGCTGATTCGCGCCGGGCTCTCCCATCGACATTCATTTCGGAGTAAACACATGGACGGCTTTCACGACCTCGGCGGCTTTCAGGGCTTCGGCCGGGTTCCGCATTCGATCAACAGCCTCAGCTACAAGCCGGTTTTCAAGGAAGACTGGGAACATCTCGCGTACAGCCTGATGTTCGTCGGTGTCGATCAGCTGAAAAAATTCAGCGTCGACGAAGTGCGGCACGCGGTCGAGCGGATCGATGTGCGCCAGCACGTCGGCACGCGCTACTACGAGCGCTACGTGATCGCGACGGCGACGCTGCTCGTCGAAACCGGCGTGCTGACGCAAGACGAACTTGACCGCGCGCTCGGCTCGCGGTTCAGACTCGCGAATCCACCGCATTCGCCGGGGCGCGCCGCCCGCGCCGGCTCGACACAGTTTGAAGTCGGCGACCACGTGATCGTCCGCGACGAATACGTGAGCGGACACGTCCGCGCGCCGGGCTACGTGCGCGGAAAAGAAGGTGTCGTGCTGCACCGGACAAGCGAATCGTGGCCGTTCCCGGACACGATCGGCCATGGCGATACTCAAGCCGTGCACCAGCCAACCTATCACGTCGAGTTTCGCGTGAAGGATCTGTGGGGCGATGCGGCGGACGACGGCTACGTGGTTGTCGATCTGTTCGAAGGTTATCTGGAGCGCGCGCCGGCACGCGCCGAGGCCGCCGTCGTGCGGGGCGGGAAACATGCCGATGGTGTGCCCGCATGAACACGCTTGCGTCATTACGCGCGCCGGACGACGCGGCGGCACGGATCCCGGTCACCGTGCTGTCCGGGTTTCTCGGTGCGGGAAAAACGACGCTGCTGAACTACATCCTGCACAATCGCGCGGGGCTGAAGGTCGCGGTGATCGTCAACGACATGAGCGAAGTGAACATCGACGCAGACGACGTGCGGCGTCACGTCGAACTGCATCGCGGCAATGACGAACTCGTCGAGATGAGCAACGGCTGCATCTGCTGCACGCTGCGCGCCGATCTGCTCGAGCAGATCAGCGTGCTCGCGCGGCGGCGCCGCTTCGATTACCTGCTGATCGAATCCAGCGGCGTCTCGGAGCCGATGCCGGTCGCGGAGACGTTCGCGTTTCTCGACCAGCACGGCTTCTGCCTCAGCGAACTCGCGCGACTCGATACGCTCGTCACCGTCGTCAACGGCGAGACGTTCGAGGCGATGCTGGCATCGACGGAGCCGGTCGCAGCCGGCAACGAAAACGGCGCCGAGACGCGCAAGCTCTCGGATCTGCTGATCGAGCAGGTCGAATACGCGAATGTCATCCTGGTCAGTCGGCTCGACCGGATCGGTGCAGCGGGTTTCGACCGGCTGCGTGCGGCGCTCGCGTTGCTGAATCCGTCCGCGCGGATACTGCCGATGGCGAACGGCAACGTCGATCCGTCGGAGGTACTGAATACCCGCCGGTTCAATCTGCCCGCGCTCGTCGAATCGCCGGGCTGGATGCAGCGGATGCAAGCCGACGAGCGGCCCTCGGAATCAGAGTCGTATGGGATCGCGTCATGGGTCTATCGCGAGCGCGCGCCGTTTCATCCGGCGCGTCTCCTCGCCTGGTTACATCGAACGTGGAGCAACGGCCGCCTGCTTCGCTGCAAGGGCTATTTCTGGATCGGGCATTGCCATGTCGATATCGGCATGCTTGTGCAGACCGGCGGCCGCTTTCAGTGGGGCTACGTCGGCCGTTGGTGGCGCTTCGTTCCGCAACCGGACTGGCCGCGCGATGACTATCGCCGTCAGGGCATACTCGACAAGTGGGAGGAGCCGGTCGGCGATTGCCGGCAGGAAATCGTGTTTATCGGACAGGCAATCGACCACGACCGGCTGCGGCGGGAACTCGATGCATGTCTGCTAAGCGTTTCCGAAATCGACGCGGGCCCGCATGAATGGGCGCGTCTGCCGGGTGCCGAGGCGTTCGACGCGCAAGCGCTCGCGGGACAGCTATGACGTTTGGCAACACCGGCCCTTCACGCGGCGCCGCCCTTTCGCGATCCGTACCGATACGAGGACATGTTTCGCACAGTACTTGAACACGCCGAGAAGCAAAAGCGGCTGCGGGCAAAGGGAAGCTGAGTGGGAAACTGAGTGAGCAGCGGACCTGGCGCGTCTTCACCGTAAATTGGCGACAGTCACGCTAAAAAGCGACATGCCAATCGCCAATCCGTTGCTATTCTCGGCCGGCGATCACGCCAGCTCGACAGCCAGCGCGGTGGCCTCACCTCCGCCGATGCAGAGTGACGCGACGCCCCGCTTCGCGCCATGCTTTTTGAGCGCTGCGAGCAGCGTCACGATGATCCGTGCGCCCGATGCGCCAATCGGGTGACCTAAGGCACACGCGCCGCCATGAACATTGACCTTCTCGTGCGGCAAGCCGAGATCACGCATGGCGATCATCGTCACCACGGCGAATGCTTCGTTGATCTCCCACAGGTCGACCTGATCCGGCCTCCAGTCAAGCTTTTCCAGCAATCCCTTGATTGCTCCAACCGGCGCGGTGGTAAAGAGAGACGGCAGCTGAGCAAAGGTGTTATGCGCCCGAATCGTGGCGATGGGACTCAAGCCGCGTTTCTCGGCTTCCGAGCGACGCATCATCACCAACGCAGCGGCGCCGTCCGATATCGAAGACGAATTGGCCGCCGTCACCGTACCGCCGTCCCGGAAGGCCGGCTTCAAGTTCGGTATCTTGTCCGGCTGGGCCTTGCCGGGTTGTTCGTCGACGGCAACCACGGTATCGCCCTTGCGCCCTTTCAGCACGACAGGTGCGATCTCATGGACGAAGCTGCCGTCGGTACTGGCCTTCAATGCCCGCGCCAGCGAGGTCGTGGCAAACGCGTCTTGCTCCTCACGGGTGAACTGATAGGTCTGCGCGCTATCCTCGGCAAATGTACCCATCAGACGGCCCCGATCATAGGCATCCTCCAATCCGTCCAGGAACATATGATCGATGAGCTTGCCATGACCCATGCGATATCCGCTACGCGCTTTGTCCAACAAGTACGGGGCATTGGACATGCTTTCCATGCCGCCCGCCACCATCACACGGTTAGTCCCGGCCAGCAGCAGATCGTGTGCGAACATCGCCGCCTTCATGCCCGAGCCGCACATCTTGTTGACAGTTGTGCATCCCGCCGAATCGGGAATGCCAGCGCCGCGCGAAGCCTGGCGCGCCGGCGCCTGGCCGAGGCCGGCCGGCAGCACGCAACCCATAATCACTTCCTCGACCTGATCAGCCGCGAGGCCGGCACGCTCGATTGCGGCGCGAATGGCGACAGCGCCGAGTTCCGGCGAACTGAGCGATGCGAAATCTCCTTGCAGCGCGGCCATCGGCGTGCGCGCAGCTCCAACTATCACGACAGGATCTTGTGTAGACATTGCTTCTCCGTAAGTGCTCGAGTTCGAGTGCCGGTAGCAACTTCATCAACGCGGCGCCAGCCGCAGAGCGCCGTCCAGACGGATGACTTCGCCGTTCAGCATGGTGTTTTCGCAAATGTGCATGACGAGCGCGGCGTACTCGGATGGGCGGCCCAGCCGCGCAGGGAACGGCACGCTTTGCCCGAGGGAATCCTGAACCGCTTGCGGCATGGCCGTCAGCATGGGCGTCTCGAAGATACCCGGCGCGACGGTGACGACCCGCACCCCGTGCCTGGCGAGTTCGCGCGCAACCGGCAAGGTCAGGCCAACCACGCCGGCTTTGGAGGCGGCGTAGGCTGCCTGGCCGATCTGTCCGTCGAATGCAGCGATAGAAGCCGTATTGACGAGGACGCCCCGTTCGCCGTCGGGCCCAGGCGCTTCTTTCACGATGGCCGCGGCGGCGAGGCGGATCATATTGAAGGTCCCAACCAGGTTGATTCCAATCGCCTTGACGAAGCTGTCGAGGCGGTGCGGTCCCTCCCTGCCAAGCACTTTTTCGCCGGGTGCCACGCCCGCGCAATTGATCAAGCCGTGAAGATGTCCGAAACTTTCAAGCGCTGCGTCGACTGCGGCCTGGCCGTCGGCCTCGCTGGTGACATCGGTGGTGATGAAGCGAGCCTGGGCGCCCAATTCCGACGCGACGCGCTCTCCGGCCGCCTTGTTGATATCCGCGCAGACAACATAAGCGCCGCTGGTCACGAGCTGGCAAGCCACGGCAGCGCCCAGACCGGACCCTGCGCCAGTCACCAGAAAAACATGGTCCTTAACCTGCATATTCCACTTCCGTATTCTCAAAGCATTGATCGAACCCGCACGGCGTAACAACTCACTCCGCGGTCTTTCCGGCGGCTTGAGCCCTTTCGTTATTGCGGAGAATGAAGCGCTGGATCTTGCCGCTGGGTGTCTTGGGCAATTGCTCCACAAACGAAATCTCACGCGGATAAGCATGCGCCGACAGCCGTCGTTTGACGTGCTGGCACAATTCGTCCGCGAGGGAGTCGGACGGCTCGATGTCGGCTCTCAGCACCACGAAGGCCTTGACGATCTCCGTGCGTTCCGGGTCCGGCTTGCCGATCACCGCTGTCTCCACCACCGCCGGGTGCTCTATCAACGCGCTCTCGACATCGAACGGACCGATTCGGTAGCCAGACGACGTGATGACGTCGTCATTGCGTCCAACGAAGCTGATATGTCCATCAGCTTCCAGTTCGACTGTATCGCCCGTCCGGTAGTACCCGCCTTCAATCGCGGGGGTCGGCTGATTCAGGTAGCCGGTAAACCACATAAGCGGCGAGCGCGCGATATCCAACGCAAGAGTGCCCGGCACGTTGGGCGGAAGCTCGCGGCCTTCGTCGTCGAGCACCACAACGTGATGACCGAGCAACGGCAAGCCGGTCGACCCCGGATGGACGGTATGGTGCAGACCGTGATGGTTGCTCACCACTATGCCCAGTTCAGTCTGGCCGTAATGATCGTATATCGGCGCTGCGAGATGTTCGTCGAACCAGCGGATCACTTCCGGGTTCAGCGGCTCACCCGCGCTGCTCACTGCGCGCAGGGTTCCTTTCACGGCGGCTGCGGCCGCCTCGCCTGCCGCGATGAGCAGACGGTAGGCAGTGGGTGCGCCGGCAAGATTCGTTATTTCGTGATTCTTGATGATCCGATAGGTGCTTTCAGCGGAAAAAGGACCGTCGTAAAGCGTGGTGGCATGCCCCAACAGCAATGGTCCGGTCACCGCGTAGTAAAGGCCGTAGGCCCAACCCGGATCGGCAATATTCCAGAATTTGTCGCCCGGCCGCAGGTCGACTGCATCGCGCATGTAGACATAGAACGCGAGCAACGCCCGCAGTGGCACCGGCACGCACTTGGGCAAGCCGGTGGTGCCCGAGGTCGACATCATCATGAACAGGTCCGTGCCGCGCCGCATGACCGGTTCGAAATCTTTGCACTGGCGCGCCAGTTCCGCATGGAAATCGGCGTCGCCCGGCCGCACAGTCTCGTTGCCGTCCAGACGAGTCACGACGGCGGCCGCAGGCGCGTCGGCGACTTCATCCAGTTTTAGCCGGTTGTGTGGATCGGTAACGACCAGCCTGGCCCCACTCATCCGCAATCGATGTTCAATGGCCTTGGGCCCGAATGCGGTGAAGAGCGGTTGATAGACAGCACCGGCCCGCCACGTTCCCAGGATCGTGATCACCAACGCAGGGGTGCGAGGCAGCAACCCCGCGACCACGTCACCGGCGCCTATGCCGCGAGAGGTCAGGAAGCCGGCGAACCGGGCTGAGTGTTCCCGCAGTTGCTCAAACGTATAGGTCGCACGGCGGCCATCTTCGCTTTCCCATTCCAACGCTATGCGCCCAGGCGCGACGTGCCGGTCGCAGCATTCAATGCAGGCGTTGATTCCGTCCTCCAGACTCCCTTCCAGTGCAGCCGCCATGTCTTCGACCCGAAAGCCTTCTCGTGCGTCAGCGTATGCGGTCAGGCTTTCGCTCCATCCGTCTTTGCAATCACTCATACCGTCTCCTTCATACCCTCTTTCGAATTTTTGGGCGTCACGCCTAGCCTTCAAATCCACTATACAGCGGCAAGATATGGCAATCTATGACCAAAGAGGCCGAGTTTTTCGGCCGATATTGCCATGTGACCCAAACACGAAATAAGGACGGCATGAAACTGCGCACCATCTCAGCGTCGTTTGTCCACGAGGCACTGGAATGCGCACGTAGCTACGGGACGCCCACCGAACCGTTGCTAGCCGCGGCTGGCCTGCCACCTTCGGTGCAGGAGCCCGTGTCAGCCGAACACTACGGTGCCCTCTGGTTAGCCATTGCGCGGGCGATGGACGACGAGTTTTTCGGATTGGGCGAGCGCCCAATGCGGGTCGGCAGCTTCACGCTGCTGTGTCATTGCGTGCTGCACGCCGGCACGCTGCAGCAGGCGCTGCAGCGTGCGTTGCGCTTTCTTCGCGTGGTACTGGACGATCCGTTCGGCAAGCTGGTGACGGCAGATGGTCTTGCGCAAATTGTTCTGACCGATTGCGGTGCGGCACGTTCGGCTTTCGCCTATCGAACCTACTGGATCATTCTGCACGGCATAGCGTGTTGGCTGGTTGGGCGCCGGATCCCGTTACGTCTGGTCGATTTCCGTTGTGCCGAACCGGGTCGTAGCGCTGACTATCGCGTATTTTTCGGCGCACCTGTCCGGTTCGATCAACCAGTGAGTCGCCTCACCTTCGACACGGCTTTTCTTAAACTGCCGACTATCCGGAACGAGCGCGCGTTGAAGCAGTTTCTGCGCGGTGCGCCGGCCAACATCCTCGTGCGGTATCGTTATGACGCGGGTCTTGTCGCCGACGTTCGCGGGCGTCTGCAGCAGCTATCGCCCGCCGCATGGCCAAACTTCGAGGAAATGGCGCGGCAAGTGCGCTTACCGGAATCCACGTTGCGTCACCGCTTGCAGCAGCAGGGGCAAACGTACACCTCGATCAAAGATGAGATCCGCCGGAGTCTCGCGATCGACTGGCTGGTGCATAGCACGCGAAGCGTCAGCGAAGTAGCCAGCGAACTCGGCTTTACCGAGCCAAGCGCGTTCCATCGCGCCTTTAAAAAATGGACGTCCAGAAGTCCGGGGGCGTACAGGCGTGATGCCGGTCGTGCGTCATGACCTCGACTGACAAGGGTCCGTAGGCGCTAGGCCGTCACAGCATCGGCTTGGCCGCGAGCGGGCCGATGTTGCCGAGGCTAAGCACGGCCGTGCCGTTCGTCACGACGCCTACGAGGTTGGCGCGCGAGGTGTACTGCTACGCAAGATGTCCATCACGCAGGGCGTGGATGCCGGCGGCGAGAATCTAAACGTGCAGCAGAAATTCGTCTGCCGAAAAGACGGATGCGGGATCTCGGCATGCCATGCGCCGGACCCTGAGATACATCTTCACGGCCGGCGAGTGCGAATCAAGCGAACATCACTGCTGCTTCATTCAATGGGTTCATATGGCAAACCAACGTAGTTTTCCGCGATCGTCTTGAGCCCTGCGTCGGAAGTCGTGTAGTAGTCGTAGTCGGTACGCTGCATGCGCTTGTCGAAGGCGTCGCGCTCTGAAAACTCGTGCAGGAGGTTGGTCATGAACCACGAGAAACGCTCTGCCTTCCACACGCGGCGCAGCGCGATCGGCGAATACTTTTCCAGTAGATCGGTACGGCCGTCGCGGTAGACACGACTCAAAATCCGATACAACGTGCTCACGTCGCTTGCGGCGAGATTCAAGCCTTTCGCGCCGGTCGGCGGCACGATATGCGCCGCGTCGCCAACGAGAAACAGCTTGCCGTACTGCATCGGCTCAACCACATAGCTGCGCAGCGGCGCGATACTCTTCTCAAGCGACGGGCCGGTGACAACCTTCTCCGCCACGTCCTGCGGCAGGCGCGTTTTCAACTCTTCCCAGAAACGTTCGTCGGACCAGTCTTCGACTTTCTCGGTCAACGGCACTTGCAGGTAATAACGGCTGCGAGTCGTCGAACGCTGGCTGCACAGCACAAAACCGCGCTCGTGATGCGCGTAAATCAGTTCGTGATTGACAGGCGGGGTATCGGACAGCATGCCGAGCCAGCCAAACGGATAGACGCGCTCGTAATGCGTGAGCACTTCCGCAGGGATCGTCTTGCGCGAAACGCCATGAAAGCCATCGCAGCCCGCGACGTAATCGCAATCCAGACGGTATGTCTCACCGTCCTTTTCGAATGTGACGTAAGGCGCTTCGCCTTTCACGTCGTGCAACTGAACATTAGCCGCTTCGTAGATCGTGGTCGCGCCGCTTGCCTCGCGCGCCGCCATCAAATCGCGCGTCACTTCGGTCTGGCCATACACCAACACCGACGAGCCGCCAGTGAACTGCTTCAGGTCGATCCGGTCACGTCGCCCACCGAACACCAGTTCGATGCCGTCGTGAACCAACCCTTCCGCGTCCATACGCTCGCTCACGCCCGCTTCGCGCATCAGGTCGACCATGCCCTGCTCGAGCACACCCGCACGGATTCGGCCGAGCACGTAATCGCCGCTTTGACGCTCAAGAATGACGTTGTCGATGCCCGCCTTGTGCAACAACTGTCCCAAAAGCAGGCCGGACGGCCCGGCGCCGATAATCGCTACTTTGGTCTGCATAACCTATGTCTCCTGTTTCCTCTACACCGTGACTTCTAATTTACTCTTTGAGCCCCAATAACTGGCGCTACGGTTGAATTGCATTTTTCTAGAAATACGCAGCGCTGATAAGGCAATTTTTTCGATTAAAATTGGACTTTTAGAAAGTCCAATGCGGGCCGATACCTCGGGGATGAATTCATGAAGCATCCGGCGCAGCACGACATCCCCGTCTTCAATTTATACGGCGAAGGGCCTGACTGGAGCACGCTCGATTTGCTGCACTGCGAGTCGATACCCGAGCGAAGCAGTTTGCACGACTGGGAAATCCGGCAGCACCGGCACGCGGACCTCGCGCAAATCCTGTACGTTCAGAAAGGTGTGGCACAGCTCGACATTGAGGGCGAGAGGACAACGATAGACACGCCATCGGTCCAGGTCGTCCCGCCGATGTGCGTGCATGGCTTCCATTTCTCTCCGGAAGTCGACGGATACGTGGTTACTATCGCCGCGCCGCTGATGAACTGGCTTCAGCAGCAGATCGATGCGCCGCGCCGCGTGCTTGAGCGCCCCGGCTGTTATTCGGTCGGCAACGACCTGCCTTACATGAACACGCTATGCGACCGGTTGAATCAGGAATACAGCCTTCCCGCGCCCTCAAGGGACCTGATGCTCCGGTCTCTCGTGAGCGCGCTCGTCGTATGGGTCAGTCGTCAGGATCAACAAGGCGAGGAAAGGGGCGAACCTCAGGATCGTGGCCAAGCCTATGTGAGGGCATTCTCCGCCCTGATCGAAAAACATTACCGCGAACATTTTCCAATCAGCCGCTACGCCGAACGCCTGGGCGTGACGCCGGTGCATCTGAATATGGTATGTCAGCGAATAGCCGGCAAAAGCGCGCTCGCCCTCGTCCATCAGCGATTGCTGCTAGAGGCCAAGCGCAGTCTCACCTACACCGCACTCAATATCAATCAGGTATCCGATTTTTTGGGCTTTACGGAGCCCGCGTATTTCACACGGTTCTTCAAGCGATTCACTGGCGTGACGCCAAACGCTTTTCGCAAGCGAAAATGATTTCACTGTTGCCAGCATCCGGCTGCTGCACGGCAGGAAATGAACCAACGTCATCCAAGCGCCTCCGAAAGCGTCCTGACCCTTGTCTGCACCCGACGTAATTTCTACGTTTGCCCCCTGTGGCATGATCCTCGGCCGTCCACCTTCTATTCCGCTTCGTACATCTGGTCGAACAGTCGATCCATCTTCGCGAGCGCTTCATTCGCCATCACGCGGATCGAACGTAGTGGATGCGACTTCGGGACGAAGTCGTCCAGCTTGCGCAGTAAAAACAGACTCTCGGTCAACGTATCGCCGCCGCGCATATTCTCGATCGGGCAAGTGATAGGCCATCTACCAAGCCTCGATAGCTCTGCGCGACGACGTGTTTCAGCGATACTTCAGCAACCTCCGGCAAGCAAAGACGCTGATGAAGCCGCACATCTTTATGGGGCCGCGCCAAAGCCGGGGCTCTATGCCGGGATATGGCACGCGTGATCGTTGACCGCGAGCGCCGGATAGCTGTCCCCGCCGTTGCGATAGCGCAGGTCCGACAGATCGAGCCGTCGCTGGTTCGCGAATGCATTGCGCTCTAGCGCTGCGATCTGCTGGTCGTACAGCAGGCAATCTGCGAGCAAGCCATGGGGAAGAATGAATAGAAATTCAGCGAATCTCATGCAGGTCCGTCAGCTCGCTCATTCGCGCTCCCGCCTCGTGCATCTCAAGCGCGTTGACTGTCGGCCAATCGCGTACCGACAACGCAATTCCGGCCCATGGCTTTTGCGGCGTATAGCGCGGCATCCGCTTTTCCCAACATGTTCGCCAATGTGTCGCCTTCCTGGTACTCATCGACGCCGGCACTGAAGGTGTAGGTGACTTCGCCTGACGCAACAGCCAGACGTGATGCTGCGATACGGACGCGAAGCTGGTCCATCAGGCGAAAGGTGTCGACCTGCCCGGTGGACTGAGACAGGATTGCGAATTCCTCTCCGCCGAGGCGGCCGAAGACGTCCCCGCGGCGCAAGCCGCTTGATACGGTGGAAGCGAAATGCGCAAGTACCTGGTCGCCGCCGGCATGCCCGTGTTCGTCATTGATTGCCTTGAACTTGTCGAGGTCCAGAATTGCAATAGACAGCCGCAAGTTCGAGTTCCTGGCTTGAGCCAGCAATGACTCCGCCCGGGCAAGGAAAGCACGGCGCACAAGCGCACCCGTGAGCCCGTCGACATTTGCCAGGCGTTCCATACCCTCAGCCATCCGGTCGTGAGCAAGCATGACCACGCCAATCGAAAGACACGGCAGCGCTAATATGGCAAGACCGATGAATGCAATGTTTATCGGCGTCGGCGCGAGAAAGGCGGTCTGATGCTCCCATCCCACTACACAGGCGATACTGCGTGATGCGTGGACAGCCGCGCCGAGGAATGCCGCACCCGCCAAAAACTGATAGCAATATTTCGGTCTGCCCGGCGGCCGCAACCTGAACACAATCCAGCCAATGGCGAGACGGGCATACGCAAGAAACGCCGATAGCAAAGCAATTCTGGCATTGACGTCTGGCGACAGGTATCCCCAATAGATAATACCGAGCAGCACCACACCGTACGCGACGTACTCCAACGAGTGGGCAGGCCGAAGACCAAAGAACTGCCGACAGCCTTGCAACATCAAAAGCGCCGCGGCCCCGAGCAATGCACTTGCGACAACTATGGCCAGCTGTGCAGGCGCGGGTGCCTGCAGTGCGAGAAGGACGAGCGCTACGACTACGACGGCGTTTGCGCCAATCCAGCGACGCAACCCTTGTATTCCCACGTGCAGCAGCGAACCAAACACCGCCATGCTCACCAAGCAGGACATGATTGCAACAACCAGGAGGCTGACGAGGCTGAACATACCTATTGGCGCGAAGTCGAAACTCACAGCGATATGGATTAGAGGGCATCAGAGCGCGCGGCCATGTAAAAGCGCTCCACGGGGCTTTTCGCCTTGAGTCGCAGAGCAAGGGCCCCCTCATGCGTTTACGGCAGGCGGCTGGCGTTCTTGAATCCTCCGCGGATTTCCATATCGGCGAACAGACTTCCCACGGGGTGAAACTTCATGGATACGGGCATCTTCCGCAGCACACTAGCCGTCAACGCTCTTTAGCGTATCGCCGCTTCAAAATCGACGAAATGTCACATGGGAAAGAGCGGCGCAGTTGCCGTCACAAAGCTCGGAACGACGTATGTCGCAGCGATAGTATCGAATGCCGCTCAACGTCGGGAAAGTTTTCCTGAGGCACCGGCGAAGCAGCGACGACATCCGAAAAATCACCGCCAGCGGTCAGCCATGCCGGCCGGGCGGGCACAAGTGCAGCTATGCATTGCGTGTCGGGCGGCCGCGTATCGGCTCTCCCTCGGGGATAACGGCTCGCGAAATTCGCCATGACCCTCGGTTCGCAATTCGCACGGGGTTAGAACCACCCCAAGCTTGTCAGGACGGTGCCTCGTGGCGGTTTCGCCGGTAGCGTTCAATCGTCTCCAACAGAGTTTCGAATAGCATCGCATCGGAGTTGGAAATCGAACCCGTGCGCGTGTGCAGCACCAGACCGGAGCGCTCTACCTCCGCGAGTACGAGGAGTATGAACGGCATGTCACTCATAGCCAGGTCGCTGTAGGACCAAAGATTCAGCGCGTCGGCAATTGATACGAGGTTGACGAAGCGCTCGACGGAAAGCGTCTTGACCTGGTCAGCCATGACGGCGAAGTAAGTCCGCCAGTTCGCAATGAAAGTATCGCGATTCCTGCCCTCAACTTCGATATTCCGTATCCCTCGTGCGAAGAGTACAGGGGGCTGAATATTGCTCGTCGTGAGTGGGCACGGTGATAACGAGAAATGCTGTCGATGGAGAAACTGAAGTCCCTGCTCCCTCACATCTTCCACAATCATCATCTCGCGACGACAGAATGGGCATCGCGCCATTTGCCCGTCAGCATCATGTAATTTGAGTTCGTCCAGGTACGGGGCAGCATCAACATATCGTTCCTCCTGATGATGCACTGCAAGTGACAAGTGAATCTTTGGAATTTTCAAAGCTGGGGGCTGCGGCAGCATCGACGCAGCCCTTATGTTCCACAGCGTTGTCATGTCACCTACTGCGCACCGACCCGGTATCCGTCGTTCAGCGTCTTCAGAAAAGCGATGATGTCGTGAATATCGGTGTCAGTCATCGCCGGCTTGTCGCCAGGTTTCCGGTCGAAGGGGGCGTCCTTATCGTCGATGTTCGCATGAAACCGCATCGGCAAGTCATCGTACTGACGAGTCTTCCCATCCGCGCCGCGCGGATAAAACTTCTGCGGAGCGGTATTGCGTTCGTTGTAGAACGCCATGACGTCCTCAAGCGAGGTATACACACCATTGTGGAAAAATACCTTGCGCGTCGACACGTTCCGTAGCGTCGGCGTGAGGAACATCCCGCAATATTGCGTCTGGTCTTTCAGGTCCGTTCGGAAAGGACCGCAGATGCCCATGTCGAAGAAACTCTGGTCTTTGTTGGCCGCAAGATGGACGTTGCGGGGCACACCGAGCGCTTCATACTGGTAGTCGGTAAACATTGGCGGCAGGCCGTCAGCGCCCGGTTTCGAGAGGTGGCAACCCGCACAGTTCGCCTTGTCCGGGTCGTTGAACAGACGCAGTCCATGCAGTTCCGCCTGACTCAGCCGAGCCTTCCCTTCCAGCCAATAGTCGTACTTGCTGGTGTACGGATGAAACGACTGCTCTTCAACCTGATAACGCGCTACTGCAAACATCGCCTCGGACATCGCAAGCGTCGTGTTCTCAAACACATGCGCGCCGAAAAGCTGGGTGAAGTCGTCCTTGTACGGCGTCCGCTCGAGCTTCGCCATGACATCGGCGATGTTCGCGTTCGCCATCTCGACCGGATTAAGCAGTGGGCCTGATGCCTGCGCCTGGAGCGTATCCGCGCGGCCGTCCCAGAACATCCCGCCCTGCGGAACCATCGCTGGCGCCGCCGGAGCAACACCCGCGTTCTTTTGCGCCCGCGCGACGCCTGCAGCCTGACTCGCAATCTTCGCCAGGTCGGGAGCGTTGTCCGCGTCTCCGGCGTCGGGGCCGATGCTGAAATTCGGCTGCCGGTAGAGGTACATGAGCGACTGTGGCGGCCGGTAGCCTTCCTGCGACAATGAGGCACCACCTAACTGGACAGCCAGGTTATTGGCGGGCCCGTATGCATGCTCCGGGCTATGGCAGGAGGCGCATGACTGGCGGCCCGACGCGGAAAGTGTCGGGTCGAAGAATATCTTCTTCCCAAGTTGCGCCGCTGCACTCAATTGAGGTGGCGCAACAGGACGCTGAAGCTCGATGGGATTCGGGTTCGCGCCAGTGAGGTTTTCCACAACCAAGCCGACTGCTGCAGGCACGCGTGACGGATACAGCAGCGCCCAGCCGCAAAAACCGACTGCGGCGACAGCCGCCGCTGCGACAACCCGTTTAAGCGTGCGTCGAATGCGGAACTGCGGCTGTCTCTGAGGACTTGTTTCCGTAGAAGGAGCTGAGGAGGCGGGCATATGAGCAACGACGAGGAAATCTGAAAATGAAAAATGTTGCCAACCCAAAGGGCTGGCAACACCAAAGTACTCTTCCGTTTCGCATCGGTGCCAGGCACCGATGCGAAGGGCGGAGTTCAGATGGCAGGTACGGAGGAGACGACCGAGCCCAGGTTCGGGTCGACGAACACCGTCGGGTTGTTACCCGCGCCGCTGAAGTTGAACAGACCCATGATGCTGCCGGCCGTCGCATCGAACGAACCGCCGCCGATGCGTTGGCTGCCCAGCCAGTTGTCTTCGATGAAGCGAACCACGGATGCCTGGCTAATCGGCGTGTGGTCAACGTAGTTCACCTTTGCCCACGGCGAAATCACGAGGAACGGAATACGCGTGCCCGGGCCGCAGCGTCCATTGACCGCCGCACCATTCACGCCGTTCGGAGCCGTTCCCGTACCGCACTTGCCGGCGCCGTTCAACTGGTCCGCCTGAGCGTCGAACGACGGGCTCGTGGGATTCGCATAGGCATGGTCGTACCAGCCATCCGAAT
The DNA here is from genome assembly GCF_900104795.1 of Burkholderia sp. WP9. Taxonomy (NCBI): domain Bacteria; kingdom Pseudomonadati; phylum Pseudomonadota; class Betaproteobacteria; order Burkholderiales; family Burkholderiaceae; genus Burkholderia; species Burkholderia sp. WP9. The sequence continues at coordinate 1,255,822 of NZ_FNTG01000002.1, forward strand.
CGTCCCACGCTACGATAACCGCCGTGCTCTTCCAGTCAGGCTGCTGCTGCAGGAAGTTGACTACCTTTGCCGTGAAGGCCTGTTCGTCGAGCGGGTCCGAGTAGCCAGCATGGCCATCCTGGAATGCCGGGGCCTTGATGAAGCTGACAGACGGATAGTTCCCGGCCTTCACCGCGGCGAAGAAATCGTCAGAGTCGTACTGGTGGTTTGCCGGGTCAACTGTCTTGCCGTCGGACTGGAGCGTATAGCCGATGGCTGCTGTCGCGCTAGGACGCAAATGCTGCGGGTTTGACGTCGACGCGTAGTACTGGAACCAGTTGTGGTGCGGGATGTAATCGGCAGTCGCCTGACCGACCGCCGGGGTCACCGTACTGCGTTTGCAGCCGGTCGTACCGTTGCTGTTGGTCGTCGACAGGTTGAAGCCGCCCATGAAGCCGCCCCACGTGATGCTCCTGGCGTTAAGCAGGTCGCCGATGTTCTTGCCAGACATCAGAATCTGGTCGGTCGTGCTGGAGCACAGGTCGTTTGCCGGGTCGACGTCATTGATGAGGGTAATGCCCCCTTGACCGTCGTTGACGTAGTAAGAATGCGAAGCCGTCGTGAGATTGAATGGCTGCTGGCTTGTCTTGACCAGTTGCACGCCGTTGGTCTGGCCGGCGATAACTTCCAGTGCACCCGGCGTCGACGGTCCGAACGTATCCGTGTAAGCGTTGTCGCTCATCGCAAAGTGCTGAGCATAGTTCCACATGGCAGTAACGGTGTTGCCATCGTAGTAACCCATTACCTGTCCAGTTGTACCGAAGGCGCCTGCGCCACCGCTCGAACCCTTACCCGTGAACTTCGGGAACAGGTCCGCGGCGCCATTGTTATACGCTTGCTGTTCCGCCGTATAAGCGTGGTTCTGGTCGGCCGTTGCCGCCTGCGTCCGGTCCAGCCGGAACGGATTCGCAGCGCCCGTGCCGTTCAGTGTATTGATGAAGTTGGGGTTATTGGTCAGCAGTGTGCCGCTCAGACCATTCACCGACGGCGTGCCTGCGGCAGCCGTGAACGCGGGTTCACCCGACGGGTTAGTCGCATTCGGGTATGTTGCGAAGTAGTGGTCGAAAGAGACGTTTTCGTTGTAAATCACAACGACGTGCTTGATGGGTGTTGCCGTCGTCAACTGATTTTGTGCGCTCACGGGCGTCAGCCCATTCGAGCCGCTGCCACCGCATGCGTACAGTGAGACCGCCATTGCGATGCCTGATACACCAAACAGGAAAGCTCGGGTAAACATTCGAGTTAACTCCGGATATCGTTTTGCTATTTATTTTTCGTCCGCTGTTTCATCGCGAAATAAGCGGGCGCGCGGGGAACGTCAAAAACCACGCTTATTGAAACATCCAGTCGTTACCGGGAAATGGCGTTTTATTTACCCAACCCTTACGCCTTGGCAGCAGCGAAAGAGTATTGAATGGTTCCTTGCGCACGGCGGAGAACGACGCTCGGGTGGTCAGGTTCATCGCGGAATTGCGCTCAGCTTTCGCAGACAAGACCGTTGACGACGAAGCAGGCGCAGTAAAGCTGGCAACCCGGGTTTTATGCCAAAGAAAACGGCCGCGCTGTTGGCGCGGCAAGCCCAGTGACCGAAAATGCCTGGCGCGTCACCGATGACATACCGGACAGGCGATATTGCGGCGGCTGCGATGGTGGATGCGTCGGACAGGGTGTTGGTTGCAAAGAGTGGCTGCAACGAAAGGCATCAGGGAGAACTTGTGAAGAGAATTGGATTGGCAGTTAACGATGATGCTCGCGCCGCCGCGTTTGCGGCCGGAGTCTATACCGAGGTTTGGAATCCGCCAGAGGCACGTGCGACAGCCCCACACAGGGTCAGTGCTGCACACAAGGTCGCAGTTCATCGTCATGCCGTTTCCCGTGCAGTGAAAGTGCACATGCGGCGGATGCCTACATCTGCACCTGGGCTCGTGGCGAAGCAAAACAATATGCAAAAGACTGTGCGAGCAGACGAACCAGACATTGCGGAGATTCCGCGGCAAATAACGCCAGAGGGCAATGTGCTTCGCATTGATTCCCGCGGCATTTCCGCCGAGGTAACACGCTAATCGAGTCGGCGAGCCATAGCTGTTAAACGGAGTGGCGGCACGCAATCCTTCCACAGGAAGACATTTGGGCGCCGGAACGTCATGCGACAAGCGGCGAAGGTCGCGGGGTAAGTCCGCTCTTCGCAATTTTTTGCGGTGCCAACTAGTCGTCGGGACCAAGGATGACGTCGATTGACGCCTGACCAGCGATCTCCGCGACGAAGTAAGCCCAACGGCGCGAAAACGGTCCACCGCGAACCTTGATACGCACGCCTAGCGCCGCTACTCCGCGGGCGGGCGTCGGTCCCTGTATGCGAAACCACGCGTCAAACATATCTTCGGAAGTCGGCACCAGGTCAACGTCGATCTCAAACCCGCGATAGTTCACCGTTCTCTGCATACTGATCCTTCACATTCCACAATACGGCTCAGTCTGCTGCTTCACAGGCTCTGCACCGCACCCACGTAGCTCTTCGTCGCGTCTTTCAGTTGCTGTGCCGCGGCCTGCACAGGCGTTGGCAACTCGCTCAGCGCAAGTTGGGTGACAACACCATCCAGCCTCCTGCGAAGCTCTATCACGAGATCCATGACACTGGCGTCGCCGACACGGCGACGATTGCTCTGCCGGGAACCTACCAGCGAGCAATCGACAAGACGGTCAACCTTGCGAAAGTAGGCTTGGGCTGCCAGACGGTGCCTTGCATGGAGCGATGCGATGTTCGACTTTGAAAGGCAATCTCTCACGACATCGACATGCATGCCGAAATGAATCTGCAAAGCGTCCGAGGCATCCGCCCGGTGAAAACATGCCACCTGGTCGAACAGCGTTTCGCCATCTCCGTCGATCAGATCAATCCAGACCTCACCGTCTTCGAGTGCCTGTCCCGAGGGATGAATCACCCGTTCGTCCTCATTGGCGGCGGCGAGCATCCGGTGGCCGTCGACATCATCAACCGTCATTTCGAAAACTTCGACCAGCTCCCCGCTTACCGCGACCTGCATGACCAATAACGCCATCTCTGCTCCTTGTGTTGCGATTGACGGGAATAGCGTTGTGTCGATCAGGCGACCGAATCCCGTGATTCGGTCGAGTGGCGCCCTGACGGGCGCGAGCTTGAGCAGCCTTGAGGCGCTTCATTGCGACGTTGTGTGATGAGTATGATTTGCGCAGATGCGACAGGCATGGCGTGCTTTCACGCATCATGCGGTGGGCATCCGTACGACATCTATATCGTACAAGCGAAATAAACTGAAAATGAAGCGAGACGGATCGTGTCGAAAAGACAAATGACGCGCACGTTGAAACGCGGCGATCAGATCGGGAGCGCATGGCTCCGCGAGGATACTAGTCAGGCAGACATGCAAAGGGCCGGTAGACCGGCCCTTGAAATACGTTACTGCGGCGAGATATTTGCGGCCTGCATACCCTTCGGGCCGCGCTTTGTCTCGTAGCTCACCTTCTGATTTTCCGCGAGCGTCTTGAAACCGTCGCCGCGAACTTCCGAGAAGTGAGCGAAGAGATCGTCGCCGCCAGCGTCAGGAGTAATGAAGCCAAAGCCTTTGCTATCGTTGAACCACTTAACAGTACCGGTATCCATGAGAATTCCCTGAGATAAAAACAACAGCTCCATTGCGGAGCGACATAAACTTCAAGGAAGAAGAGAGGATAGCGAGTACCGCGCAGAAGAGGCGGAAAATGATGATCAGCAATCGAGCTTCTTGAATATTTCGAGGCCCACGATACCTCGGCAAGCCGGTACTGTCAACGCATATCGTGAAGCGCGCTCGCTATCGAGCGACGCGTCCACTTGTCGCGAGGTCCGTTCGGTAAGGTTGTGATCAAGATTACTAACGTGTAAGTGCTGCGTCCGTCCGTTGGCCCAAGCCCATCGGCGGGACCTTACCACTTAGCGGCCATCCAAAGTGAAATGCAATGAATGACCGTAACGGGTCGAGGTCGTGTGAAAACGTATCGCTGGCACGACTGCCCAGACAGGGTGCGGAAAGGAACGTGGCGGGGAGGCCACGCTTCATCCAGCTGCATTGATAACACCTGAACATCAATGCTTCAAGAAAATGCACTTATCGCGTAGTTCCTTTTGCGTGAGTATCTGTATTCAAGATTCCAGCGACATTGGAACGAAAGTAAAACGCATTGGAGACACGACTATGCACAACGCACGGCGCAACTTGCGCGGCTAACGCGCTGCAAGACATTCCTGCGACCCGCCTTGTTAGGCCGTGCAGTTCCGCGGTCCAGTCGGTTCAGGCATCCGACAAAAAAACACGCCATAGCCCGGCCAAGCCGAACTCCAACGGCGTTACGGCAGCGTTTCACACCTATCGCTTACGACTGAAGCGCGTCAGCGTTGAGTCGACAGCGCCGATCGGCCTGTTTGTTTTCTATCGCAATGACCTTCAGGAGCCATTTCCATGCAAATCACCGGTATGTTGTACGGCGCACGCCTGTTGCAATTCGTCGGATTCCCAGCGAGTGAGATCCTCGGCCCGAGCGCCAGCGAGGACGAAATCAAGACGATGATTGATCGTCATCGTCAGGTTTTCATCAAGCCCGTCTTCAAGGGTGGAGTCGGAAAGAAGGGGAAGGCGGGCTTGCTCGGCCGCGCGGCCGATCTCAAGACAGCGTTGGCCGAAAAAGAGCGGTTGTACTTTGCCGAGCATACCGTCGGCCACCTGAAGGCCAAGGCAAATGGCGTGACGTTTGAAGCCGGCGTTCCGGCCCAGCATGAGGTGTACTTTTCGATCACCGATTCCACCCGCTTTCGTGCGCCCATGATGACGCTCTCGCACAAGGGCGGCATCGATATCGAAGAGGTCGACCCGAAGCATGTGGCGATGGTGCCCTTCGACGCGTTGACGGGGCTCAAGGCGTTCGTCGTGGCGAACGCGCTGAGCGAAATCGGTGCGCCGAAGGAGATCATCTCGCCGCTCGTGCAGCAGTTGCCGAAACTCTGGGAGCTCTTTCACGATTTCGGCATGACGACACTGGAGTTGAATCCGATCCGCATGCGCGAGGACAGGAACGGACGACTCACGCCGGTTGCCTGCGACTTCAAGTGCGGCTTCGATCGCGATGATCCGCGATGGACGCGCCTCGGACTGCCGCCACACCTGTTCGCGGCGGATTACTCCGATTTCGAGCAGGAGATCAATCAGTTGCGCACGCACCAGGGCCAGAGCGACGTGTATGTGATCAACGAGAAAGGCACGATTCTCGCGCCCACGTTCGGCGGCGGCGCCAACTCGCTCGTCACCGAAATGCTGGGGGACGCCGCGATCATCTCGTCGGATTTCGGCGGCAATCCGCCTTACGCGAAGATGAAAGAAGTGGCCCGCATCTGCTTCAGGCACTGGCTCAAGCAGTCGAATGTGCTTTTCATCATCGGCGGCAAGTCGAATAACACCGACATCTTCGAGACGCTGCGCGCGATGGCCGATGCTCTTCGCGAACACTTCAGCGAGCATGGGCCGACGCCCCTTTACGTGGTGCTCGGCCGCGGAGGGCCGAACCTCGTGCGAGGGATGGCCGCGCTGAGAGATACATGCGATTCGCTCGGCCTGCCCTACCGGCTGTTCGGATTCGATTCCGACATCAGTGAGGTCATCCAGTACGCACGGCAGGCGGATGCGTGGATGCGCGCCGGTGGCCGAGCCGAGGTCGCAGCACGAATCGGTGCACCCGCGACCGAAACCGAAACGGCTCAAGCCTGAGGAGAGCGACATGTACAAGCAAACCAGCAACCCGTTCAAGTATTTCGTTGGCGTCAACTCGCTCGCGCAGATAGCCACGCGCGACGATCGAGTGTGCGTACTTAACATCCTGGGCGGTGAGTCCTCAGACGTGACGCCCGTCAGTCACGCGTTCTCGGGCGGCAATATTGTCTTCGGCACGGCGCCGGGCAAGGGCGGCCAGGTGCTCGCCACATCTATCGGCGATATTGCGGTGTACAACAACGTCCGCGAGGGGCTGGAAGCGGGACACCGCTTCAACTGCGGCGTAGTTTATCTACCGCCATCGGCGGCTCGCGACGGCGTCGCCGAACTGATCCGCGTCAATCCCGATCTGACGAAGATATTCATCATCACCGAGAAGATCGCCGTGCACGACGCTCGCGAAATTCGCGCGATGGGGCAGCAAGCGGGCATCGACATCTTCGGTGCGAACGGGCTCGGCGTCGCCGACTCGTGGAATCGCGTGAGAATCGGCGGAGCACTCGGCGGTGATAGTCCAGACGATTCATTGCGCAAGGGATCGATCGCCATCTTCTCGAACTCCGGCGGCTTCAGCACGACAATCGCGCAGTACCTGCGCATGAGCGGCTGGGGCACGTCGACGGTCATCTCAAGCGGCAAGGACGTGTACATCCACTACGCCGCACCGGAATTTGCGTTTGCGCTCGCCAATGATGCGCGCAGCAAGGCTGCTGTGCTCTATTGCGAACCTGGTGGCTACTACGAAGCCGATGCGGCCTTCACGAAGCCCGTGGTCGCCTGCGTGGTGGGCCGATGGAAGAGCCGCCTGACGCGAGCGGTCGGCCATGCGGGCGCGATGGCCGGCGGCTCCGACGACGCGCAAGCCAAGGAACGCTGGTTCATGGACCAGTTCGGCGTGGACCGGCTCTTCACACCCGAGGATCCATGCTGCTCGGCCAAAGGCGCGGTCGTCACGAACATCGCGCATATCCCGGCGGCGCTGACCGCCGTGATGCGCGCCAACGCGACGATGCCCGACTTCGCGCCCGAAGGCAGTCTCGCGCTCAAGCCGTGGTTCGGCTCCGACCAAGGTATCCGGCTTCCGTCCGGCCTGGCGATTCCTGTGGTCGGTGCGGTCGCCCCCTATGACGAGCAGGTCTTGCAGGTCAATCGGCAAGTCGGGTCGATTGCGCCGCGTCAGGCGCTCAAGGACGCATCGGGCGCTTCGCAGATGGATGCGAAAACGCAAGTCAGCAGCCTGCATGGCGCCTCGATGCTCGACGCAGCGACGCGTTCGCTCGAAGCGAACGTCAGCCTTGCTCTGCTTCACGAGTTCGGCGGCGAGAACGACGAGAAGCTCATTGATGTCGCGATCGCCGCGTTCGTCAATCTGCACGGAACGCCGGAACTCGCGGCGGCGCACGCCGCTCGCGAGGCCGGAAACGCGCCCAACGCGATCCTGGCCGCCGCGGCGTCGATCATCGGCCCGAATCGCCAGCGAGCGGCTCGGGATGCCGTGAAATGGATGATCGATCGCTTCTCGGCAGCCGGCCTGACGAGCGCGCTCGATGAGAACTTCGACATCGCCAGGATCGACGCGGGCGGCAGCGAGCCGTTTTTCGCAGACTCAAGCGATCCGCGCGCCGAGGCGATGCTCGCGGGACTCGCCAAGCGTGGGGCCCAGTCGGTCCTCGTCCGCTGGCTCGCGTCTCAGCCTGATCACCCGACGGCCGACGCGGTGCTGGCCGCGATCACCACGACGCTCGCGTGGGGACCCCTGATGCGCAAGCGCATCTCGCGCGTTACGGCCGAGAGCCTGCCCTGGTGGACCATGCTGTTCGGCACACTGATCGGCGCATCGGCGGACGCCTCGCGGCACCGTCCAGACGGCTTCTGCGGCTTTACCACGCAAGCTTTGCTGAACGAACTCAGCCTCACCGAAATCTGCTTTGCCGCGCTGCTCAACCTCGAGCCCGGGCCCGACGATCTGTTCGCCTTCAAGACGCTGGTCGGTCTGCTGCTCACCAACGGTCCAGGAGCCATCTCGGCGCAGGGTGCGAAAGGCGCGGTATCGGCCGACGGTCCGGAAAGTCCAGAGCGCGTGCAACTCAACAAGGCGCTGGTCGGCTTTCTCACGCATACCGGCTATACGCATGGCGGCAACGGCTATGAGGGCATCGCGTTCCTGATCGAAGCGTTCCGGGACAGCGGCCTCGCCGATCCGTCCGACCCTGTACATGGCGTTGACCTGCGCTCGCTGGCCGAGCGCTCGGTCGAGCGGTATGCGCAATACAAGGCCCGGCAGAAGCATGCCGGCAGCCTCGACATCGCGAAGCTGCCGGGCGTGAACCACCCGGTCTTCAAGGACAGGCCGGTCAACCACGATCCGCGCGAAGTGTTCATCGCGGACCTGTGCGAGAAGCGCGGCGAATACAACGTGTTCCATACGTTCTATCGCGAACTTGTGCAGGCGTTGTTCGATGCCGGCGTGTCCCGCAACGTATATTGCGTCAACGTCGATGCGGTGATTGCAGCGCTGCTGCTGAAGATGCTGTGGCAGCCGCTGCGACGTGGTGAATTGACCGAGACCGATCTGGAAACCGCCGCGTTCACGATCTTCCTCTATCCCCGCATGCTCGGATGCGCGGCGGAAATCGACGATCACCTGAACCGGGGACGCAACATGGATACCCGCACGCCCGCCTCCCAGTGCCGGTTTGTGGCCTGAGCGATTCGCCGACCGATAACCAGAGGACATCAATCGTTCCGAAAATTGCACTTATCGTTTCGTGCCGTTCGGGCGAGTATTCGACAAACAATGATCCGCCCGAACATCACAAAGTTCAAAATTGTCAGGAGACACCTCGATGCATCCCTCCTCAAGCACCCTGCCCCCTGGGCAGTCCAAGACAACCGCCGTATTACGCGTAACGGCAGGCAACTTCCTGGAGCAGTTCGACTTCTTCCTGTTTGGCTTCTATGCAACGCAGATCGCCGCTGTTTTTTTCCCGGCAGCGAGCGAGTTCGCATCGCTGATGATGACCTTCGCCGTCTTCGGCGCAGGTTTCCTGATGCGGCCGCTCGGTGCGATCATCCTCGGCGCGTACATCGACGATGCCGGCCGCCGCAAGGGCCTGATCGTCACGCTGTCGATCATGGCGAGTGGCACCATCCTGATCGCGTTCGTGCCCGGCTATGCGACGATCGGACTCTTCGCCCCGGCGCTGGTTCTCATCGGTCGTCTGCTGCAGGGCTTCTCGGCGGGAGCTGAACTCGGCGGGGTTTCGGTGTATCTGGCCGAAATGGCGACGCCGGGCCGCAAGGGCTTCTTCACGAGTTGGCAGTCGGCGAGCCAGCAAGTGGCTATCGTCATCGCCGCCGCGCTCGGCTTCGCGCTCAATCAGTGGCTCGACACGGCGGCGATCGCCGCGTGGGGATGGCGCGTGCCGTTCTTCGTAGGTTGCATGATCGTGCCTTTCATCTTCATCCTGCGGCGCAATCTCGAGGAAACAGAGGAGTTCAAGCAGCGCCAGCATCGCCCGAGCATGAAAGAGGTCTTTGCTACGCTCGTGCAGAACTGGAGTGTCGTGATCGCCGGCGTGCTGCTGGTGGCGATGACCACCACGACTTTTTATCTGATCACGGTATATGCGCCGACCTTCGGCAAGACGGTCCTGCATCTGAGCACTGCCGACAGCCTGCTCGTCACGCTGTGCGTGGGTGTCTCCAATTTCATCTGGCTGCCGATTGGTGGTGCGCTGTCGGACAGGATCGGACGCCGTCCGCTCCTTCTCGCGATGACGATCCTGGCAATTGCGACCGCCTACCCGGCGCTGTCGCTGCTGGCCCACGCACCGAGCTTCGTCAACATGCTGCTTGTGCTGCTCTGGCTCTCGTTCATGTACGGCATGTACAACGGCGCGATGGTCGTCGCGCTCACGGAGGTGATGCCAGTGGAGGTACGCGTCGCCGGATTCTCACTCGCCTACAGCCTCGCGACAGCGGTCTTCGGAGGTTTTACGCCCGTCATCTCGACCGCGCTCATTCATATGACGGGTGATAAAGCCGCGCCAGGCTACTGGATGAGCTTCGCCGCGGTGTGCGGACTCGGTGCAACACTCGCACTGTACCGGCGCCGTCGCGTTCCGCTGCACGCGGCTCCCTGAAGCATCGCACGCTTCCTCGAACATTAGACTGACATTCTATCGCCCCATGAAATCCTTTCTTCTGAAACTCTGCACCGCGGCGCTGCTCGGCACCTGCGCCGCTGCGGCGAATGTGCAGGCCGCAGATCTGCATGTGATGAGTTCGGGCGGCTTTACCGCCGCCTACAAGCTGCTCGGCCCGAAGTTCGCGGCGTCCACCGGCAATACGCTCGATACCGCGCTCGGCCCGTCGATGGGCAAGTCGCCGGAGGCCATTCCGAACCGGCTTCAGCGCGGCGAACCTGCCGACGTGGTGATCATGGTCGGCTATGCACTCGATGATCTGATCAAGCAGGGCAAGGTGATCCCCGGTTCGCGCGTCGAGCTTGCGGATTCGCGGATCGGCATGGTGGTGCGCGACGGCGCGCCGAAGCCCGACATCGGGTCCGAGGCGGCGCTCAAGGCAACCTTGCTGCATGCCCGGTCGATCGCTTACTCGGATAGCGCGAGCGGCGTCTATATCGAGCGCGAGTTGTTCAAGCGGCTCGGCATCGAGGAGCAGGTCAAGACCAAGGCGAAGATGATCCCCAAAATTCCGGTGGCGTCCGTTGTTGCGACGGGCGACTACGAAGTGGGATTTCAGCAGGTGAGTGAGCTGCTTCCAGTGAAGGGCGCGGCGTATGTCGGCAAGATTCCGGAGTCGATGCAGTCCGTCACGCGCTTTGCGGCCGGCATTCCCGTCGGCGCACAACACCCCAAGGAAGCCAAAGCGCTGCTCGACTATCTCGCGTCACCCGCCGTGCAGCCGGAGGTGACATCGACCGGGCTCGATTCCGTCGCCACGCATTGAGACGAAGGCTACGATTCAGCCCGTCAGGTCGGCGGGCTGATCGAATGCATCCTCACGCTCATGCGCGAGGCTCAATGCGTTCTTCAGGCGCACCCGGTCGCAGGAACGCTCCCACATCGATACGAAGATCACCGCGCAGGCATTGCTGATCACACTCGTCAGGGCGCGCGCTTCGGACATGAAGCGATCGATGCCGACCAGCAGCGCGACACCTGCAGGCGGCAAGTCGGGAATGACGGCCAGCGTCGCGACGAGCGCAACCAGTCCGCTGCCCGTTACGCCCGCCGCGCCCTTCGACGTGAGCAGCATGACCGCGAGCATGGTCGCGATCTGGCCGCCCGAAAGGTGAACATCGCACGCTTGAGCGATGAACATGGAGGCGAGCGTCAGGTAGATCGCCGTGCCGTCGAGGTTGAACGAATAGCCGGCAGGCAGCACGAGTCCCACGATGCCCTTGTCGCAGCCAAGCGCTTCGAGCTTGATGATGAGGCGCGGCAGCACCGGTTCGGTCGACGACGTCGCGAGTACGATGACGAGTTCTTCGCGAATGTAGCGCAGCAGTCGCCAGAGCGAGAAGCCATGCAGCCGTGCGAGTGGACCGAGCACGCAAACGATGAACAGCAGGCACGCCGCGTAGAACGCCACCATCAGCATGCCGAGCGAGCCAATCGAACGAATGCCGAAGCGGCCCACCGTGAATGCCATCGCGCCGAATGCGCCGACGGGCGCAAGACGCATGATCATCGCAAGGATGCGAAACAGCACGTGAGCGATGCCGTCGATGAATTCCTGTACCCGCCGCCCGGCGCTTTGGTTGGCATTCAATGCGAAGCCGAACAGAAGGGCAAGCAGCAGCACCGGCAGCACCTCGCCTTTCTCGAAAGCGCCGACGAGCGTCTCAGGGATCACATGCAGCGCGAATTCGACGAATCCGTGCGACTGCGAGCGCGTCGAATACTGCGCGAGGACCGCCGCATCCAGATGATGCGCGTCGATGTGCAGGCCCGCGCCCGGGTGCAGCGCAAACGCGGTCGCCAGCCCCAGAACGAGCGCAACAATGGTGAGAAAGTAGAACAACGCCAGCGCCTTCAGAATCGTCCGCCCGATCTTCGAGCCGCTCGCAAGCGACGTGATGCCGGTGACGATCGTGCAAAAGACGATCGGGGCGATCATCATGCGCACGAGGGCGACGAAAGCATCGCTGAGTGGTTTGAGCGACGCGCTGGCCTGCGGCCACAAGTAGCCAACGGTCATGCCGAGCCCCATTCCAAGCAGGACCTGAACGTAGAGCAGCCTGAACGGCCTCGCCAACGTCATTTCGGCGCCTTCTTTCCCGCGGCGCCGACCGTGCCGCTGCGCTTCGTGTCGAGGATCGTCTGATAAAACTGTTGTGCGGCCGGCGCGAGCGGACGTCCGCGGCGCCTGACTATGCCGACGCGTCTCGTCACGACCGGATCGACGAGCGGCACGCTTGTCAGAATCGGATGGTCGCGCATGGGCATGGCCATTGAAGGCACGGCGGCCACACCGAGTCCTGCTTCGATCAGGCCAAGCATGGTGGTGACATGACGGGTCTCGCAGACACTAGGCATTCTCGGCGCCACGGCGGTCAGCGCCTGATCGAGCAGCAGGCGGTTGCCAGAAGTCTTGTCGACGGAAACGTATTCGTGTTCATAAAGCTCGCTCCAGGTCACCTGCTTTTTTCGAGCAAGGGGATGATCGCGGCGGCACGCGGCGACGAACCGTTCCTGCAGCAAGATCTTGAACTCGACCTCGGTCTCCTGGCTGCCCATGAAGCTGACGCCGAAATCGGCTTCGCCGCTGATCACCGCGCCGAGCACTTCGTTGGCGCTCGAGTCGAGGAGCTTGACCCGGATTCGCGGATAGCGGCTGTGAAAGGCGGCAATGACGCTCGGCAGGAAATAATAGGCAACGGACGGCACACATGCGATGGTCACATGACCCAGGCGGCTCGTGGAGACGTCGCGGATACCGAGCAAGGCGACATCGAGATCGTCGAGCAGTTGTTCCGCGCTCGGGGCGAAAACGCGCCCTACGGTTGTGAGCGTAACGCTTCGGGTTGTTCGCTCGAACAGGCGCACGCCGAGCGCCGCCTCGAGCTTCTCGATGCGGCGACTCAATGCCGGCTGCGAAATGTTGACCGCCTCCGCGGCTTTGCGGAAGCTACCCAACTCCACGACAGCTCGAAACGCCTGCAAATCGTTCAGGTCGAAGTTAACGCCCACGAACCATCCTCCGAATTTAAGTGCGGCTATTTTGCATGATGCGGGCGAAAGCGCCCATCGAGAGCAACACTCGGTACATTCAGCCCAAGGGATCGCACCGAAGTCGGGGGGCGGTTCCGTGGCGTCAGCGGTCATTCATGGCCGAGAGGTGGGTGTCGCTTTATGGCCGACGACCAGTCGCACACAACAAGAGAGCTCATTCGCCTTAGCCCAAAAGTTCGACGATCATCACATCCGTGTCGTCATGCGCTATCAAATCCAGCTTCGCCTCATCCCGGACGGCTGCACTGTCGCGCGGAACGAGCTGGATAGATCCCACATCGAGCCGCCCGTGATCCGCAACAAGATACGCCGAGCCGGGCATCGGCAACTCGTGCTTTATTGTGATGCCTTCGCGCAGCGTCGCGATACGCACGCGTGCGTCGGCATTGATGGGCAGCGCGCGCGGACGTCAGCCGTGCATCCGTGCATATACGCCGGCTTGTAAGCCGCTCGCAATTTGCTGAGGAACACGGTAAAGCATTGGTGCACCGACTGTTCCGGGCAACCCTGGCGATGGCGATACTGCGGGATAGCGTGAACTCAGCACGTTTTCCGCAGCGCAGTTTTTCCAAAACCACAAGATCGCAGGCCGGCGAAAAGTACGCTCAACCGCGGCCATCACTCCAGGCCGAAACGATGGGTCGACAGTCCGATGCGGCCGCGCATTTCCCGCCGAAAGAGCACAACGGACCAAGGGTGCACTATGGCCTCAGTCTGTTAATCAGGTCGATCGGTCCATTCGTGCCTGATTTCTTGCGCAACTATCCGTGCACCGGCAGGTTGCGCAGCACATGAACGACGGAAAGAAATCACGGGAACGTGGGCTAGCCATGGTGCTGCGCAAAGGGCGCTCGAAAGCCACATGCGGTCGATGGGGGCATCACAACATCGACCACGGCAATGTCCGTGTAGAGGAACTCGATTAACTGCCGGAAAATCAACCAAACAATTTCCGGCGGGGCCGATTTAAGCGGTCAAACGAGCCGCTTCCCCGTCTCCTGTTACTCAAGTAACTTCCGGGATCGGCCACTTTGAAACCATAAAACTTCCGCCGTGCCGGAGAACGCCCGACCTGGCGATCAGCCTTATCGCCGTCGCCATGCATCAGCGCATCCGAGCGCGCAGCGTCACTGCGCGCTTCGCCACGAATCATGCGTAGTACCCAAGGATCGACTTTACCTCCATGTACTCTTCCATGCCTTCGATCCCGTACTCGCGTCCATTCCCAGACTGCTTGTACCCGCCGAACGGCGCCTGCGGATCCCATGCCGGGTAGTTCAGATGCACCTGGCCTGACTGGATGCGAGCGGCGACCGCGTGCATGCGTTCCCTGTCCTTGCCCTGGATATGCGCGCCGAGGCCATACACCGTGTCGTTCGCGATGGCGATCGCTTCTTCGACCGTATCGTAAGGAAGAATCGCGAGAACCGGCCCGAAGATCTCCTCCTGTGCAATGGTCATATCGGTGCGGACATCCGAGAAGATTGTCGGGCGCGCGTAAAAGCCTTTGCTGAATCCGACCGGTCGTCCGGTGCCGCCCACAATCAGCTTTGTTCCTTCGTCGATACCTGCCTCGATCATCCGCTGCACCCTGCCGAACTGCGCGCGATTGGCGAGCGGGCCGTGGGTCGTCGCTTCGGCGAACGGATTACCGACGATCATCTGTTCCGTCGCCGCGACCGCCAGCGTTTCGACCTCGGCCGCGATGCTGCGCGGCACGATCATGCGGGTCGGCGCGCTGCACGATTGCCCCATATTGCGGAATGCCGCTGCGACGCCAAGCGACACGGCACGCGGCAGATCGGCATCCGGCAATACGATGTTGGGGGATTTGCCGCCAAGCTCCTGGGCCACGCGCTTGACAGTGGGCGCGGCTGCCTGGGCGACCAGCACACCCGCCCGCGTCGAACCTGTGATCGACACCATATCGACTTGCGGATGGGACGCGAGCGCCGCACCCACTTCAGGGCCCGTGCCGCTCACGAGGTTGAATACGCCAGCGGGAATGCCCGCGTCGGCGATGACCTCCGCAAACAGCAAGGCGCTCAGCGCAGACAACTCGCTGGGCTTCAGCACCACGGTACAGCCGGCTGCAAGCGCCGGTCCCACCTTGGCCGTGATCTGATAAATCGGCCAGTTCCACGGCGTGATGAGCGCGCACACGCCGATCGGCTCGCGCACGACCGCAGTCGTTCCCCGCTGGACGCGGAAAGGGTAACTTGCCAGATTATCCCGCGCGACACGGATATGTTCGGCCGCGAGCGGCACATGCGCGCCACGCGCGTAGTTGATCGGCGCGCCCATTTCCATCGTCAGCGCCTGGGCGAACAGTTCGGCACGCTCGATGATCAACGCATGAACGCGGTCCAGCAGCGCAGCGCGCTCCTTCGGTGACGTCACGGACCATCGCACGAACGCTTTGCGCGCGGCTTGCACGGCGCGGTCGACGTCACGTGCGTCGCCAAGTGGAATCTCGCAGAGCGTGTCTTCGGTAGACGGGCACACGACCGCCGCATGCGCAACACCTGCGGGGGCAGTCCATTCGCCGTCGATAAAGAGCCGGTCCAGCCGGCCCGCTTGCTTCAGGTGAAGAACAGGTGAATTCATTGCAACGTGTCCTTGAGTAGTACCGTGCGCTCACAAAAAGGCTAAAACCGCGGCTTAACGAGTTGGCAAGGGATGGCAGCCTGATTAACGTTCGTGGCTGCTGTCCGAGCCGGTTTACTCCGTCGGGCAGGTGATAAATCCGTTCTTAAAAGTCGGCGACCTCTCCCCACACCGACTCTTCGAATCGCCCCGGACGATAGGGTTCGGGATCAACGATCGGCGGCGCGCCTGTGACCATATCCGCGACGAGATGACCGCACCCGGGCCCAATGCCGAAACCGTGGCCGCTCAGGCCAGCGGCCAGCACGAACCCCGGCAGTTCCTTCGCTTCGCCGATAGCGGGAACGCCGTCCGGTGTCATGTCAATGTAGCCTGCCCAGGATGCGGTGACCCGGCTCTCTCGGATCACCGGACACAGATCGATTGCCCGCTTGCGAATCTCCTTGAGCGTGGCTTCATCGACGCAGGGGTCCAGCACCCGCATCTTTTCCATGGGGCTCGGGCAGTCGAGTCGCCAGCGCCCGGCTCCTTCATGACCGGAGCGCACGCCTTCCAGATTACCCGGACTGAGGCTGCGCCAGCGGCGTCCGAACATCGGCATGAAGTCCTTTGCGTAGCGGATCTTCTGCAGCGTGGGATCGAGCTTTGCCAATCCACTGATTGCGAGCGAATATTCTTCGTCACCGCGTCGCGTGACGGTAATGCCCGATGTGTGCAGCGCATCCGGCAACGTGCCCCGGCGCAGCGAAACCGACATGACAGAAGATCGAATGGTCGCCTGCGGCAGACGGATGCCCAGTTGCCGGCAAAACGTGGAAGCCCATGCGCCGCCGGACAGCACCGCGATCTTCGTGCGGATCGTGCCATGCTCAGTCACCACACCGCTGACCCGGCCGCCTTCGGTTTCGATCCCCCGCGCGGCGCAGTTCTGATGAACCGTTCCGCCCAGCCTCATGATGCTGCGAGCCACCGCCGGCGCAGCGTTGGCCGGATCGGCGGTGCCGTCGGTCGGCGCGAACACGCCGCCTTTCCAGTTGCGTCCGGTCGCAGCAGCCCGTTCGGTTGCCAGTTTACTGCCGAGCACCTCCGTCCTGACACCCGCCGTGCGTGCGAATTCGCACCAGCGCGTCCAGGTGGCGAGTTCGCTGTCATCGTTGCTCAGATACAGCAGGCCGCTGCGGCGAAAACCGGTGGTCTCACCAGACTCGGCTTCAAACTGCTCCCATAGCCGCAGGCTTTCGGTCGCAATCGGCAATTCGCGCGCATCGCGGTTTTGTTGACGGCACCAGCCCCAGTTCCGGCTGGACTGCTCGCCCCCGACTATGCCTTTTTCGATGAGCGAAACCTTCACGCCCCGCTTCGCCAGAAACCATGCTGTGAATACACCGACGATGCCCGCACCGATCACGACAACATCAGCGCTGTCGGGCAAGCTCGGGGTGGTATCGACGCGGGTCAACGGTACGCGCATCTGCTAGAGCTCCTTCCTGAGTCGTATATTCGGTGAATCGTATATTGGCGAGTGTCGAACACCACAAAGCTCAGGTTGTCGAATGTTGAATTGCTGGTCGCTAAAGCAGACTTAACGGTCAGCGGCGCGAGGCGGCAAGCGGGCTCATCTGCCAAGCATGTGCGTTCGCAATCGAGCCGCTTATCGAGCCAGCCAGGTGGCTGCATGCCGGGGTTGCTATCCATTCCCAGCGCAGGCTCGTGCTACGCCAAGCTGTTGCGGCGAGGCCTAGAACATCGCCTGACTAATGAGGCCATACAGTCGCCATACCGGATCGGGCTCACCTGTATGCATGTCAGCAGGCGCATTGCGGACCATCTTCACGACGGTATCCACCCGCTTCAATCCCTGTCCGATCAGCCAGTCGGGCAGACTCGTTCCCGAGGGGACATCGACACGAACGAACTCGCCTGCGCGACCCGCCAGCCAGTAGCCGATCAGCGCTTTCGCCCGAAGGTCGTCGTGAGAACGGAGTGCGAGCACAGGACCAATCACGTAGCCCCGGCCAAAACGACGGAGCACCGAGAATCCGGTAATTTCGCCGTCGCATTCGAGCACCACGCTTTCCCCGAGCTTCAGCAATGCGGACATCATCGCGTCGCGCTGCAGCCCGCAAGCACGCGAACACAGTTCAATGAGAGCGGGGTAGTCGGCAGGAGTCGCCGCCCGCAATCTTTCGCCGTCGGGCAACGCAAGCGGCGAAGTCTCGCCGACGTACGCTTGAAACTGGTCCAGCGACCCACACACGTCAAACCCCAGCTTTTCGTAGAGCGGCTGACCGGCTGGCGTCGCATGCAGGAAAGTGATGCGTGGCCCGAGTTCTTCGAGCAGCATTTCCATCAGCCTGCGGCCAATGCCACGCCCCTGATGCTCGGAAGACACAATCACGAGACCAAGAGACGCGCGGTCGATTCCGAATTTCCAGCACAGCGCAGTGCCAATCACGGCACCGTTTTCTTCCGCGACGAAGCCCGTACCCTCGTCAGCGGCAAATTGCCAGTCCTCCGGCCGATGCGGCCAACTGACTGCCATAGACAGGCCATGAGCCGCCGGTATATCAGTCGAAGTAAATCTCCGATAGCGAAGATTTGTCGTTGGCGATGAAGCGCTCATAAGAGAATCCAGTTTCATTAGGTTGCCTTAAGACATGCCCTGACCCACTACCGTGCCGATCCGAATCCACGCTATATCAATGCGACCGCTTCGATCTCGATCTTCAGATCGAAGTGAAGCGCCGGAACCGGTACGACGGCGCGAGCGGGTTTCGCGTCGCCGGCCCAGCGCGCATAGATGGCGTTAAAGCTCGGCCAATGCTCGACATCGACGATATAAACACGGACCTGAGCTAGTTTCGACACGTCGCTGCCCGCACCGACAAGCGCCGCCTCAAGATTTGCCAATGCCTGCTCTGCCTGGTCTTCGAAAGGACGATCCGCGAGCTTTCTGCCGTTCAGATCGATCGGTAGTTGACCCGACACGAAAATCAGGCCATTTGCGATCGCAACGTGACTGTAATGCCCGCCCGGCATCGCCAGTCCGGCGGGATTCATCGTCTGGGGGAAGTGGGCACCGTGTTCCTGTTGATCCATGAAGGCCACTCAAGTTTGAAAAGGCTCGCCCCTCACACCTCAGTGAAGTAGACGCGCGAGCCGGGTCACGTTTGCCCGACGGGCGACGCCGCCGGCATGTTCGCGAGTTCATCGCTAAACCCAAGTCCATACGCAGCACTATAGAAAGAAAACTTTTTGTCGTGTTTAATATCCGATGAACTCATCGTTAAAGGCTGTTTAATGATCGAACTGGAAGACATGCGCCTGTTCCGCGCGCTCGGCGTGGCACACTCGCTTGCTGCAGCCGCCAGGCTACTGGATCTCACGCCTCCCGCTGTCACGGTGCGTCTTCAGCGCATCGAAGAGCGTATGGGAGTTCGTCTGGCCACACGCGCCGCCAGAGGCATTTCGCTGACGAACGAAGGCCAGCGGCTCGTCCAGGAAGCGATAGAAATCCTGGAGCGGATCGAGTCCATTCCTTCGCGCGTCTCCAGTGAGTCGGCTGGTGTAAGCGGTCATTTGCGCGTAGTCGCGCCGTTTGGTTTTGGCCGCGCGCACGTGGCGCCGCTGGTTCGCGATCTGCATCGCGCACACCCGAATCTCGCTATTTCGCTCATCCTGTCCGATAGCCCCCTCACGGCAGCGGCTGGTGCCGACGCGGTCGTGTCCATCGGCAACATTAAGGGATCGTCCTGGATAGGACACTATCTCGCCCCAAACGACCGCTTCCTGTGCGCGAGCCCGGCCCTTGCGCGTCGCCTGTCGAAACTGGAGCATCCATCCGAACTCACGCAATACGAATTCCTGACGTTGCGCGAAAACGATGAAGACGTTACGCGCCTGCGTTTCACCCGGCCGAATGGCACGGGCAAACGCGGAGACCAGGCCGTCACGATTCGGCTAGCCGGCGCTTTGTCGTCGAATGACGGTACGGTCGTTAGCGACTGGGCGGTCGACGGCCTCGGCATTGTCGAACGATCCGAATGGGACGCCGCGCGGCTGATCGCAGCGGGAAAGCTGAAGCGCGTACTACCGGCATGGCGCCTCGAACCGGCGCCGGTGATGGCCCTGGTGCCCACGCGTCATGGCCTGACGATCCGCCAGCGTGCGTTTCTCGAGGCCGCGAAGCGAGCCTTCGACCCAGTACCCTGGCGTGCCTGACGTGATATTCATTGGGGCTTAACGGTCGGTTTATCCTTCGTTAAACACAAGGGAGCACGAAACTCCTACCGTGGCGGCACTTTCCTCACGGCGCCATGCTGATGCCGGGGGACCACTTGCGCAAACAATCGCAAGGAGTCGCAGATGGAATTGCAGTCGCTGAACACACCCGCAGCATTGATCGATGTAGAGCGGTCACAGCGGCGTGACGCTGGCCGACGCGCACGCGACGCGCATCGCGCCGTTGATCGTCGGCGCACCAATACCGCACGAACTGCCTGCATTTTCCGGCGACGTGGTCGTCTCCTCGGCAGGGCTTGCCGGGTTGATTTGCTGAGCTGGAGTTCGACTCTCCAACGCAGTCGGGTTGCGACCTAGAAATCAGCAACCTTGCCCCATGCGGAGTCGCTGAATCGGCTGGGCCGATACGGTGTGGGATCCACGATAGGTTCGGCCCCGGTGGCGAGGTCCGCGATCAGGTGGCCTGCGCCGGGGCCGATGCCGAAACCGTGTCCGGAAAAGCCTGCTGCCAGAATCAATCCCGGCATACCAGGCATTTCGCCAACACCGGGAACACCATCCGGCGTGCTGTCGACGAAGCCGGCCCACGCGTGGGTGATCTCTGCCTGGCCGAGTTCGGGCAGTAGTTCGACGGCGCGGCGGTGGGTCTCCTCAATGGTCGGCAGATCCGGCTTCGGATCGAGAATGCGCACCCGCTCCATAGGTGTCGGCGCGTCGAGCCGCCAACGCTTCAGCGTTTCGTGCCCACCGCGAATGCCCTCCAGACCACCGGGAAGAAGGCTGCGCCAGCGCCTGGCGAACATCGGTACGAATTGTGGGGCGAATCGTATGAACTGCGGCGTGACGTCTACGCGTGCGCGGCCGCTGATGGCCAGCGCATAGCGTCCATCGTTGCGGCGTGTGATGGACACGCCCGAGGTGAACAAGGCATCGGGCAACCGATGTCCTACAGGAGACACGCTAAGGATGGATTGGCGGATCGAGGCTTGGGGAAAACGGATACCAAGCTGGCGGCAGAACGAAGATGCCCAGGCGCCACCCGCCAGGATCGCCGTTCTGGTCTTGATGACCCCCGCTTCCGTGACGACGCCGCTGACCCGCCCGCCTTCCAATTCAACGCCGCGGGCCGCGCAGTGCTGGTGGACGCTGCCACCGAGCTTCATGAGCGCAGTGGCCACTGCCGGTGCGGCCTTGGCAGGATCAGCGGTGCCATCGCTGGGCGAGAAGACGCCGCCTTTCCAGGCGCGGCCGGTCGCCTGCCCCCGCTGGCCGGCTTGCCGACTATCGAGCATGTAGGTTGTCACCCCGGCGGTCTTCGCAAAGTCGCCCCAACTGGACCAGCGAGACAGCTCGGCCTCGTCGTTACTGAGATACAACAGCCCGCAGCGATGAAAGCCGGTGTCTTCACCGGTTTCAGCGGCAAATCGTTCCCACAGATCAAGGCTTTTGCTCGCCATCGGCAATTCGCGAGCGTCGCGGTTCTGCTGCCGGCACCAGCCCCAATTGCGGCTCGACTGTTCGGCGCCGATCCGTCCCTTCTCGACGAGCGCGACTGAAAACCCGCGCCGGGCCAAGTAGTAGGCGGCAAAGACGCCGATGATGCCACCGCCGATCACGACCACGTCGGCCGCGGCCGGCAACGTGGGCGAAGTCTGGATGTGGTTCAGCGGAGGAGACATGATCAATCTCGCTCGATTGAAGTCTGGACGCTTTGAACAACGTAAAACTTCGCCACCCGTTCACTGCTTTCCCACCCGATCGGTGCGCCCCGGGGCACGAAAAGCGCGTCGCCGGCGCCTAGCGACAGCACGCTGCCATCAGCCGCCGCGAACCGCACGCTGCCGGCCAGCAGTTGCATGAACTCGTTCACGCGATGCGGGCGAACAACCCGGTGATAAGGCGTCGAATCCCACGTGCCCGCGAGGTACTCCGCGCCGTCGTCGGTAAAGACGTTGTCGCTTCGGCATTGCGGCGCCGGGCCCAGCAGCACCTCCGCCGGTAGCGAAGCGGACGGTCTGAAGTTGGCGTCGGCACGCAGGGGGATAAGTCCGCGCTTTGTCGGTTTCTCGCAGGCAGCCGCACAGAACACGAACCGCACGCGGGATTCGGCGAGGACGCGAAGCGCCGTACCGGCCCCGATGACAGCACCCGCTTGCGGACCGAGCATTAACGGCGCCTCACCGGCCGCTTGCAGAGTGAGCTGTCCTTCCACCACGACGATGGTTTCAATGTGGGGAAAGCTCGCGACGTTGAGCTCACCAATAAAGCTGGCCCGACCCGCGACCATCGAGTCCGGTCCTTCCCACGCGATTTCGCGATGTCGTGCAAAGGGGTCGTCCTTGCCGAACGCCGCCCTGCGGAACGAGGTTGACAGAGGTGCGCCGTCGGCGCGATGCAGCACGAGGGCCACGGTCATTTTTTGCTCCTGCGCATAGCGCGATGATTTCACTGAAAAACCCGGAAGGCAGTGCACGCGCGGCGCACCGAAGTCACGACCACGTCGCGATACGGCTTCCGTACACCGAGCACGTGATCAGGCCGATAGCCGGAGAAGAACGCGACGAACCTTCCCAGTTCCACGCCGTGCAAACCGAAGCCGTAAATTTCGCGAGCCATCTCGGCCATGCGGAACTTCGTGGGCGTGCCATGGCAGTACAAAAGCGATGTACGTTGGCTCGAAAGCGACCATGGTAATAGTCTCCTCGTAACGGTGAACCCTTAAGTTCCGTAGGGAGAAAAGCAAACTTCTTGTCGAGTATTTAACCAGCGCAAAAAGTCAGGATGTCGTTGATTTGAGCGGGTAAAAAGCGCAACCCACCCATTATTAGCAACGCTAACGGCATGATCTGCGGTGAATGGCCCAAGACGATTGCCAGATCAATGAGAACTCGAGAACTGTATTCGCGGCTGCCGAAACAGCTAGCCGTCTGCAGCGGAGTTGAAAGACTGAACGCGCGCAGTTTCAGCCGGTCCGCGATGACGTCGCGCTCGGGGGACTGCTTACAAAGAACAGCGCGCGTTAGAGGCGCCGCAGGAGCCGGCGAGTGTCAGCAATTGCAATCACCCTTGCCGTCCCAGGATTTTGCGTGAAGAAATTATCCGGACGCATGTGTGCAAATACGCTCACAGGGCATCATCCCGTCTCAGTCCACCGTATCTCAGATGCCTTCAGATGGCTGCGCATCGCAGATTGAGCAGCGAGCGGGTCGCGCTCCTCGAGCGCGCGATAAATCGTCTCATGTTCCGCGAGTGCCGCTGCCCAGGTTTGCCCCGTCTCCGCGTGACCGCTAAGGCGCGCTGAAATCGGACTGTGACGCTCGTCGAACAATTCGGTCACCATCCGGACCAGCACGAGATTGCCGGTCATCTCTGCGATACCCACGTGGAACGCGCGATCATGGTCGAGCGGAGAGCGCCCTGCCTTGATCTGCGAGCGCATCCCATCGAGCGTCTCGCGCAGGCGGGTCAACCGCTCCGGCGTAATCAGCGCGGCAGCCAGCACGATCAGCGAGCCTTCCAATACCGCGCGTGCCTGCATCAACTCGGACGGACTTTCGCCCAAGGCGACGGTTGCATTCGGCGAACGCTCGGGCGTCCGGCACACGTAGACACCGGAGCCCTGGCGAATCTCAACGGAGCCCGCAATCTCCAGTGCGATCAGCGCTTCTCGCAGTGAGGGCCGCGAAACGCCCAGTTGCTGGGCGAGATCACGCTCGGGAGGCAAACGTGCGCCCTGGGCGAAGCCACCCGACTGGATAAGCGCCCGTATCTGGTCGGCGATGTGCTGATAGAGACGTTTCGTCTCGACCTGTTTGAGTTGGGTGCCTGTCAAATGTCCTCCCTAGAAACCGTGTGTCGCCCACCGTGCGATTGGCCGCGCCGCCTTTTTGGTCAGGCCAATTAGCCTAGATTTGACTTGATAGAGATTATAGGCCACCCGTCTGCTTGACCGTCAACTAGCCACCAGCGCTGGCTTCTGACGTGGGAGCCATGGGCCTATCGCGGCCAGCACCAGCCGCGAATACAGCTTAGTCTATCCATCCAAATCAAAAGTGGCTTGACCAATTCTCGCTGCGTACCTATGATTAATTTGCCCCCGCCGTTCGCTGCCGCACCGGTTAAGGGTTCGTTTCGCGAAGAACAAAACCACGTACCCGCCCACCGGCGGCGTCACGAATTGGAGACAGCCTTGCTGGAATTCTCGACACGGCCCGCGCCGCGCCGCGCTCTATTGGCGCGCCCGCATTCTGGTCATGCCCGCCTCGCAGTTGCTCCGGGCGAACATCGTACGTCTACCCCGTCCGCCCCTGTTTCGGCGTCCGAACCGGCAAACGCGCCGCCTGCCGATGCGCCCGCTCGCGCCTCACGGCCCGACGAGAACGGCGAGTTGTTGCGGCTCACGGGCGTGACCAAGCGCTTCCCGGGCGTCGTCGCACTGGACAGCGTCAGTTTCGACTTGCGGCGTGGTGAGGTTCATGCGGTATGCGGAGAAAACGGCGCGGGCAAATCCACGCTGATGAAAATCATCAGCGGCCAGTACCCGCCCGACGATGGCTCCATCATCTACAAGGGCAGCGAATGCCACTTCGCTTCGTCGCTCGACGCTCAAGCCGCAGGCATCGCCATCATTCACCAGGAGCTGAACCTGGTGCCGCACCTGTCGGTGGCTGAGAACATTTTTCTCGCCCGTGAACCGCGCCGTGGGGTATTCGTCGACCGGGCGCGTCTGCGCGCCGATGCGCAGCGCTGCCTCGACCGGCTCGGGGTCGACATCGCACCGGGAACACTCGTGCGCACGCTCCCGGTCGCGCAACGGCAAATGGTGGAAATCGCCAAGGCGCTCTCGCTGGACGCCGAAGTGCTGATCATGGACGAGCCCACGTCGTCCCTCACGGAGACGGAAACCCGCCAGCTCTTCAGGATCATTCACGAGCTGAAGCGCGCCGGCGTCGGAATCATTTATATCTCGCACCGGCTCGATGAAATGACCGAGATCGTCGACCGCGTCACCGTCATGCGCGACGGACGTTATGTGTCGACAGACGTGTTTCGCGAAACCACCATCGATAAGGTCGTCGCACGCATGGTCGGCCGTTCGCTCGAAGATAAGTTTCCGCCGCGCACGTCCGTTCCGACCGGGGAGGTCTTGCTGTCGGTCGATCAATTGACGCGCGCGAATGTCTTCGGACCCGTCAGCTTCGAATTGCGGCGCGGCGAGATCCTGGGTTTCGCCGGCTTGATGGGTGCGGGCCGAACGGAAGTGGCACGCGCGATCTTTGGCGCCGATCTGCCCGACAGCGGCACGATCAGGCTAGGTCACGAGACCCTTGCGATCCGCTCGCCGATCGACGCTATCCGGCACGGCATTGCGTACCTGTCCGAAGACCGCAAGGCCAACGGCCTGTCGCTCAACATGCCCGTCGCCAGCAATATCACGCTGGCCAACATGGATGCGGTC
The DNA here is from genome assembly GCF_900104795.1 of Burkholderia sp. WP9. Lineage (NCBI taxonomy): Bacteria > Pseudomonadati > Pseudomonadota > Betaproteobacteria > Burkholderiales > Burkholderiaceae > Burkholderia > Burkholderia sp. WP9. The sequence goes on from NZ_FNTG01000002.1 coordinate 1,281,207, forward strand.
TCGAACCGCCTGGGATTTATACGCTTCGCAACCGAGGCCGCTGTTGCGAAACGCTACGTGGACGCACTGGGCATACGCACGCCAAGCGTCAGGCAGATCGCACGCAACCTGTCAGGCGGCAATCAGCAGAAGGTTGTCATCAGCAAGTGGCTGTTCCGCGATTCACGCGTGCTGTTCTTCGACGAGCCCACCCGCGGCATCGACGTCGGCGCCAAATTCGCGATCTACGAACTGCTCGACAAGCTGGCGGCGCAAGGCATCGGCGTGGTCATGATCAGCTCCGAACTGCCCGAGATTCTCGGCATGACGGATCGCGTGGCTGTTTTTCATGAAGGCGACCTCGTAACGATCCTCGAGACCCGTCAAACGAGTCAGGAAGAAATCATGCATTACGCCTCGGGACGCCAAGGCGCTTCGGACACCTCGGGAGCTTCGCAATGAGCACGCTTACACGTCCCAGCCCCTCGCTTGCCAGCGAACGGCGCAAGGATCTGATCCAGAAGTTTGCCGCCTTCGCCAGCCTGATTGTGATGATCCTGGTGTTCTCGTCCACGAGCGAGGCCTTCCATACCGTAGACAACGCGATGACCGTCGCGCTGCAGGTGACCTCGATTGCCTACCTTGGCGTCGCCGCGACCTGCGTCATCATCACGGGCGGCATCGACCTGTCGGTCGGCTCGGTGCTCGCGCTGTCCGGTGTCGTGGCGGCCCTCGCCGTGAAGGCCGGCATGCCGGTCACCGTCGGCATGCTGCTCGGCATCGTGATCGGCGCGTTGTGCGGCGCAGTGAACGGTCTGTGCGTCACGCGCATGCGCCTGCCGCCGTTTATCGCCACGCTCGGCATGATGCTAGTGGCCCGTGGCCTGGCACTGCAAATCACCGGCGCGCGCCCCGTGTCGGGGCTGGGTGAAGCCTTCGGCGTGCTCGGCAACGGCGCGTTGTTCAGGATCGAGACGATCGGGGCGGACGGCTTTCCGGACGTGAAGTTTCCAGGCATCCCCTACCCCGTGCTGCTGATGATCGTCATCGCCGTCGCCGTGTCGATCATGCTAAGCCGAACCACGCTCGGCCGGCATATTTACGCGGTCGGCTCCAACGCCGAAGCGGCCCGGCTGTCCGGCGTCAATGTCGCGCGCGTGACGATGTTCACGTATGTGCTCTCCGGTGCGCTTGCAGGCGTGACCGGCTGCGTGTTGATGTCGCGACTGCTCACCGCGCAGCCGAATGAAGGCGTGATGTACGAACTCGACGCGATTGCCAGTGCGGTGATCGGCGGCACCTCGCTGATGGGCGGCGTCGGCACGATTTCCGGCACGGCGATCGGTGCATTCGTGATCGGCATTCTGCGTAATGGGTTGAACATGAATGGAGTGTCGAGCTTCATTCAGCAAATCATCATCGGCCTGGTGATTCTGGGCACTGTCTGGATCGACCAGCTCCGCAATCGCCGGTGACATCCATCGGCGCTTCGGACCGGCTGGTCTGCAGCGCCGAGAAGTCCATGTACGACAACAAATCCTCACAGGAGTAGAGACATGCGCACATTCCAACTGAGCCTGCTGGCCGCCACCCTGATGCTGGCCACCGGACTTGCTCGCGCCGCCGGCGGCGAGATCGCGGTAATCGTAAAGACATCGAGTTCCAACTACTGGCAGAACGTCCAGAAGGGCGCGAATGCGGCAATGGGTCAACTCAAGGGCTACACGATGACTTTCCAGGGTCCGGCGGCGGAAACCGCCATTGCCGACGAGGTCAACATGGTCGAGAACGCGGTGAATCGCAAGGTGGCCGGTATCGTGCTCGCCCCGTCCGATCCGGACGCGCTCGTGCCCGCCGTCAAGAAGGCGTGGGAAGCCCATATCCCGGTCGTCATCATCGATTCCGCGCTCTCCGATTCCGGCAAGCAGTACTACCAGTCATTCCTCTCGACCGACAACAAGAAGGCGGGCGAACTGTGCGCCAAAGCGCTGATCGACCGCGTGGGCCAAAGCGGCAAGATCGCGATCATGTCCTATGTCGCCGGCGCGGGCTCGGAAATCGGCCGGGTGGGCGGATTCCGCGACTATCTGAAGGCACATTCGCAATTGCAGGTGGTGGGACCTTTCTATTCGAACTCGCAGATGGCGACGGCGCTCAACCAGACCACCGACACGTTGACCGCCAATCCCGACCTCAAAGGCATTTTCGGCGCGAATGAGCCAACCGCGGTCGGCATGGGTCGTGCGCTCGAACAGTCCGGCAAAGCCGGCAAAGTGGTGGCGATCGGCTTCGACGGCAATCAGGATCTGCAGGGTTTCATCAAGGACGGCACGCTTGCCGCCACCGCCGTGCAGGGCTCGTACCAGATGGGCGAGCTAGGCGTGAAGACGGTGGTCAATCTGATCGAGAAAAAGCCGGTGTCGAAGAACCTCGATACCGGTGTGGTGATGGTGACCAAAGGCAACATCGACAAACCTGAAGCGAAGAACGTGCTGTATTGATCATCCTGGCCGACCGGGCGGCTCGATATAAATCTCGCCCGGCCGCCGCTGCAAGACGTACTCGAACTAACGCTGCGCCGCTCGAAACGGCGACGAAATAAGGATTGCTATGCTTACGGTAATATGCGAGACGCCAGGAAAGCTGAGCGCACAGGAAAGGCCTAAACCCGAAACGGGAAAAAACGACGTGCTCTTACGCGTCAAGCGTGTTGGCGTATGCGGTACGGACTTGCATATTTTCACGGGAAATCAGCCTTATCTGGCCTATCCGCGCGTGATGGGCCATGAGTTGTCCGGCATCGTCGAACAGGCGCCGCCCCACAGCGGACTCGTTGCTGGCGATCAGGTCTTCGTGATGCCGTATCTGTCGTGCGGCCAATGCATTGCGTGCCGCCGCGGCAAGACCAATTGCTGCGTGAATATCCAGGTGTTGGGCGTGCATCGAGACGGTGCGTTCACCGAGTACCTGAGCGTTCCCGCGCAGTTCGTTCACAAGGCCGAAGGCATCACGCTCGATCAGGCGGCCATGGTCGAATTCCTTGCGATCGGCGCGCATGCGGTCAGGCGTGGCGACGTGAAGCAGGGTGAACGCGTGCTCGTAGTCGGCGCGGGGCCGATCGGCATGGCGGTTCTTACCTTCTGCAAACTGCGCGGTGCGACGGTGACCGTCCTCGATACGCGTGCGGACCGGCTAGATTTCTGCGTCAAACATCTAGGCGCCGCCGCAGCCGTGCAGATTGGCGACGGCGATCACGCGCAATTGTCGGAACAGACAGACGGCGACTTCTTTGATGTGGTGTTCGACGCAACCGGAAACCCCAAAGCAATGGAACGCGGCTTCCAGTTCATCGCCCATGGCGGCCGGTACGTTCTGGTTTCCATCGTGGCTGACACGATCACTTTTTCGGACCCGGAATTCCACAAGCGCGAAACCACCCTACTCGGCAGCCGTAACGCTACACTCGAGGACTTCGAAACCGTCATCAAGGCCATGCGGGCAGGCCATATCCCGGACCGCGCACTGAATACGCATCGACTTGCGTTAGCCGATGTCCCCGCTCAATTTGCGACACTGCTCGATCCTGCCGGCGGTGTCGTCAAAGCTATTGTGGAATGTTAGCGATGCGCCCTTCGCATGAGGAAGCACCAACCCTTGCCGCACCGCTCACGCAACCCATTCTGCAATTTGGCACAAGTCGTTTCCTTCAGGCACATGTCGATTTATTCGTCTCAGAGGCGCTCGAGTCGGGCCAACCAGGTGCGGCGCCAGGCGGCATTGCCGTAGTTCAGACCACAGAGAGCGCCGACAGCGCCGCGCGCGTCGCCGCGCTCGCGAACGGTCGCGGCTATCCGGTTCATATACGTGGACTGCATTCGGGCCGATTGATTGACGTAACACTCACAGGACGGGCGATTCGCCAGGCGGTACATGTGCGCAGGGATTGGGCGCGGATCCGCCAGACGATCTGCGGTCCGGTGCAGATCGTTGTCTCGAACACTGGGGACCAAGGCTATCAACTCGATGAACGCGATAACGCCAGCGATTTCGCGGACCCGAGCCGCGTACCACACAGTTTTCCTGCCAGACTGCTGTCCTTGTTGCACACTCGGTGGCAAAACCACCCCGAGGCGCCGCTATCACTCTTTCCCTGCGAGCTGATCGAAAAAAACGGCGAAGTGTTAAGAGGCATCGCCGTGGAATTGGCGTTGCGGTGGCAGATGCCCGAAGAATTCATCCGCTATCTGATTGACCATTGCGTATGGGCCAATTCGCTGGTCGACAGGATCGTGTCAGAGCCGATCCGGCCTGTGGGCGCGATCGCGGAACCGTATGCACTGTGGGCGATAGAACAGCAGCCACGGCTGCAGATACCGTGCGTACACCCTTCGATCGTGCTCACTCAGAATCTCCAGCATTTCGAGCGGCGCAAGCTGTTCCTGCTGAATCTCGGGCATACCTTTCTTGCCGAGCGCTGGTTACGCGAAGCTCGCGCAACTGACGAGACAGTCTGCGCTGCGATGAACGACCCTGTCCTACGCGCGGAACTCGAGACGGTCTGGCAACAGGAGGTCTTGCCGGTATTCGATCTCCTCGGTGAAGGAGATGATGCGTTGGCCTACGTCGCGCAGGTCCGCGAACGCTTGCTGAATCCTTTTCTCGCGCACCGCCTCGCCGATATTGCACAGAATCACGCGCAGAAGAAGCAGCGTCGGATTGCCCCATTGTTGGCGTTGGCGGCCTCCCTGATGCGAGCTACAGGCACGATAGTCGATCAACCACTTCTTACAGAAATGATGGCTGGCGACATCTGACGTTATCGGTATTGGCTGTTCGTGTTCCAGATCTCGCTTCAACGCATCTTCTCCGAGGCCCGATCGGTGACGATCTTGCGCGGCATCGAACTCGAGCGCGGCATATGCTTGAAAAACCGTTTGGCGGCGGCCTTGTCGTGTCGCTTTGTAGCAGGAGGTTGAGTTCGGCGCCCCGCTCGTCGACCACGCGGCACAGCAGGCACGGTTCACCACGCAGCGTAACGGACATCTCGTCCAGGTGCCACGTACCGCGCGACTTGCAGCGGGCTGCGTTCACCCTATCGGCAAAGCGTGCGCCGAACTTCTCGTACCAGCGGTGAATTGTTTCGTAGCTGACCGCCACGCCGCGCCCGAATAGCAACGCTTCAATGTCGCGCAGGCTGGACCGGTACCGGAAATACCACCGCACTGCATGGCTGACAATCGACGCCGGGAACCGGTGGCCGCATAGAGCGATTTCGTCATCGCATCATGTTACGTGAACGCCCCGCCAACGTGCCAGTACCGAGCGCCCCCTCAGTGCGAAGAATCAAAATGTGTGACCATCGGCATTTCCGTATTCGATGCCATCGTCCGCCTACAATCTGATGATGAGCCTCTTGCGTAACCATACTGGTGTGCCAGATTGATTTGCTCACGAGCCGTTTGTCTTGATGGTTGCCCCGGATTAAGACATTGCCGCTTCGCCTGGTCGCCGCGATCAATTCGCGTATGTGTCTCGACGCGCCAACTGCGCACCTGACTTGGCAGGGCCGCGTTGCAAATGGATCGAATGACCTGAACGCCGACCTATATCCGTCGCTTCAGCCACGCGTCCCCACTTCATTCTGACGTGACCGAGAACGACGCGACCGTCGCCGACATGCTAGCCACCTACGACAGTCTGCGCGACAGCCCGTTCGCTACGTCTGCTTCAAGGACATTGGCCTGCCGATCGCGGCGCTGAAGCAGCTTGCTCAGCGCATTCGCGCCGACGGCCGCAAGGTCATGCTCCAAGTCGTGGCGACGAGCCGCGAGGCCGAACTGGAATCGATCCGGGCCGCGCTCAAGATCGGCGTCGACTATCTGCTCGGAGGCCGTCACGTCGAAGACGCGCTGTTGCTTCTGCGCGGCTCGCAGTTGCGGTATTTCCCGTTCGCGGGTCGCACTGTCGCGCATCCGACCGTGCTTCAAGGAAAGATGGACGAAATCGTCGAGGACGCGCGCCGCATCGCATCGATTTCCGGTGTGCACGGGCTGGACCTGCTTGTGTATCGCTTCGCAGGCGAGGGCGATCCGGCCGAACTGACGAGGCACGTCGTCGAGGCCGTCGACGTGCCTGTCATTGCCGCAGGCAGCATCGACAGCGAAACGCGCGTGAAGGCGATGATTCATGCAGACACTTGGGGCTTCACCGTCGGCAGCGCGCTGTTACGCAAGCCTTCGTCGATCGCCGCCTGTCCGCCCAGATCGATACGATCTTCAAAAAATCGAGGGCGCGACCTGATGACGGGCGACCACAGCCTCACTTCGCGGTAAAGAGCGCCTCGAGACGATAGCGCCGCTTGACGATGGGCGATTCGACGATCACGTAGCTGAAGTACGTCTGGATGCCGACGTCGCGCTCGAGCAGCGCCTCGATCACGCTGTGGTAGTGCGCGATGTCGCGTGTCACGAACTTGATCAGATAGTCGTAGCCGCCCGTCGCGTGATGGCACTCCATGATCTCGTCGATGTCGCGAATGGCGTCGATAAAACGCACGAAGTCTTCGCGGCGGTGGTCCGCGAGCGTGATCTTGGCGAACACGATCTGGATGTCGCCGAGCTTCTCGATCTTCAACACCGCCCCGTAACCCACGATGAACCCGGCCGTCTCGAGCCGCCTGACGCGCGTGAGGCACGGGCTGGGCGACAGTCCAACGGCGTCGGACAGTTCCACGTTGGTCATGCGGCCACGCATTTGCAGCTCGGCGAGAATGCGCAAGTCCAGCCGGTCGAGTGTGCAATCCGTTTTCATCCCCGCCTTGCCTCCTTGCAATCAGGCGCCTCCATACGGGCGCCTCGGAGTGGTTCACGAGCTCAATAGTAGCCCGACACGCACGCCCGACGATAAGACGATCCTGCTATTTTCCCCGATTTTGCATCGCGTCACTCTCGCCGCAGGAACTGCCGTGAATCCCCTCGACAACGAGTAAAAACCTGTCTTTTCCCGTCATCAATTCGGTGTAACAGCGAAGTCGTTCCCGTTTAAATTTCATCTACTGACATTTCCATCGGTGCTTGCCCGAACTGGTGTGCGGCAAGCCCTTCATTCAAGAGTCCCTTGGGATTCGTTACGCATCGAGACTGAAGACATGATCGACTTCGAGCCAAAATTTATCACGTTCGACTGCTACGGCACCCTTGTCAACTTTCGCATGGCCGAAATGGCGCGCGAAATCTACGGGAACCGCCTTCACGGGGACGCGCTGGAGAACTTCGTCAAGCTGTTCGCCGCCTATCGCCGCGACGAAGTGCTCGGCGCCTGGAAACCCTACCGCCAGGTCGTCCTGAACGCCGTGCGCCGCACCTGCGAACGAACTGGCGTAACGTTCGCCGAAAGCGAGGCCGAAAAATTCTACCTGGCAGTGCCGACGTGGGGACCGCATCCGGACGTCCCCGAAGGTCTCTCGCGCCTCGCGAAGAAATACAAGCTGGTGGGCCTCACCAACGCGGACAACTCGCAGATCGCGAGCAACATCGAAAAGCTCGGGGCTCCGTTTCACGCCGTCATCACGGCCGAAGATGCCCAGGCCTACAAGCCGCGTATGCAAGGCTTCGAATACATGTTCAAGAAGCTTGACGTGCAGCCTCACGAAATCCTGCACGTCTCGTCGAGCCCGCGCTACGACCTGATGACAGCGCACGATCTCGGCATCGTGCACAAGGCGCACGTGCTGCGCGGCCACGAACCCGAAGCGCCGGAATACGGTTATACGGCCGTCAAGAGTATCGTCGAATTGGCCGAGCAGCTTGGCCTGTAAGCGACCTGCGTCTCCTTGACCGCCGTGTTCGACGGCGGCCAGGGATTCGCATCGCGCGACCGATGTGACGTCTGTCCGCAGGTCGACAGCGCGTCGGAAACGTCCAGCTCTACTGCAGTCCACCCTTCTCGCGTCGCATTGCCCATGTTCACGCCCAGCACTTCCGCAAGCTTATGCACAACGTCCTCCGTTGCGCTGGATACCCTGTTGGCGAGCGGCCTGTCGGTTAGCTTCCCACGCTTGAATGCATTCGACGCGCTCGCGATCATGCGCCGTGTCTATGGCATCGATGGCGCGGCGACACGATTTGCCACCGAGAAGGACGACACATTCCGCATCGACGCAAGCGACGGCGCGCGGTACGTACTGAAAGTCTCGAATCCCGGCGAGACGGCCGAAGAGCTCGATTTGCAGGTCGCTGCGATGCGCCACGTTGCCGCCGTCGCGCCCGACTTGCCGGTGCCACGCGTGCTGCCGGGTATCGGCGGACGATTCGTCGTACCCGTGGGGTCACCCCCGCAGCCGCCTCGTACGGCGAGGCTCTATAGCTATCTCGAAGGTCTGCCGCTGGACGCACTGCACGGCATCGCGGTCGATCATTGCGAGATCGGTACGGTGCTGGCGCGGCTGCAACGGGCCATGGCCAGTTTTCGCCATCCGCACCAGCACCGCGTGCTCGCCTGGGACGTGAAGCATCTGGCAAGTCTCGCGGGCTTGCAGACCCATATCGCCGATCCCTCGCATCGTTCCCTCATCGGGGAGGCGTTCGCGCGCTTCGCCGAGATCGAGCCGACACTGCGCCACTGTCCCGCGCAAGTCGTACACAACGACTTCAACCGCTCGAACATCGTCGCGACCCCGGGCGGCCGGAGCTTCGTCAGCGGAATCATCGACTTCGGCGACACTGTGCATACCGCGGTAGCGATCGACGTGGCCACGGCGGTCATGAACCAGTTCCCGATGGACTTCGATGCCGACGGCCCGCACGACCTCTTCGATCAGGCCCGCGAACTCCTGCGCGGCTATCTCGTCCATGCGCAACTGAGCGCCGACGAATTGCGCCTGATTCCGCACCTCGCCATGGCGCGCGTCGCGGCGCGGGCCTTACTCACGTCATGGCGAGCGATGCTGTTTCCGGAGAACGAAGCGTACATCCTGCGTTTCACCCGGCCCGGATGGGAGCATCTGCGCTGGTTAGCGCAGCGCGACCCCGAGACGGTTTCCAACGCCTTGCTCTAGTTCTTCCATCGCCCCGCTCACCTCACCGATCCTGACCGCCCTATGAATACCACCTCCACGTCGCAGCCGGCCGCTCATACCGAGGCCCTCGGTACCAGCAAAACCCACGACGCACTGCGCGGCGACATGCCGAACGGCTTCGATCCGGCGTCGCTCGACCACCTCGACGCCGCCGCGCAACGGCACATCGCGCGTCGCTTAAGGCTGCTCAGTCCGTCGTATCGATTGTTCTACGCCGAGCCCGTCAAAATCGTGCGCGGCGAGAAGGTCTATCTGTACGACGACCAGGGCAACGACTATCTCGATGCCTACAACAACGTTGTCTGCGTCGGGCATGCCAATCCGCGCATCGTCGATGCCGTCACCCGCCAGCTCTCGACGCTCTGCACGCATACCCGCTATATGCAGGAGCCGATCCTCGACTACGCCGAGGACCTGCTCTCGACGTTCAACACGTCGATCCGCGCAGGCCAGATGATGTTCACCTGCACCGGCTCCGAGGCCAACGACCTGGCCACGCGCATCGCGATGCAGTACACCGGCAAGACCGGCGTGATCGTGACCAGCGAGGCCTATCACGGCAACTCACACCTGACCTCGAGCTTTTCACCGTCGCTGGGTCGGAGGGCCTTGCTGGGTCCCTACGTGCGCACGGTGCCGGCTCCCGACTCGTACAGGATGACGCCTTCGGAGATCGGCCAGCGCATGGCCGGACAGGTTGAGATGCAGATTGAGGACATCCGACGTCACGGCGGCGGTCTGGCTGCGTTCATCGCCGATTCGTTCTTCTCGTCGGATGGCGTGTTCGCCCACCCGACCGATGTACTCGCACCGGTAGCCGAGGTGGTGCGCCGCGCCGGCGGGCTGTTCATCGCGGACGAGGTGCAGTCCGGCTTCGGGCGCAGCGGTACGCATATGTGGGGGCATGAGCGCCATGGAGTCGTGCCCGACATTGTCACGCTCGGCAAACCGATGGGCAACGGCTATCCGGTTGCGGGCCTGGTCGTGCGCCCCGAAGTCGTCGCAGGCTTCGGGCAGGACATGCGCTACTTCAACACCTTCGGCGGCAATTCGGTCGCGATCGCGGCCGCGCAGGCCACGCTCGACGTGCTGCGCGACGAGCACGTGCTCGACAACGCGCAGCGGGTCGGCGCGATCCTGCTCGAGGGCTTGAACACACTGGCAAGGAAATACGAATGCATCGGCGACGTGCGCGGCACGGGCCTGTATTTCGGCGTCGAGATCGTGCACGATCGCGCGAAGAAGGACACCGACATCGCGACGGCGCTCAAGATCGTCAACGGCTTGCGCCAGCGGCGCGTGCTGATTTCCGCGACCGGGCCGGACGCGAGTGTGCTGAAGATCCGCCCGCCGCTGGTCTTTGGCGCTAACGATGCCGACCGCCTGTTGACGGAGTTGGACACGGTGCTTGCCGCACTGTGATCGTCGCTGACTGGCCGTGTGAACGTGTCCGATCGTCGGCAAGCGGCCCGACGAGCGCAATTAGGCCCACGCGGAAGTCTCCGCGGTCGGGTGGGCTCCGACAGGCTTTCGGCCAGTAAGCGGAATTTAACGCCCACGTGTTGGACGTTTAACCATCTGGAGACGGTTCGCGCCGCATAATTAGCTAGGCGAATCATCATCCAAGCCATTCATGGGAGCAAAAGTGACCGCAGTATTCGTATTGCACCGCGCCGACGGTGCGCCTGCTTCGACCGCCTTCCGCAGGGGAGCTTTCGGCCAGAACGATCCGTTCGCACGTAATCGCGAGATCGCGTGGGAAGGACCGGACGCGATGGCCACCGGCCGCGTCAGCTTCATCGGCGAGCTCGACGTGGCGAGTTTTCCCCACATCGAAACGATCGTCGTCATGGAAGGCTCGCTCACACTGGAAGCGGCCGGCATGGCGCCGCTGGTGCTGGGCCCGCAAGAGGGTGCGGTGATCGGCAAGGGTACTGCGCTTCGCTTCAGGGCGCGAGCGCGCTCGCTTTTCGTGTTCTGCGCCGCGGCTTGCAGGAGGCCGACAAAGACAGGCCTCGTCCCGTTGCGCGCGCAAGCCGACTTCAAGCCATCTGCAACGCTTCCTGCAGAGGTACTACTGGGCCCGGCTCCCGAATGCCGTAGCGACAACGTGTTCACCGACGACGACGCGCAATACAAAGCGGGTACATGGGATTCGACGCCTTACCATCGGATCGTCCGCCCGCATCGCGTCAACGAGTTCATGCATCTCCTCGCCGGCGGCGTGCGATTCGCCGCGCCTGACGGCAGCGTGCTGTCGCTCGGCGCCGGCGACGCGCTCTTCGTGCCGCAGGGTGCGTCGGTCGGATGGGAAAGCAGCGAACGCGTGGCGAAGTTCTACGTTACGCAAACCGTCGAGGCCGTTATTTCCTCGACATTTCGCAAGCTCAACGAGTAGGCCACATACCACCGCACGCACAGAAGTATCACGTCCAGAGGATAGTGCAGGCTTCCTGTTGCGGGCGCATCGCGACAAGGCGGCAGCACGCCGTTACTTCGAGAAAGCCATCGATGAGAACGGGACTCCCGAGACCGTAACCATCGATAAGAGCGGGGCGAATCTGGCCGCCCTCCAGTCCATCGACGCCGAGCGGGAAACGCCCATCAAGGTCCGGCAGGTCAAGTATCCGAACAACGTACGCGGCGCGCGGTCTCCGCCTTTTTCGTCCAGATCGGCTGGAGAATCCGCACGATCATCGCGGTATCGATGTCACGCACCCGGACTTCGCCAGTCACAGGATACGCGTATGTGCTGAGTGTGTTGCGCCACTGCTGGACATGCTCGCGATTGCGCCACTGAGCTTCCTGTACACGGATAAACGCTTCGGCTGCCTCACGGAACGTCACGTTGGCATCCGATTAGATATCGAGCAACTGTCTACGCTGCTGCCCTCGCCGCGCAAGGATGGGATCAATCAGGTCTCTGACCATGTCACGGTATCCGGCGGCCAGTTTCCGCGCCTCGCCAAGCGAGACGCGCGAACGCGGTCCGAGGCCCATCTCCCGCACGCGCCCGCTAAGCTTGAACCGAAACACCCATGAACGCGCACCGCTGTCAGCGATCTGCATATAGAGACCTCCGCCGTCCGCATAATGGCCCAGGGCCACCTCCTTTGCGACCTCTATTCCTACCCACGAAACCCATCCCGCTACCCATACTTCGTGAGGAAATTGTGCGGGACGTTACCGGTAGCCGCAAGCGTACCGTTACCCATAAACGGCTTTAAAATCAGCAACCTGGAGGATGTCTGCGGAAGATATTGGATTGCCCGGGAAACCTTGCCGGGCGGAAGGCAGCCGATTCCAACAGTTGTGCGGAAAGCCCCGCCAGGTTTGACTCCCGCTCTGGCTTACAACAGCCTACCCATCATCCTACCCATACTGCAAATAAATGGCGCCAGACACCGCAAACTGGCGCGCATGTCGCTTTCATCCCAGTCCTTCTGGCGCAATCTTGAATCCCCACTCGATTGGGAATCGAAGCGTGGACCCTAGGGAAACGCTGATTGATCAGGCTCGGCGGTCATCGATGAGATAGCCGAGGACGTTGTAGAAAGGAGTTCACGGATCGGACCCACGACGATGCAGTGGCAGATCGGTTTTGCAGAAGCGGAAAGTGCGGGCAAGAAGCGGGTGACCAGGCGTCAACGCTTTCTCGCCGAGATGGAGAAGGTCGACCCTTGGTCGCGACTGCTGTGGGTCATCGAGCCGTATTACCCGAAGGGCGAACGAGGCCGGCCGCCGATTGGCCTGGAACGGATGCTGCGGATCTACTTCCTGCAACAGTGGTACGGGTTGTCGGACGAAGCGCTGGAGGACGCGCTGTACGACAGCATTGCGATGCGCGCCTTCGCCGGCATCGACCTGGCCGTCGGGAACGCGACGGATGCAACGACGCTGTTGAAGTTCCGTCGTCTGCTGGTCGAGCATGACCTGACGCGAAAGTTGTTCGACGAGATCGGCATCTCGCTGTGTGAGCGCGGACTGATGATGAAGGAAGGCACGCTGGTCGACGCGACGATCATCGAAGCGCCGCCGTCGACCAAAACCGCTGAGAAGAGCCGGGATCGGGAGATGCATCAGACGAAGAAGGGCAACGAGTGGCACTTCGGGATGAAGGCCCACATCGGAGTGGATGCCGATTCGGGCCGGGTGCATAGCTTGGTGGGCACAGCGGCCAACGTGTCGGATGTGTCGCAGGCCCACGTCCTGCTTCACGGGCATGAAGAGGAAGCTATTGGCGACGCGGGCTACCTTGGCGTGGACAATCGCGACGAGGTGAAAGGCAAGCCGGTGAAGTGGCGTGTAGCGGCTAAGCGCGGAAAGATCAAGGCGATCCAGGAAGGTCCCCTGAAGAACCTCGTGATCGAGGTCGAGCGCACCAAGGCGCAGATCCGCGTACGGGTCGAGCATCCCCTTCATGTCGTGAAGAACCTGTTTCGTCATCAGCAGGTCCGCTACAAGGGTCTAGCGAAGAACTCCGCGTAGCTGTTCAGTCTGTTCGCGCTGGCGAACCTGGTGATCGCGAAAAATCAGCTGCTGTCGACTCATGGGAGCAATCCGTCATGTGTGTGAAAAACGTGGATAGTGAGGCCCGAATACGAGCGAAACTTAGCTCGCGTGTCGTCAAATTCCTTCGTCAATCTGAAAATTCCAACCCGCCCCTTCCGTTATACGGACGACGGGCTCATTGATCAGCGTTTCCCTAGCAGTTGCACTCATCAACGCTGTGCGCCGCACGCTAACAGGCGCTGCCAAGTCGCAAAAACTCATGTTCCGCTCAAGTACCCGTCATGCCCTGAGCGTGTGGGGCGCAGGCAGACCAAACTTGTTGAATAATCTCGCCAGATAGGACGGCGATTCGATTCCGACGCTCATGGCCGCCGATAGCACCGTCGTGCCCGGTACATTCAGGAGCACCGCGGCCCTCGCCACGCGTTGACGCATCTGATATTCGGTAATGCTTTGGCCCGCTTCCTCCCGAAAGAGTCGCGTCAGATGACGCCGCGACAACCCGAACTCGAACGCGACCGTGTCGATGTCGACGCGCTCCGCAAGCATCGCGTCGAGATAGCCCTTGATCTGGCCGACCAGTTCCTCGCGCGACGGCTCAGCATCGGCACTGCTTTTCGCACCGCTCAACGCCGCATCTACACACGCCGACGCGATAAGCCGGTCGATCAGGTCGAGTCGATAACGGGGCAGTTCACCACTCGGCTCCGTCGCCGCTTTCGCGTCCGATCGGGCTAACTGGTTTTGCAATTGCAGCGCGCCCAACAGCGCGGACGATGGCGCGCAATATCGCGGCGCTTCGCCGCTCGCCATCGCGCCATTTGCCTTGCGCGCGCAAAACGACACGAAATCCCGCTGCACGTAGACCGCTGTATGGCAATGCTCGCCGCGATTGCTCGCGGTTTCGTGGAAACGCCGCGCCGGCACTACTGCGAGCACACTGGCGCTGATACGTTGCGCGTGTTTCGAATGCTCCGAATTCAGCGTCAACGCGCCGCGCTGCGGAAGCAGAAACATGAACTCTTCATGCTCATGCCACGACGTTGCGTAGCCCGCCATCGTAATACGGCAGGTCGCCGACACGCGATCGGCGGGAATGTGCGAACTAGCGGTTTGATAAAACATAGCGGGTCCTACAGGTCGGTTCGAGGCGGGTGGCGGGGAATCGCGCGCGCTGCCCGCAAGTAGCCATGGCCCAATAGTGCGAGTGTTTCGGCCCAAATGGAAGCGAAGAAAAAAAACCGATGGCGCATGCTGCGAAGCATGAGAGACCGGGCTTCGGTCCGGCTTGACGAAACGCGACGCACCGCCGGTGCGGCAGAACAAGGAAACGCTCGCATGCACAACGTACAACCAGTACACCTTGTACGGGTATTTTCTTCCACCGACGACGGCGGCAATCCGGCCCCCGTTGCACTCGACGCAAACGGCTGGTCCGATACGCAGATGAAAGGTGTGGCCCGCGCCTACGGTCACGAAAGCGCCTTCGTGATGCGCGCTGCCGATCCGCGTCACGACTTCCGTTTCCGCTTCTTCGTGCCCAATCACGAGATGGAGATGTGCGGACACGCGACGCTGGGCGCATTATGGCTGCTGCGTCGCACTGGTGCGTGGCGCACGGACGCAGCGCGGATCGAGACCCTGAGCGGCACTGTCGAAGCGCGTTACGCCGCGTCCGACGCGCGTATCGAAGTCAGCCAGCCTGCGGGACGCGTCGAGCCGGTAAATGATGCCGCGCTGATTGCTCAAACGCTCTATGCATTAAACCTGAAGCCGGACGATCTGTTGCCGCTCGCCATCGTCAACGCCACGACAAGCCGCACTAAAACGCTGGTGCCGATCCGCACGACGACGCGGCTGAACGCAATCGCCCCGAATCTGGACTATATCGAATCCGTATGCGACGCATTGTCGTCGACTGGCCTATATCCATTTTCGTTCGACGCCGATGCGGCGCACGTATTCGAAGCACGGCAGTTTCCCCGGGCATCCGGCTATCCGGAAGACGCGGCGACCGGCATCGCGGCCGCCGCGCTGCTGTTCGGCGCGCATCGCTATGGACTCGTCGCGGCGGCCGATCGCGGGATCGTCGTGCATCAAGGCGTTGCGATGGGACGGCCATCCGCGATCGCCGTGAACTTCCGCGATCCGGCCGACGCGAGCCTGGGTTGCTGGCTAAGCGGCTCGGTTAGCCTGATCGAGGAGGCATGAGTCCATGCTCCATTCCACAAAGCTTTACAGCAATACGCAGATTGCAGCCGTTCTGAGCGGCAGCGACGCCCTCACCGCGATGCGCGCCGCGCACGAAGCAATCTATCGCGGCAACGCCGCGGTGCAAGCGCGCAGCCGCATCGCGCTGACCGACGCCAAGTTCAGCACGATGTCCGCGATCCTCGCCACCGAACGCGTCGCGGCGGTGAAACTGTACACGACACTCGCCGGCCAGTTCCGCTTTTACATCGCGCTGATGTCGCTCGACGACGGCCGCATGCTCGCGTTGATGGAAGGTGACGAACTCACGCGCCTGCGGACCGCCGCGACAACCGTGCTGGCCGCCACCCATCTTGCTCGCGCAAACAGCCGCTGGTTGGGCGTAGCCGGTTGCGGCGTGCAGGCACGCGCACATGTGGAGTTGTTCATCGAGTCGTTCGGACTCGAACAAGTGTCGGTGTTTGCGCCGGATACGGACGAAGCAACCGCTTACGCGCAATCGCTGCGTGAGCGCTTCGGCATCAATGCGCATGCAGCTAGCGCCGAACACGCAGCCAGCGCCGACATCGTCGTGCTCGCGACGCGCGCATCGACACCCGTAATTCACGGCGTATCGCTGCAGCCGGGCTCGTTCGTCGCGAGCATCGGCGCGACCCGCCCAGATCAGCGCGAAATGGACGACGCATGCATCGAGCGGGCGACTGAAGTCGTGGTCGACTGGACCGGGCAAGCGCTGGCCGAATCGGGAGACTTCTTGTTGCTCCATCCCGCGGTGCTCGCCAGTAAAAAGGTTGCCGATCTCGCCGACGTGGTCGGTAGCGGTCGCCGACGCGCGCTCGATTGCTTGGGCGTCGTTGTCTACAAGGCGGTCGGCAACGCGCTGCAGGACGCGGCGATCGCAGCGCTGGCCTATGCCCGCTTAAATTCCAACTAACTATTCCATTTCCGCAATGCAGCTTGCGCGATCAGCATCGTGCGCCATTTTTGCCGTCGCTATATTGCGCTCACTGCCGTAGGAGCGGTTTGCAGCGTCGCATGAAATGCAAATCGTCCCGATGAAATCCACTCTCTCTTTGACCCATGTGCTGAGGTAAGCAAAGCATGAAAACGATCAGAAGCATCATTGGTGCAGTCGTTGCCGGAACCGCCATCGTTGTGTGTCAACTGGCTGCCGCGCAGGACCTCGGTCCGACGCTCGACAAGATCAACTCGGCGGGTGTCATCGTCATCGGCCATCGCGAAGCGTCGATTCCATTCTCGTACTACGACGGCAATCAGAACGTGGTGGGATTTTCGCAAGATCTGTGTCAGAAAGTCATCGACGCCGTCAAGACGAAACTCGGCAAGCCGAGTCTTACAGTGCGCCTCGTGCCGGTCAACTCGCAGAACCGCATTCCGCTGCTGCAGAACGGCACGATCGATATCGAGTGCGGCGTGACGACAAACACCAATGCGCGTCATGCGCAGGTCGCTTTCTCCGACACGATCTTTCTCGCATTGACACGCCTGCTGGTGAACAAGAATTCGGGCATCGCGGACTTCGGCGACCTGGCGAACAAGACCGTCGTCACCAATGCCGGTACAACCGCGGAATCAATCATCCGCCGGATGAACGTCGACAAGAAACTGAACATGAACATCATCTCGACGAAGGACTACGGCGAGTCGTTCCTGACACTCGAAACGGGGCGCGCTAAAGCGTCCATGCTCGACGATGTCCTGCTGTCCGGCGCACGCACCACCTCCCGCAAACCGGACGACTGGATCGTGACCGGCACGCCGCAATCGAAAGAACCGTACGCCTTCATGATGCGCAAAGACGATCCTGCGTTCAAGGCGCTGGTGGACGGCACGCTGTCGAAGGTCATGACCTCTGGCGAGATCAACACGATCTATGCGAAGTGGTTCCAGAAGCCGGTGCCGCCGAAGGGGATCAACTTCAACTTTGCGATGACGCAGCAGTTGCGCGGGCTGTACGCGCATCCCGACGACCAGGCCGCATATTGATGTAAAGCGATTCAACGCGCCGCGCAATCCATCCGCGCCGAACGCAATCCCATTTTCAAGGTTGAAAGCAATGGCATACGGCTTCACTCCCACCCAGGCATCTGAACCTGTAAAAGTCGCGCCCGGCGAACTGGACACGTCGGCGATCCGCGAAGCACGCATCGAACTCGCCGCGTGTTTCCGGATGGCGGCCAAACTCGGCATGCATGAAGGCGTGTGCAATCACCTGTCGGCGGTATTGCCGGGCCGCGCCGACCTGTTCCTCGTCAATCCATATGGCTACGCGTTCGAGGAAATCACCGCGTCGAAGCTCCTCGTGTGCGACATGCACGGCAATGTCGTGCAGGGCGACGGCGTGCCGGAGATCACTGCGTTTTTCATTCATGCGCGTGTGCATCTGCGGCAGCCGCGCATCAAGGTCGCGTTCCATACGCACATGCCGAACGCGACCGCCCTGGCGATGCTCGACGGACCGCCGCTGCTGTGGGCAGGGCAAACCGCGTTGAAGTTCTACGGCCGCACAGCCGTCGACGACAACTTCAACGGTCTTGCGATGAACAGTTCCGAAGGCGACCGCATCGCCGCCGCGATCGGGGACGCGGACGTCGTGTTCCTGAAGAACCATGGCGTGATGGTCGTGGGCGCGACGATCGCCGACGCATGGGACGACCTCTACTACCTCGAACGCGCATGCGAAGTGCAGCGACTCACACTGTCGACCGGCCGGCCGCTAAAAATCATCGACCCCGACATCGCCGCCAAGACCTACCGGCAGATGCGCGCTGGCGAGCGCGACAGCGCGCGCCAACATCTCGCGAGCATCCGCCGGCAGCTCGATCGTGACGAGCCCGACTATGCGCACTAAAAAACGCGATGCGCGCATTGACTCAACGCAACATCGGACGCGCGAGCACTGCGTTCTCTATTGAATTCTGGATCGGCACATGCAATACCACTGGAACTGGAGCATTCTGCTCAGCCCGGTCTCGACGGGCGAACCCACAACCTATCTTGGCTGGCTGCTGTCCGGCCTTGCGGCCACGGTGACCGTATCCCTTGCCGCGTGGGTGATCGCACTCATCGTCGGCACGGCTTTCGGCGTGCTGCGCACCACGGATGACAAACGACTCGCCGCGATCGGCACCGCCTACGTCGCGCTATTTCGCAACGTGCCACTGATCGCGCAATTCTTCATCTGGTATCTCGTGATTCCCGAACTGTTGCCCATTTCAGCTGGCAACGTATTCAAGGCGTTGCCGCCTTCGGTGCAGTTCTTCTCGTCGTCGATCGTGTGTCTCGGTCTTTTCACAGGCGCGCGGGTCTGCGAGCAGGTTCGTTCAGGCATCGCCGCGCTGCCGCGCGGTCAACGGGCGGCAGCCGTCGCGCTCGGTCTGACGCAACCGCAAACTTACCGGTACGTGCTGTTGCCGGTCGCATTTCGAACAATCCTGCCGCCATTGACCTCGGAATTCGTCAGCATATTCAAGAATTCCGCCGTCGCATCGACAATCGGTCTGCTCGAACTATCTGCACAGGCACGGCAGTTGGTCGATTACACCGCACAAACCTATGAATCATTTATCGCGGTCACGGTCGCTTATTTCGCGATCAATATGGTCGTGCTCCGGGCCATGCGGCGCATCGAAGCGCGTACGCGGCTCGTGGGTTTTATCGGAGGCAAATGATGCATCGTCTCGACTGGAGTGGCATTCCCGCCGCGTTGCCCACGTTGTGGCTCGGTGCGCTGATCACGCTGAAGATCATGGCGGTGGCGCTTGTCGCCGGTATGGCATTGGGCACGGTGCTGGCATTGCTGCGCCTCTCACCGCTGCCGCCCTTGCAGTGGTTCGCACGCGCTTACATCACCACGTTCCGCTCGATCCCGCTCGTGATGGTGTTGTTGTGGTTCTACCTGATCGTGCCGCAGATGCTGCAAACCGTGTTGGGTTTGTCCAGCGTATTCGATACGCGGCTGGCGTCCGCGCTGGTGGCGTTCTCACTATTCGAAGCGGCGTATTACGCGGAAATCATTCGCGCTGGAATTCAGGCGGTGCCGCGCGCGCAAGCCAATGCCGCGCTCGCGCTCGGTTTGCCGTACACGCAGACAATGCGCTACGTGATCTTGCCGCAAGCATTTCGGGCGATGGTGCCGCTGCTAATGACTCAGGCGATCGTGCTGTTTCAGGACACGTCGCTCGTCTACGTGATTAGCCTTGCGGATTTTTTCCGCACAGCGACGAATGTCGGCGATCGCGACGGCACCAGCATCGAGATGACACTGTTTGCGGGTGCAACGTATTTTGTGATCTGTGCGTTGGCGTCCGCATCGGTCAGATATTTTCAACGACGAGTGACAATATGATTTCCATTAACAACATCTCGAAGTGGTACGGTCAGTTTCAGGTTTTGAGCGACTGCACGACCTCAATTCAAAAGGGCGAAGTCGTCGTGGTTTGCGGACCGTCGGGCTCGGGCAAGTCTACACTGATCAAAACCGTGAATGGCCTCGAGCCGTTTCAGAAGGGCGATATCGTCATCGACGGGCAGTCGCTTGGCGACAAAAAAACGAATCTGTCGAAGCTGCGGTCGAAAGTCGGGATGGTATTCCAGCACTTCGAGCTGTTCCCGCATCTGTCCATTGCACAAAACCTCTCACTTGCGCAGACCAAGGTGCTCGGTCGTTCGAAAGACGAAGCCACTGTCAAAGGGTTGAAACTGCTCGATCGCGTCGGCCTGCGCGCGCACGCGGACAAGTTTCCGGGGCACCTGTCCGGCGGTCAGCAGCAGCGTGTAGCGATTGCGCGCGCATTGTCGATGGACCCGATCGCGATGCTATTCGACGAACCCACGTCGGCGCTCGATCCTGAAATGATCAATGAAGTGCTGGACGTGATGGTTGAACTCGCGCAGGAAGGCATGACGATGATGTGCGTGACGCACGAAATGGGCTTTGCGAAGAAGGTTGCACATCGCGTCATTTTCATGGACAAGGGTGTGATAATAGAAGACGATCGCAAGGAGGAGTTCTTTGCGCATCCCAAGTCGGATCGAGCTCGCGACTTTCTCGCGAAGATTCTGCACTGACACGGCCCACGCGCGGCCAAATAACTACTGGCGAGGGGGGAGCGAATGGAAGTCAAGTGGATCGAAGACTTCGTCGCGTTGGCGCGCCACCACACCTTCTCGCGTGCGGCCGACGTTCGCAACATTACACAATCGGGCCTTAGCCGGCGTATCAAATCGCTCGAACAATGGGTCGGCGCCGAACTGGTCGACCGGAGCACCTATCCCCCCACCCTAACGTCTGCGGGCCGCCTGTTTCTCGAGGCGGCCGACGAGGTGCTGCTCAGGCTCTTCGACGTGCGCGCTATCATCCGCACCGAGCAGCGCATTCCCGGCGCGGGTTTGCAGATCGCAGCCGGGCATGCGATCTCGGTCGGCTTTTTGCCGGCGTGGATCAGAACGTTGCGCCAGCGTTTCCGTCAATTGCATCTGCGGATCGTGCCGACGAACGTGCATGACTCGATCCTCATGCTGCTGAACGGCTCGTGCGAACTGATGCTGGCCTACGAGCATCCCGAGTTGCCTCTGCATCTCGACCCCGCCCGCTTCCCTTCGTTGAGGGTGGGCACGGACGTGTTGATACCCGTCTCGGCGCCGAAAGGACGCGGCGGTCCGCTGTACCGGCTGCCCGGCACATCCTCGCAGCCGGTGCCGTTGATCGCGTATAGCCCGGGTACGTACTTCGGCCGCTGCCTGACTCTGCTGTTGCGCGACGTCGATACGAAGGCCGCGCTCGGCACCTGCTTCGAATCGGATATGGCCGATGTGCTCAAGCAACTCGCGCTCAATGGAGAAGGGGTGGCGTGGTTGCCCCGTAGTCTGATCGAAAGCGAACTGGCATCGGGCGCGCTGGTTCCGGCGGGAGACGACCGCTGGAAGCTTGAACTGGAGCTGCGCCTGTATTGCGATGGCCAGAACACGGTAAGTCTGGTGCAGGAACTCTGGTCGGCGCTGACCTAAGGGGGCAGCGCCGACCGCGAAACGCGGTGGCAACCACGTGCATAGCGCTCCGTTTCGGGGCGGTTGGCTCGATCGATGAACACGTCCGCCCCTCTCCATTCAAGCCAGGACCCGCGGCGCAGCAGCCGACGCCAGCTCAACGCACCGTCTCGCCAGCACGTCAGAGGGGTCAACGATGGGTAATACGCGGCCCTTTATCATGAAGTTCAGGTCTTGCGGAACGAGCAGCGGCAGTTCGGTGCAACCAAGAACCACCGCGTCAGCACCCAAATCGGCGAGATGCGCGACGACGTCGACAATTGCCTCATGACTTGCGGCCGATACATGTCCTGCTTTCACGCCATCCGGCCCATAGATGGCCGCCATCACCTGCAACTGCATCATGCTCGAAGGTACAACGATCTCAAGCCCGGCCGCTTCCGCTTCAATGTGATAAACACGGCTTTGCAACGTGCCGTCGGTGGCAAGAAGACCAATCCTGCGTGCTTGCGGGCAACGCGACGTGATCAAGACAATCGTCTCCTTCAGCATATGGACGATAGGAATCGTCAGCTTCGGCTGGATCGTTGCGACAAACGCATGGGCCGTGTTGCAGGGAATCGCGATGGCATTCGCGTGTGCGAGTTCAAGGCGTCTGCAGGTTGCGTAAAGCGCGAGCGTTGGGTCTGGACCGCTATTGACGAGATGATCCGTTCGGTCTGGGATCTGCGGATTCAGCTCCACCACAACTTTGAGATGCTCCTGATCGCGCGATGCTGGTGTTGCACGAACCAGCTTGTCGAGAAAGCTGACGGTCGCGGCCGGACCCACACCACCAAGCACCCCGAGCTTGAACTGCGAGGGCCGTGACGCACGCGTTTGCCGTAACGCATGGCTTGCATAGACCTCTCCAATATCGAGTACCGGGAAGGGCAGTGGCACGCCATCCGGTTGCGCCTGCTTGAGCCGTTTGCCAAGGCCATTCGTTGAAGGGAGAATCAGAGCGGCTCCGTCGAGCGTTGCTTGCCGGCATATCTGTAAAAGCGTGGGTGCTTCGACTGCTCCTCCGGCTCCCACCTCGACATGAATGAGATGCAAACCCAATGCCGCGCATCGCCTGACCAAAGGCTTCAACGTATCCAAAGTTTCACAGGTGAGAAGCGCGATTGTATGTACAGAGGGATAGCGCCTGCCTACTTCCGCGACGATCGCCTCACCGATATCCGCCACCGGAACGGGACTCGCAGCAGCAAGCTCGGTGAAAAGCCCGTAACAGGCCAGATCCGGAATCATCACGGTTTCGGTTGAGCGGACGTCGAGCGTGCTGATCACGTCGAACAGTGCGAATGCCCGCGCGGCGTGATCCAGTCGATCGGCGGCTAAACGGTGCGCATCGACTTTGATAACGCATGCAGCCAGTTTGTCTGCTGCTGAGATGCGAGCCCCGCTCAATGCGTCGATACTGCAAGTGAGATGGTGTGCATCGTCTGGATTACCGGTGTCGAGAACTGCGACCGACCGCTTGAAATAGGTTGACACGTGTTGATTCGCGCAAGGAAGCAGCAAAAAAAGGTGGACACCCCCTCCGGCAGCGGGAAAGGCGCGCCGGGATGTGGGTTTAGGGTCAATATAACGGCGGGTCCTTCGCTCGTCTTGCGGCTTTCGCAACGAAGCGTGCGGTTTTGGAATAACGCTTAGGCATTCCAACATCGCATCGAACGTCGTGAGCTCTTCCGCCGGCGTGAGGTAGCGCTTTGCCAGCGAGGGGGGCCGCGAGCCGGACGTCCACAAATACCGGCTGCGCGTTTCCGACATTCAGTCAGATCAATCGCGACACGAACGAATCCTGTCTTGTAGCCTGAGACCCTCGTCAGTCGGGTGACGCTGCTGCCCAATTCGTCCACGCACAAGCTTTTGTACGCTGTCGCGCAAGTGTCTCTATTCTGTCGCTCGTACGATCTGTCATCGGTCACGTCGCACCGATCGCACACTCTTACGGAGCTTAGGAAAGCATGCTTCACGACCTGCCTGCCATCCAGAAAAATGTTCACTGGGGATATTTCGACGCGGCGCTAGCGCCCGCACTGATCGTGGAGAGCGGCGATTTCGTTCGCGCCGAAGCGGTCACGCATCATGCAGGCGACGCCCCCGAGCTCATGATGGATGACAAGGTGCGCGCGCTCTACGACACGATTCCCGAAGCCGATCGCCAACCCGGCGTGCATTTGATGACCGGGCCGATCTTCGTTAAAGACGCGAAACCCGGCGATCTGCTCGAGGTGCGCTATCTGCAAATGATTCCGCGCTTCAACTACGGCTCGAATCTCGCCGCGCATTGGGGCCATCTGTTCACTGACTTCGGGAAGGAACGCGTCACTATCTACGAACTCGATCAGGCATCGAACACGGCTCACGCGCTGTATGCGTATGACTATCCCGGCAAATATCTCGTGCCGGGCAAACGCTCGGAGATCCGCGACTGCTGCCGCGAACTCGCGCTCGAAGGCATTCGCGTGCCAGTGCGCCCTCATCTGGGCACGGCAGGCGTCGCGCCTGACGTGGCAGGCCGCGTGAGCACCGTGCCGCCGGGAGCGCATGGCGGCAATATCGATAACTGGCGCATCGGCGCGGGCTCCACCATGTACTACCCTGTCGCCGTGGACGGCGGATTGTTCTCGATCGGCGACCCGCATGTATCGCAAGGCGATGGCGAAATCAGCGGCACCGCGATCGAGGCGTCGCTCAATGTGATGTTCCAGATCGTGCTGCGGCGCGACTTCAGGTTTCCCTCGCCGTTGCTGGAAACGCCGGACTACTGGATCGTCCACGGCTTCGACGAAGACCTCGACGTCGCGACCAAAAACGCTTCACGCGACATGTTGCTGCTGCTTACGGAACAGCAAGGCCTCTCACGCGACGACGCCTATTCGCTAATGAGCGTCGCCGCGGACTTCTCCGTGACGCAGGTGGTCGACAGCCGCCAGGGAATTCACTGCAAGGTCCCCCGCAGCATCTTTCCTCCGAAGAAAAAGCCTCGCGCGTGAGTTGTGCGTGCGCGCTACAGCAGTGCGTGGCTATACCGCCGCCACGCTGCGCCACACGTGTGCGAAAACGCACCGTGATGGCGCAGCGTGGTAGCGCTAACCGCGTTGTCACCGATGGCACGGACATTGCATTTCAATCAGTCGACTGACGTTGGTCAGGGTCCGGGAGCCAGGGTTGGACTTACTGCGTTTCACTACCGAGTCGTACGCCGAAGTAGATCGCCTGCGAGCATGGAACGAGGCGCTCGATCGGCTTGGTTTGCGCTGCGGCGCGCCTCAAACGGCCGCGCGCCACTCGCATGGAACCATCAGGTCGCGCAAGTCGAGCAACGGCTTCGAGTTGATCGCGCTGGCCGCGTTCGCGCAGACCATCGAGCTCAAGGTCGACGGCGCCGACAGTCTCGTGATAGCGCTGCACCTCGACGGCGGCGTGATGCTTGTTGCCGACGGTGTGCGCACGCGGGTTGCTAGCGGCGACATTGTCTATGCGTCGTCGCGCGAGGAAGCGCTCCTGTCGTTCAACTCCGACTTCCGTGCGTTTGTGATCCGCGTGCCCCGCGCTGCCATCAACGCACGCCTTCTTACGTCTTTCTCCCTGCGTGCCGGGCGCTTGCCCGGAGACGCCGGTATCGGTCACGTGTTCTCCGGCTTTCTGCGCTCGATTGCCGAAAGCGTCGAGACGTTGTCACTCGACGATCTACGTCCCCTCGAACTCGCGCTCGCGGAGTTCCTCGTCGCAAGTCTCGTCGGTCATGACAAGGAAGGCAGCTTCAGCGGACTCACGCCCTCTCAGGCGGCGCTCTTTTCGCGCGTATGTCGAACCATCGAAGGCAATCTCGCTGACCCCGATCTCGGGCTGACATCGATAGCCAAAGAGGAGCGCGTCTCGCCGCGTTATCTGCAGAAGCTGTTCGAAGCGGTCGGACAGAATTTCTCGACCTATTTGCGCTCGCGCAGACTGGAGCGCTGCCGCGCGGATCTGGTCAATCCTCTGTATGAAAAGCTGTCGATTGCGGACGTTTGCTTCCGCTGGGGTTTCAACGATCCCGCGTATTTCAGCCGCGCGTTTCGCGAGCAATATGGCGCATCGCCGCGCACTTTCCGGCATGAAGCGAGTCTTGAGTTAGCACGCCATCTCGTGAGGCGAATCTCGCGCGGCCTGCCCGTCCATGCCGGGAGTCTGCTCGTGCATGCAGAACTCGCTGGACAGGGAGCCGTTCACGAAGCTTCGGACGAGGTCGACTCTGCAGAGCCGCCTGAAGCACCTTCGGCACCACCGCCGCCCCGCGAGTCGGGCAAGCCGCGTCATCACCTGTTGCGAGCGACGGCCAACACGATTCACTGGGGTTACTTCAGTCACGATATCAAGCCCGTGCTCGAACTGAACAGCGGCGACACAGTGACGATCGAAACACTCACGCAACATGCGGCGGATGACTGGGAGCGCATGGTGCAAGGCGATCCCGGCGCCGAAAGCGTGTTCCACTGGACCGCCGAGCGCAAGAACGTCAACCGCCGCGGCGCGGGTCCCATGGACGCGTCTATCTACGGACGTGGTGCGGGTGAAGGCTTCGGCGTGCATATCTGTACAGGGCCGATTGCCGTGCGCGGCGCGGAGCCGGGCGATGTGCTGGAGGTGCGAATCCTCGATATTCACCCGCGCCGCTGCGCCAATCCGAAATTCGCCGGACGCGCGTTCGGCAGCAATGCCGCTGCCTGGTGGGGTTTCCACTATCGCGAGCTATTGACCGAGCCGAAACCGCGCGAGGTCGTCACCATCTATGAACTCGACGCCAACCCCACTGCGGGCAAAACCGCGTGCGCGCACGCCGTCTATAACTTCCGCTGGACACCTCAGCGCGATCCCTTTGGCGTGATGCATCCGACGATCGACTATCCTGGCGTGCCAGTCGATCATTCGACCGTAGTCGAGAATCACGACATCCTGAAGAATGTCCAGATCCCGGTCCGTCCGCACTTTGGCGTGATCACCGTCGCGCCGCAGCAGGATGGTCTGATCGATTCGATTCCACCGTCCACCTTCGGCGGCAATCTCGACAACTGGCGCGTTACGCGCGGAGCGAGCGTGTTCTTGCCAGTCGGGGTTCCCGGCGCTCTGCTCTCGGTCGGCGACCCGCATGCATCGCAAGGAGACTCGGAACTGTGCGGCACCGCGATCGAGTGTTCGCTCACCGGCGACTTCCAACTGGTGCTTCACAAGAAAGAAACGCTCGGCAGTCAGGTATTCTCAGACCTTACCTACCCGTTGGTCGAAACCGCCGACGAATGGGTTCTTCACGGATTCAGCTATCCGAACTATCTGGCCGAGTTCGGCACCAGTGCGCAAAGCGCGGTGTACGAAAAATCCACGCTCGATCTTGCCATGCGCGATGCGTTCATCAAAACGCGGCGCTTCCTGATGGCAACCAAAGGCCTTTCCGAAGACGAAGCGATCTCGCTGATCTCGGTCGCTGTCGACTTCGGCGTGACGCAGGTGGTAGACGGCAACTGGGGAGTGCACGCAATCATCCGGAAGTCGCTCTTCACCGCATGAAGTAGCGAGTTGCGACTTCCAATACGCGTGCGTACAAGAGTTTGTTCGCAGCAAGCGCGATGCGGCGATTTTGACTTCCCTACCATGGGTTCTGACGTGAACACAGGCGTACGCGCCGTTCGACAGGACTCACTGGATCATGGATTCTCCCGCACATCGCGCGCTGCCCGGCCACGGGCGCTTTCAATATTCCCCTATCGAGGGCCGCCCTGTTTATCGTTGGCCTGACGGATCCCGGCTAGCGGTTTATATCGGCTTCAACATCGAGCACTTTGCGTTCGGCGAAGGACTGGGCCCAACTATCGGACCGGTAATGCCCGAACCCGATGTGCTGAATCACGCGTGGCGTGAGTACGCATTGCGGGTGGGCGCATGGCGCTGTCTCGATCTCTTCGACGACCTCGCACTGCCGGTCGCGGCAATCATCAACACGGCGCTCTACGATCATTGTCCTGAGCTGGTCGCCGCGTTTGCGCAGCGCGGCGATGAACTCGTCGCGCACGGCCATACGAATTCGGAACGACAAGGAACACTCACTGAAGACGGCGAACGCGCGCTGATCGTGGCATGTCGCGAGCGGATCGCGGCGGAGAGCGCGCAGCAGCCGGCGGGCTGGTTATCACCGTGGCTCTCTGAGAGCCGTGTTACCAGCGATCTGGTGGCCGAAGCGGGCTACCAGTACACGCTCAACTGGTGTCACGACGATCAGCCCACGCGTCTGCTTACGCGCAACGGTCAGCCGTTGTGGGCGATTCCGTATCAGGAGGAAGTCAACGATATCCCGATGATCCTTGCGCGCCAGATGGACGCGAAGTCGTTCGCCGATCTGATGATTGACCACTTTGAGGAAATGCTGCGGCAGTCCGCCCGAGAACCGCTGGTGATGGGCATTGCATTGCATGCGTACCTGATGGGACAGCCGCATCGATTGTGTCACCTGCGGCGGGCACTCGAACATATTGCCCGCGCGCGCGACGAAGGCCGGATCTGCATCACCACCCCGGGTTCTATTGCAAGCCACATGGATTTTCTAGGCCATTAATCACTTCATTCTAACTTCGTTGTACCGCCTCTATCGCTCGTATTCCGTTTTCAACCTCAATAGGATTCGCCATGTTCATGTCAAAGGCCATCAAGCTGCTGTTATGCGCCCTCACCGGCCTGCTCCTCGCACAAGGCGCATCGGCGCAATCGTGCGAACCGTCCAAGGTCGCCCAGAAATATCCGTCGCTTGCGGGCAAGACCATCAAGATCGGCGTGGACCCCGAGTCACCGCCGTATGCGTTTCGTGACAGCAAGGATTTCAACAAGATCATCGGCGCCGATGCCGATATGGCTCGCGCCGTATTCGACTGCGCCGGCGTGAAAACGGAGTTCTTCACTGCCGGCTGGCCCGGGCTGCTGCCGGCGCTGCGTGCGGGACAGATCGATGTGATGTGGGACTTGCTGTACTACACACCGGAACGCGCGAAGGAAACGACTTTCGTCACGTATATGCAGGCCGGCACCGGCGGTCTGGTAGCGGCCGGCAACCCCAAAAAGGTCGATGACATCTCAAAGCTCTGCGGCCTCACGGTCACGGCGGGCATTGGCACCGTCGAGCTGACAATGGCGCAAGCGCAAGCCGCCAAATGCAAAGCCGAAGGTAAATCCGATGTGACCATCATGACGTCCGCCGATATCGCGTCGGGCGCGCGCCTCGTCGCCAGCCATCGCGCCGACGTCATGATGTACGACCTGGCGCTCGTCGACGGTCTCGCGAAGCAGAATCCCCAGCTCTACACCCGCGGCTTCATGGTGACGAGCGGCATGAAGATCGGCGTGGGCGTGAAGAAAGGCAACGCCGACATGATCGCCGCCGTGTCCGATGGACTCAAGATCATGCAGGTCAATCAGACGCAGAAGAAAACCTTTCAGCAATACGGCGTAGATCCGTCGCTGGAAATGCCCGCCACACTGCTTACTCAATAAAGACTGCCTGCACGGCACACCTTGCCGTGTGCCGGTAGCGTCATGGATCAGGTTCTGAAATGAAGGCATTGCGTATCAAACACAACCTCGTCGGCGCGCTCGGTATGGTCGCCATATTCCACCTGCAGCCGGCAATGGCCGCCGGTCTCGATGGCGTTCAGGTGCTCGACGGTTTCAAGGAACTGGTCGGTTATGTCGGCTCGCCGTTCCTGCTCGGCGGCGCATGGATCGCGGTGAAGATCACGCTGATCGCAATGTCAATCGGGCTTGTGCTCGGGCTCGGTCTTGCGCTGATGCGGCTATCGCGGTTCAAGACCCTGAACTCGGCAGCGTGGGGCTATATCTGGTTTGTGCGCGGCACACCGCAACTGCTGCAACTCGTGTTCATTTTCGACGCGTTGCCGCTAATCGGATTGCGCTTCGATGAAGTCACGACTGCGGTGATCGGCTTTGCATTGAACGAGGCGGCGTTCAGCGCTGAACTGTTTCGTGCCGGGATTCTGTCCGTGAACCGCTCACAATCCACCGCGGCCGCCGCGCTCGGCATGGGACCGTTGCTCACGTTACGCCGCATTATCCTGCCGCAATCGATGCGAGCGGTGATCCCGGGGCTCGCCAACGATACCATCGGCATGTTGAAGCTAACATCAATCGCCTCGGTGATCTTCGTCAACGAACTTACGTTCCGCTCGCAACAGGTCGTCGGACAGAACTTCAAGTTCTTTACCGTGTTCGGCGCGGCGGCGGTGATCTATCTGTTTCTGACGAGCGGAATTTCATTGCTTCAGGTATGGCTCGAACGCATCTTCGATCACGAGCGCGATCGGAAACTCACGTTCTCGTGGTTCGGACTACGCACTTCGACGCCAGATGTTAAACCGCTCGACGCACCGATTGTCTTGCCGGTCGCCGCCCAGCAGCCGGAGGCGAACGATCATGCATGGATAGGCACGCTGCTGCCCGCCGAAAGCCGCACGCCGCGCCATCGTGATGAACCGTTTGTGGCGTGCAGGAACGTCTGGAAATCGTATGGCAAACGCGAGATTTTGCGCGGCGTCGACCTGTCGATCTCCCATGGCGAAGTCGTCGTGATCCTCGGTCCGAGCGGTTCCGGTAAAAGCACGCTGCTCAAGCTCATCAACCATCTCGAACCGCTTGACTGGGGGACGATCAAGGTCGATTCAGAATATGTGGGTTATCGGGAAGTGCCGGGTGGCGGCGGCACTGTGCGGCCCCTGCACAACCTCGCACGTGCGCGCGCCGAAGCACGCGTAGGCATGGTGTTCCAGCATTTCAACCTGTTCAGCCATTTGAGTGCGCTGGAGAACATCGTCGAAGCACAGCAGCAGGTCTATGACGTACCTCGCGCCGAAGCAGAAGCGCTCGGCCGCGAACTGTTGAAGAGCGTGGGCCTCGCCGCGCATGCGGATTTTTTGCCGCATCGGTTATCAGGTGGTCAGCAGCAGCGGGTAGCGATTGCGCGTGCGCTTGCGATCAAACCGAAGTTAATGCTGTTCGACGAACCGACTTCGGCACTCGATCCAGAACTCGTCGGAGAAGTGCTTGGCGTGATGCGCGGGCTCGCTGATGCCGGCATGACGATGGTCGTGGTCACGCACGAAATCCGCTTTGCCCGCGATGTCGCCGATCGCGTCGTTTTCATGGATGGCGGCGAGGTCATCGAGCAAGGGACGCCGCAGGAGGTGATCGACAACCCAACTCACGAGCGTACCCGAAAATTCCTTAACGTCTTCGCCAATTAAATATGAGGCTCACATGACGGACTTCGAAACTTTCAGCCTTGGCCGCGTCGCGTTGCAGTCCGGCGCGACGATGCCTGACATGCGGCTCAGCTACAAGACATATGGCCAACTGAATGCGGCGCGTGACAATGCGATTGTCTACCCGACGTTTTATAGCGGCAGCCATGTCGACAACGAGTGGCTGATTGGGGAGCACATGGGTCTCGACCCGCGGGAGTACTTCATCATTGTGCCGAACATGTTCGGCAACGGCGTATCGAGCTCACCGAGCAACAACCCGCCGCCTTATGATCGCGGCCGTTTTCCGCATGTCACGCTCTACGACAATGTCGCGATGCAGCACCGCCTTGTGACCGAGAAGTTTGGCATCGAGTCGCTCAAGCTCGTCACCGGCTGGTCGATGGGCGCGATGCAGGCGTTCCATTGGGCCGCGATGTATCCGGAGATGGTCGAGCGCATTCTGCCGTTCTGCGGGGCCGCGCGCTGCTCGCGGCACAATTTCGTGTTTATAGAAGGCCTCAAGGCGCCATTGCTGCTGGACCCGGAATTCAAGGACGGTTTCTACGATTCACCGCCGACACGCGGAATGCGGGCTGCGGCGCGTGTGTTCGCCGGATGGGGATTTTCGCAGGCTTTTTTGCGTCAACGGCTCGACATGGAAGCAATGGGATATGGCTCGCTTGAGGACTTTATCACCCAGTTCTGGGAGGGTGATTTCCTGAAGAAGGACGCGAACAATATTCTGTCGATGATGTGGAGTTGGCAGCACGGCGATATTTCCGCCAATTCTCTTTACCAGGGAGACTTCGATCGCGCGTTGGGCAGCATCACTGCCAAGGCTATTGTGATACCCGGGCGCACGGATCTGTACTTCCCGCCGGAAGATAGTGAGTATGAAGTTTCGAAGATGCGCAACGCTGAGTTGCGGCCCATTGAGTCGGTATGGGGGCATTTCGCGGGTGGGCCCGCGGCCAATGCGGTCGATGTCAAGTTCATCGACAACGCGGTAAGGGAAATTCTGGCTATGTAGTTGTCGGATGCTCTTTGCGCGCAGTTCTTTTTACACGTGCGATTCACGGGCATCATCTCACTCTTTTGTGATCGCTTTCCTCGCGAGCTCGCACTGATGATATTCGATCAAGCAGTTCTGTCGAGTCGCCATTCGCAGCGCCCGATTCGCGCCTTGTGTGCGTCGAAGGCGCTTTGCACTTGCTGCGCGAGCGGTGTGATTTCGTGCATTCTGCAATGCGCTCGACGGGCATCTTGCCGCTGAGCTTGCCGTGTAGGCGGCGCCAGTTGTATCGAACTGCCACTCCTTAATTCGCCGCCCAGAACTCGTTGAGGTCATGGAGTTGTGAACGCTCGACCTTGCCAGTAAGGTGGGACGAGCGCGGCGGGGTGTGTGGAATTTGATGCACTCAGTCATCAGACGCCGTTGTAATGATTCGGCGAGGAACGCCCCTCCCCTGTCAATCTGCATACGCTGTAACTGAAATCACGTCTTTTCTATGACACGATCAAGAAAAGTAGCGAATCCGGGCGATTCTGAATGGATAGACAGCCAATACGTGGAAGCTCGCGCAGTAGTCGACGCCGTGTGTTGATAGATGCCTCGCATGGTTTTCATTCGTGTCCATCGGGACCCGATCCCTGTGAACGGTTCGCTATGGAGTTTGGGATATGCCGGCCACCTGGAATGCACTGACGGCTTCATCAAGGACTCGGTCCGAACCTTATGAACGGTCGAGAGGGACAGTTCTCCTCAATCATGGAACTGAGCTTGCCCCCGAAAAACGAATCCCTTGCTGAGCAGGTAAACTCAAGCAAGGAGAAGAACGATGACAAGCAAGGCAAAGCGGGCACAGTACACGCTCGAGTTCAAGCTGGAAGCGGTACGACTGGTCAAAGCCGGGCAAAGCATGGCAGCAGTGGCGGCGACACTGGGTGTGGTTGAACAGACGCTGTACAACTGGGTGAAGGCTGACCGGGAAGGCAAGCTGGCGGGCGCAGGCACGAAGCCTGTGAGCCCGGAACAGATGGAGCTGGCGCGGCTGCGTGCGGAGGTAGCGCGCCTGAAGATGGAGCGAGACATATTAAAAAAGTGCGCAGCGTACTTCGCGAAGGAATCGATGTGAAGTACGCGTTCATCGAGCACAATCGACGCCGCTGGCCAGTCTCGGTCCTATGCGAAGTGCTGGAAGTCAGTCCCAGCGGATATCATCAGCGCCGGCAACGCACCGCGCACGACAAGCCGCACCGTAGCCGCGTAAGCAACGATGCGCTGCTCGCGCAAGTCAAGGCGATTCACATGCAGGTCAAGGGCGAATACGGCTGGCCTCGCATGTGGAAGGAGTTGCTCACGCAAGGCGTGCGCGTGGGCAAAGAACGGGTTCGCAAACTGATGGCGCAGCATGGCATTCGAGCCCGCCACAAGCGCAAGTACATCGCGACGACGAACTCGAACCACGATTTGCCGGTGGCGCCGAATCTGTTGGAGCGCGACTTCACCGCTAACGCACCGAACCAGGTCTGGACGACCGACATCACGTACCTGGCGACAGCCGAAGGCTGGGTCTACCTCGCGGCCATCATCGACCTGTTCAGCAGGCAGGTGGTGGGCTGGTCGATGCAGCCGCACATGAAGGCTGAACTGGTCACGGACGCATTGCGAATGGCGTGGTTCCGGCGTCGCCCTGACGCCGGCGTAATCGTGCATAGCGACAGGGGCAGCCAGTATTGCAGCGGCCTGTTTCAGGACGCGTTGAAGGCCTACGGCATGCGTTCGTCGATGAGCCGACGTGGAAATTGTTGGGATAACTCGCCGACGGAAAGTCTATGGGGTTCGCTGAAGGTAGCACGCATGCACGGACGACACTTCCCCACCCGGCGGGCAGCAATGGATGAGGTGATTGACTGGCTGGGTTTTTACAACGCGCGCCGGTTACATTCAACGCTCGATTACGTCAGCCCCATGACATTCGAAAAGAACTGGTTCGCGGCTCATAGAGGCGAAGCCGCATAATTCACCCAGCTATGGGATTCGTCAAACGGGGGCAAGGTCAAACCGCAACTTATTTCTGGACGCGCCGTGCCCCTCTGTGCTCGGCACGCAGCGGCTGAGTCCTCTCCGGATCAGCGTCAACGACGTTTCGTTTTGGACTATTTAGAGGCGGCGACTGTGACAGGGAATCTCCTCTCTTCCAGCATCCTCGTAGCGAGGCAACCATTGCGAAGTGTCCGACATCAAGATGCCACGCCGCGCGCATACGACAGCGGCAACGCCGTTCTCGTGGTACATCAGCACCCAGGGCAATGGAGTCGAGATCTCGCGGTTTCTCGGTTTATTCTAGTTGAAAACGATGTGTGTGAATCACACTCGTCACGCCCCTTATTTTCGAAAATGACTGATTCTCGGCGCCGCCGGCAAGGCCCATAGCATGCTCGGTTTGAAAATCGCCAAATGTAGGCAAGACCAACCTTCGCTGCGATAGCAACGCGGCTACCGCAGTTCATTCCATAGGAAAGCTACGTTTCGTGGATTCACTCGCAAACCGGATCGGCTTATCGGCAGTTCTCACAACACTATGTCGATCTTCCAATGATGACGTTCAATTTCGCTCGGCTATATCGGGAACGAGCACGATCTTTCCTGGTCCAAAGGTCTTTGCCTTCTGCGCGTCTTGGGCGTTTGCTGCATCCTCCAAGGGAAAGGAACTCGCAACTGTTACTCGTAGGGATCCGGCTTCGACCAGATCAACAAGCCGACCGAGAACCTCTTTATCAGGGCGGGCGAAGACAGTTCTTATACCAGGACCGCCGTCTGCGATTGAGCAGATTCTCGCGCCCGGGGTCGCCGCAGCCATAGCCTTTGCCAATCCACCATGACCGGCGCAATCCACGATGGCGGTTACGCCAGCGGGAGCAAGCTGTCTAACCTGATCCGCAATGTCACCTCGGTACTGCACTGGCTCCGCGCCGAGCGATTTCACATAGGCTTGGTGCGACGTGGACGCACCTCCGAACACAGTGGCACCGGACGCCACCGCCAGTTGGGTTGCCAGCGAGCCCACGCCTCCTGACGCACCAAGCACAAGAACGCTGTCCCTATCGGACACGTTTAGCGTATCAAACACCGCGCGATAAGCCGTCAATCCGGCGAGCGGAAGTCCGGCCGCTTCGCCCCACGAAGCACTTTTTGGCTTTCGCCACAGTCGCTCCACTGGAACGCTTACAAGTTCTGCATAAGTACCGTTGTGCAGGATTTCCTGATGCGTATAAGCGACGACCTCGTCGCCCGGCCGGAACTCGACGACGCCAGCGCCTACGCGTTCGACGATGCCAGCGAGATCCCATCCAGGTACGACTGGAAACCATGTCTCCATGAATCTATCGCCCAAACCCGCCTGCAGCATGATATCGGCCGGATTGATCGCCGCGGCCTTCATGCGGACAAGCACGGCGTTCTGCGACAGCTTCGGCTCTGGCAGCTCACCATACTCGAGAACATCGGATCCGCCGAAGCGGCTATAGAAAACACCCTTCATTTCGGTCTCTTAAAAAGCCATCGGGAGGTCGAGATAAATTCGGTGGTTTGCCATCAGCCAGCGGCCATCGACTCTCTTCAAAATTGGTCGGTAATAGCCCGACTCGATAGGGGTGATCTTCCCCTGCGCGCCATAGACTCCTTTTGGCCAGCCGCCTTCAGGCTTCTCTGCACCGACGATATTGAACACGATAAATTGTGCGTCGAGTGTCCCGATATCACCCTGTACCTCTACGATCGGATCATGAGTAGTGTGATGGCTCCAGCCTCGTAGCGGGTGCGGCTTCATCACCGTGGTGACTGCGGCAGCGATAGCTTCTCGCCCGACCAGCTCTCCAAGGTGCTCAGGTATGCCGGCATTGTTGTAGAAGATATCGACCCTGCCTTCAGGCAAGAAGAGGTTGCTCATAGCAATTCCGTCTCGGTGATCGGCTGCCCGAACGTACCGCGCTAGTACCTCTTGAATTTCACGTTGATCCGACACGGAATATCCCCTTAAAAAATAGACCTCCGACACGATACACGCATCGTGTATTATATGCAATAATAATAGATACATATCTTGTGAAGACTGAGGCTGTTCATGATTGACGTCCGTTTTCCGACTGCCTTGCAAATGATGCTCAGCCTGGCATTCGCCCACGCTGAAGGGGTCGAACGATTAAGCTCGGCTCAACTAGCCGAGGGGGTCGACTCCAATCCAACCTTTGTCAGGCGATTGTTGGTGCCGTTGATGCGCGCCGGCCTCGTTCGTTCGACCATGGGTCGAGATGGTGGCGTCAGCCTAAATGCCGATGCCGCCGTAATCACGCTCGGCGAAATTTATAAGGCGACGATGGAAGGCAAGAAGCTATGGATCGCTCGTAGCGACATCCCCCACCGATGCCTCGTCAGTTGCAACGTCGAACAATTCTTTGGGAATCTGGCCGACGAAGTGGATGAATCGGTGACGCACTTGCTGAGCAAGCGAACACTGGCCGACGCGCTCCTGGAAATGCGCACCCTCGACGCGGAGCGCGCTTAGCAGGCGGCTCGCCGAATCGCAGAAGGCCACGCATCGTTTGCAGGTTTTCCACGATCAGCTAGCCATGCGGCGCTGCCGCGAATGGATGCTCGCCAGCATCGCCAGATAATGTTCCGCATGTCGGGCACTATGCGCGGAATGCGCTAATCGCTTGAACTCCTCAGGCTTCGATCACGGTGTTGGGTTCCAGATAACTCTCCGAGCGGAACACACCGAACTCGAGGCCAAAGCCGTCCGAGCCTGCGTGAAAACGCACTCATCGCCTAAACTGAATCAACTCATTGAGACCGGGTGACTCATGAAGCGATTCGTTGAAGGCGATGACCGCAAGCAGGTCGCACTGCTTCCCGAATGCGTCGATGACTACATCAGCCGGGGCAACCAGGTCAGAATCGTCGACGTGTTCGTGGACGAACTGGACCTCACGACGCTCGGCTTCAACGGCACCACGCCCGCAATCACGAGCCGCCCGTCCTACCACCCAGGTGTGATGCTCAAGATCTATATCTACGGGTATCTGAACCGGGTACCTTCCAGCCGGCGTCTTGAGCGCGAATGTCAGCGCGATGTCGAGCTGATGTGGCTGACAGGATGTCTGGCGCCAGACTTCAAGACGATCTCAGACTTTCGCCGCGACAACGGACCGGCCATCCGCAACGTATGCCGTCGTTTCGTCGAACTGTGTCGTGGACTGAAGCTGCTATCTAGCGACATGGCGGCCATCGACGGCAGCAAGTTCAAGGCAGTGAGCAGCCGCGACAGGAACTACACCGCCGGCAAGATCGATAAGCGTCAACAGCAAATCGAGGAAAGCGTTCAGCGATATCTCGACATGATTGAGAGTGTGGACCGCACCAGCCCAACAGGCCATCAGCGTAGGTTCGTCCGGCAGCAACGGGCCGTTCATATTGACGGTTAGCGGCTCGCTGTAGCGGACGAACTCCCAGGCAACGGCAGCGTCGCGTGGTCGCCGCACGCGAATCCAGCGGCGGTTAGGCGAGTGACCGAACAGCGCCTTATAAGCGCGGCTGAACGCAGCCTCCGATTCGTAACTGATACTGAGCCCGATTCCGCCGACCAGCGCGGCAAAGCGCTCGAAAAGGCTGGAGCGAGACATGCCGCAATGACCGCGAGGCTCTCTGTGCTCCACCGCTGCACGGGCCGCTCATGAATTGCCTTCAGCGTATTTGCTATGCGCGAATCGGAAAGTCCGCCCAACCATGCGGACGCGGGGCCCTGCTGGATCCAGCTTTGCAACGTGCGGATGACCACTAGATCAATCAGTCGAGAAGCCGACCAGGCAGCGCCCGGTTGGATATCGTCAGCTTCGATCATCAGAACGTGCACTATCCCCTTGAGCAATCCGGCGCTATCCGCCCGTCGAATATGGATGCGTCTGGGTAGGGCCTTCCCGCATGCCTTCTTCGGCGACGTGCCCACGATAGAAGACGAGCAACTAGCCAAGAAGCAGCGGCCGATCAGCGGTGCGGCCTTCGGCGCGCCGTCCGCTGTTGCAGCCTGGGATATAAAGCCGTCGTACTATGCGATTTCGGCCAACGATATGATGGTGGCCAAAGCCTTCTTCGCCAAGCGCATGAATGCAACGACTGTGACACTGCAGTCCAGCCATGCGTCTCCGGTATCGCATCCCGATGAAGTTGCTGCGCTCATCGATCAGGCCGCAATCGGACCTTGGCCCAAAGTCGGATGGGTTTTATCGCGGTAAGGATCGGTGAACTAGCGAGATTGATATGCAAAGTATTGCTTATATTTTTTGATCGCATAATTGACCAACCGCGGACGAATGGATGGATGGATTCCGTGAGCGCGTTTCGGATGTCTTTTCGCCATCATACTCATAACCTCAATGTCGGCCAGAAAAATCCAGTCACAGCGAAAATTCGTAAAGCCCAGCATTTGGCTGGGTGCGCCGTTTGATCGCCCGCTGGTCCTGCTCGACGAGGATGTTGAGATATTTGGACTGGCGGATATTAACAGTCGTCCTACGATCAGGGTTGATCGCTTCGAGCGCGACGAGACTCGCCCCCTTGTCGATGGTCGCCGTCTCGGGCACGCCATTTTGCTCGATCGACTTCTCAAAGTAACGCCGCGCTGCATTCTTGTCACGAAGGGCGCGCTACAGAAGTCGATGGTGTTCCCGCCCTTGTAAACAGCCCGGTCGAGATATTTCCAGTCGCCTTGGACGCGGATGCAAATCTTATCCATGCGCCAGCTCTTTCCAAGTGGCCGTCCACGACGGCGAAACGCTTTGTCCAATAACAGGCGCAGCTTGAGCTGCCCAGCGATGGACAGTCAAATGATCGACTGCAATACCGCCTTTGGCCATCATTTCTTCAAGATGACGCAGACCCAGCGGATACGCGCTATACGAACGCACGCACTCCAGAATCTCCGCCAGCAGATAGTGCGAGCATTTCAGTACCTCTGGCCAACGCCGGGTTCGGCATCGTCATCAATTCTCTCATTGGCAACTCGTGTAGTCCGATTTCTACAGTCCAGATCTTCCCGCTACGCAACCGGCAAACCTCTGTAACGGCGCCAGTTACGGACGCTGATCTGTACCGCGGCAAAACAGGCTTCGACTTCCCAGCAATGCCGCCGTCGCAAGGCTCGACGTCGTCCGTCCCGCCTGCCGTCGGCGTCATCAACGTTTGCGCCAGTGCGCGGAAAGATTCGGACATTCAAGCCACACCGACGTGCTGAAACCATCCCAGGGTTAACAACTATGTGGCATCTTTTTTGACCGGCTATATTGCATCCGTAAATACACATATCCACTATTACAAATAGGTTTCAAAACCAACTTGTTAGTTAGCGGATACCATTGCGCGAAATTTGCGCAGTTGCGCAGAAACCGCTTTACCAACGCTACCGTCCGCTAGACATGGATACCGACGCACATTCTTTGCACACCCGCTTTCCCGCCACAGCGGAAGAAGAGGCATACGCCTACGTTCTCTACCGCATCCGTATGGGTACTTACGGAGCCGGCGACCGACTCATTCCCGAAGACATCGCCGCTGAAATCAACACCAGCCGCATGCCGGTGCGCGAGGCGTTCCGCAGACTGGCGAGCGAAGGGCTTGTGGTAATCCGCCCCAATCGAGGCGCAATCGTCCGCGGACTCGATGCGGACGAGATGGAGGAAGTGTTCTGCATGCGCGGCGCGCTCGAAGGACTCGCCGCACGCATGGCCCTGCCGAAGATCACCTCGAAACACGTCGCGGAGTTGACGAGGCTGATCGATGTGATGGAAAGCCTTGAACCGGACGTTCAACGGTGGGTCACCGCACACCGTAATTTCCATGAGTACCTCTGCCAATTGTCTGGTCGGCAACGTCTCATTGCGCAGGTCGGCGGGCTGCATACGGTGGTGGAACCGCATATGCGGTTATGGGTGGAACTTGCCGATAAACCGACGACCTCCCGCGACGATCACATGACTATTGTCACCGCGATAAAGGCCGGAGACCCGCTGCTCCTCGAAGCGGCCGTGCGGGAACACATTGAGGCAACCGTGCCCGCATTGCGCGACTGGATGACCACTGAAAATTGAGCATGCTTTCGTGCCTTGACCGCTCGCGATTAAAATCATTAAGTTCTACTATTTATATACGCATTGCAATTAACGTCTTTCAATCCGTAGTTATTTTTTTAACGAGTTACTTTTTAGAGTATCGACATGAAACGACGCGCGAAGAAGTACCTGCTGCTCCTGGCTTTTGCATTGGGGGCGATGAACGTCCACGCGAAAGAGTGGAAAGATATTCGCATCGGCTATGAGGGCGCCTATCCGCCGTTTTCCTCGATTCAGCCTGACGGCACGCCGGTTGGCTTTGACATCGATATGATTCATGCGCTGTGCGCGCAGATGCATGCGAATTGTACACTGGTGCAAATCGGCTGGGACGGTCTGATTCCGGCGCTGCAGGCAGAAAAGATAGATGCAATCGTCGCATCCGTGGCAATTACCGCCGAGCGCAAGCAGAAAGTCTCGTTCACCGAGAAATACTACAACACGCCGCGCCGGCTGGTAGTGGGAAAAAATAGCCCGATAAAGGATGCTACACCCGCAGAGTTAAAGGGCAAGCGCGTCGGCGTGCAGCGTGGCACGCTGGGGGACAAATACGCGAATGCTTACTGGGTGCCGGCCGGCGTTCAACTGGTGCGCTACCCGACCCAGGACGAAGTGTTCCTCGACCTGCGCTCAGGTCGCATTGACGCCGCTCTGCAGGATGCGACGGCAGCCTACTCCGCATTTCTGGTGAAACCTGAAGGCGCCAATTACATGTTCGTCGGCGCGCCGATTACCGGCACCACACCCGAGCAGAAGACGTTGCTTGGCGAAGGCTACGGCATTCCGATCCGCAAGACCGACGACGATCTCCGATTACAACTCAATCAGGCAATCGAAGCGATTCGCGCAAACGGGACGTATCAGTCGATCGAAAAGAAGTACTTCAATTTCGATATCTACTGATGCAGGCGCGCGGCCGGTAATGCCGCGAACGCCGGCTAGGCGCCACGCAAAGCGCCTGGGGAAAATCCAGAGGGGTTTGCCATGTCAGAACTGCAGCAATATTTGCCCGCGTTGATAAGAGGCGCGGAGGTCACGCTCCTGCTCGCGATTTCATCCGTCGCGTTTGCCGTATGCGTCGGGATGGCAGGGGCGATGGCGAAGCTGTCGAATTCGCGTTTGCTGGTGTCGCTTGCCACCGCTTACACGACCCTGATTCGTGGTGTGCCGGAGTTCGTCATGATGCTACTGGTCTTTTATGGCGGCCAGATCGTCCTCAACCGCATTTCCGCTGCGCTCGGTTTTCATGCGCCGGACGTTGACGCCTTCGTGACCGCCGTGTTCACGATCGGCTTCATTTTCGGCGCCTACTACACCGAGACTTTCCGTGGCGCGATTCTAGGCGTTCCGCGCGGCCAGATGGAGGCCGCGCGCGCTTACGGTTTTTCCGCCTGGCTCGCGTTCCGCCGCATTCTGTTTCCGCAGATGGTGCGTCTTGCCCTGCCGGCAGCCGTCAACAACTGGCTGGTGTTGCTCAAGACTACGGCGATCGCGTCGCTGATCGGTCTGCACGACGTCATGTTTATTGCGGACCAGGCGGGCCGCACGACCCAGGCACCGATGACTTTCTATCTCGCAGCGTGCGTGGTCTATCTGCTGGTGACTTCCGGCTCGACCGCTTGCCTCGCGCGTGCGCGCCTGCAGTTGAACCGCGGTGTGCGAGAAGGGAGGCTCCACTGATGAGTTACGACGAACTCGCCCCGCTTTTCGCGGCCTATGCAAGCGGCCTGTGGGTAACCGTGCAGTTGACTGTGTACTCATTGGGCCTCGGTCTGCTATTGGCGGTTCCGCTTGCTGTATTGCGGATCTCTCCCAACCGGCTGTTCAGCGGCCCGGTGGCGGCGTACACATGGTTCATGCGGGGCACACCGCTGCTTGCGCAACTGATGATCGTCTATTACGGCTTCGGACAGTTTTCATGGGTGCAGGATGCATGGCAGCGCGGCAACCCCGTCCTGTTGCTGCTTCGCGATCCGTTCAGTTGCGCAATGATCGCGCTGACAGCAAACACCTGTGCGTACACCACTGAAATTCTCGCCGGTGCGTTAAAGGCGACGCCATATGGAGAGATCGAGGCCGCTCAGGCCTATGGCATGAGCCGGCTTACCGCATGGCGGCGAATTCTTCTGCCGTCGGCGTTGCGCCGATTCATTCCGGCCTATAGCAACGAGATCATCCTGATGCTGCACGGCACGTCGCTCGTTAGCGCAATCACGCTGGTGGATCTGACCGGGGCGGCCCGGGATTTCTATGCGAACTACTACGCGCCGTTCGAAGCATTTGTTTCAGTGGGCACCGTCTATTTCGGACTCACCGCAATTTTTACGCTCCTGATCCGGCTTGCCGAACGCAGATATCTCGTGCATCTGCGCCCGCTGCATTTTGCCAAACTTGCCAGAGGCTAAAGCGACGTCATATGAATGCATTAACTGTAGAAAATCTCCATAAACGATATGGCGATAACGAAGTGCTGAAAGGCGTTTCGCTGGTCGCGAAGCGCGGAGACGTGGTCAGCATGATAGGGTCGTCCGGCTCGGGCAAGAGCACGATGCTGCGTTGTATCAACTTTCTGGAATTGCCTTCGTCGGGACGCGTGACGCTAAACGGCAGCGAAGTCAAAACCTGCGTCGACAAGGGCGGCCAGATACGGATATCGGACCCGGTTCAGCTGCGCAAGATGCGCACCAAGCTTGCAATGGTGTTTCAGCACTTCAATCTATGGGCGCATATGACTGTTCTGGGGAACGTCGTCGAAGCGCCACGGCACGTTCTGAAGCTCACCCGGAAAGAAGCTGCCGAGCGCGCAGAGTGTTACCTCGAGCAGGTCGGCATGTCCCGCTTCAGGGACACCTATCCGTCACATCTTTCCGGCGGGCAGCAACAGCGCGTTGCGATTGCACGTGCGCTCGCCATGGAGCCCGAGGCGTTGCTGTTCGACGAGCCGACTTCGGCACTCGATCCCGAACTGGTCGGCGACGTACTGAAAGTGATGCGTGATCTCGCGGAAGAAGGCCGCACGATG
The DNA here is from genome assembly GCF_900104795.1 of Burkholderia sp. WP9. Taxonomy (NCBI): domain Bacteria; kingdom Pseudomonadati; phylum Pseudomonadota; class Betaproteobacteria; order Burkholderiales; family Burkholderiaceae; genus Burkholderia; species Burkholderia sp. WP9. The sequence goes on from NZ_FNTG01000002.1 coordinate 1,324,513, forward strand.
ATCGTCGTGACACACGAAATGAAATTTGCGCGCGAGGTGTCGGACCACGTCGTATTTCTGCATCAAGGCGTCATCGAAGAAGAGGGGCATCCGCGCGACGTACTGGCAACGCCGAGAAGCGAACGCCTTCAGAAGTTCTTGTGCGGGGCAATGAAGTAAATCGATTGCGCCGAACATAGCACCAGACAATCGAGCGCGCAGTCATGTAAAGAACGATTCAAGGACGGTTCCAATGCAAAATCTGAAACAAAACGATATCAATCACTATCTTCATCCCTATACGAATCTGAGCCTGCATCAGGAAGTCGGGCCGATGGTGATCGACCGCGGTGAAGGCGTCTACGTGTACGACACGGGAGGAAAGCGCTATATCGAAGGACTAGGCGGCCTTTTCTGCGCGTCTCTCGGCTTTAGCGAATCGAGACTCGCTGATGCGGCGGACCGGCAGATGAGAAAATTGCCGTTCTATCATTCGTTCGGGCACAAGTCGTCGGAACCGGCCATTTTGCTGGCGGAAAAACTGATCGCGATGGCGCCTGTACCGATGTCGAAAGTGTTCTTTGCGAACTCCGGCTCCGAAGCCAACGACACCGCAGTCAAGCTAATCTGGTATTACAACAATGCGCTCGGGCGACCAAACAAGAAAAAGATCATATCGCGTACACGTGCCTATCATGGTGTGACGATCGCGTCGGCTAGCTTGACGGGTTTGCAGAACAACCATCGCGATTTCGACTTGCCGATCGATCGCATCCTGCACACGGATTGCCCGCACTACTACCGCTATGGGAAACCTGGCGAGTCGGAAGAACAGTTCGCGACACGCTGTGCCGACTCGCTCGAGAAGCTGATCCTGAATGAAGGCGCCGACACGATTGCCGCGTTCTTTGCAGAACCGATCATGGCGTCCGGTGGAGTAATTGTTCCCCCTGCCACTTATATGGAAAAGATCCAGACGGTGTTGAAACGATACGACATCTTGCTTGTTGCAGACGAGGTGATCTGCGGTTTCGGCCGTACAGGCAATATGTTCGGCTCAGAAACGTACGGTATGCGCCCCGACATGATCGTCATGGCCAAGCAGCTTTCTTCCGGCTATTTGCCGATTTCCGCACTGATGGTCAGCGACGAGATCTACCGTGGGCTCGTGTCGGAAAGTAAAAAGATCGGTACTTTCGGTCATGGTTTTACTTATAGCGGCCATCCTGTGTGTGCTGCCGTTGCCCTGGAAACGCTGCATATCTACGAAGAGGATGGCATTCTCGAACACGTCAGGAGCGTTACACCGCACTTTCAGGCACGAGTGGCCGAACTCGGCAAGCATCCCCTGGTTGGCGAGGCACGCGGCGCGGGCTTGCTTGCCGCCGTCGAACTGGTTGCGAACAAGGAAACCAGGGAACCGTTCCCGCCTTCCGAAGCCGTGGCGGCTTATGCCGGCACGCGCGCGCTGACCCATGGCGTAATTACGCGTGCTCTTGGCGACGCGTTCAACTTCTGCCCGCCGCTGATCATCACACACGATCAGATAGACGAGTTGTTCGATGCGTCTGAAAAGGCGCTTGACGATACGCTCGCCTGGCGCAATTCATTGGCAAACCGTTGAACAGGAAGCTGAAAATGAGAGACTTTGAACAACCTGGACGTTCGCTCGTAATGTCTAGGGACGGGATGGCGGCGACGTCGCATCCTGCATCGACACTCGCCGCCGTCAGGATTCTTGAAGCGGGCGGTAATGCGATGGACGCCGCAATTGCCGCTTGCGCGGTACAGTGCGTCGTCGAACCTGGTTCGACAGGCATTGGCGGCGATTGTTTTGCACTTTATTCACGCCGGGGTTCGGACGATATCATCGGTTTCAACGGATCCGGCTGGGCGCCGGCGGCAGCCAGCGTAACCACGCTGCGCTCGCTGGGTGTGACAGCGATCGACCGGCATTCGCCACACGCGGTGACGGTTCCCGGGGCGGTCGACGCATGGGCGACGCTGGCACGCGATCACGGCTCGTTGCCGCTCAAGCAGTTGTTTGCATCCGCCATTAGACTCGCGCGCGACGGCTATGCGGTGGCGCCTCGCGCTGCGTCGGACTGGGCGCATCAGGCGCAACTTCTGTCACTGGATAAAACCAGCCGCGAACTCATGCTGGTCGATGGTCAGGCGCCGCGCGCGGGGAGCGTGCACCGGCAGCCGTTGCTCGCCCGCTCGATGGAGGTCATCGCTGAAGCCGGCGCCCGGGTGTTTTACGAAGGGTACATCGGGCAGGACATCGTTGCGTGCCTGCGCGGCATGGGCGGGTTACATACGATCGACGATTTCGCGCAATTCCACGGCGAATACGTGAAGCCTATCAAGGCCAGCTTTCGGGGCTACGACGTGCACGAATGCCCGCCAAATGGGCAAGGCATCATCGCGCTGCTGATTCTGAAGATTCTCGAAGGATTCGAAGCGAACGACGATCCGCTCGGCGCCGACCGCCTACAGCGCGAAATCGAGGCAACACGCATTGCGTACGCGATTCGGGATGCGTCGCTGGGCGCCCCCCGCGGCCAACCAATGGACGTCGATCGACTGCTGTCCGACGAATCTATAAAGGCGCTGCGCGCACGCATCGGTACACAGCATGCACCGGGTGGCACACCATCTACAAAGACCGCGGAACACAAAGACACCGTCTACATTTGCGTGGTCGATAAAGATCGCAATTGCGCAAGCTTCATCAATTCACTGTTCCATCCATTCGGCAGCGGCATCATGGGGCCTGAAACCGGTGTGATGCTGCACAACCGTGGGCAGAGTTTTGCGCTTGAAGAAGGACACCCGAATGCGATCGCGCCGCACGTGAGACCGATGCACACCATCATCCCCGGCATGGTGACCCGAGACGGCAAGGTGCAGATGACGTTCGGTGTGATGGGCGGCCACTACCAGGCGATGGGGCACGCAAATCTACTGTCGAAGGTGCTGGACTACGGCCTCGATATGCAAACGGCAATGAATCTGCCGCGCCTGTTCCCACGGCCGGGCACCAATCTTGTCGAAGCGGAGAGCACATTGCCGACACCGGTGCGCGACGAACTCACTCGCCGCGGCTTCCAACTTGTTGCGCCCCATTGGGCGATCGGGGGCGCGCAAGCAATCCGGATCGACTGGGACGCAGGCTCGCTGATCGGCGCATCAGACCATCGCAAGGACGGTTGCGCGCTCGGCATCTGATCGAGCCGTGTCGAGCGGCGCTACAAGGAATTGGACCCGCACCAGGGAAAGCATGTGGCAAGCTAACTGATCTGCCTGTTCAGACATCGGACCCGCCATCTGCGGTAGCCGGAGCAAGCATGTCGCCTGTGCGAGCGGGCGCATGGCACCAGATTTTTATCAACGGCCTTCAGCGCTATTGTCCGCTGAGTTCGATTCACGCTAAACAATTAGGTATACGAACTTCATTGAAAAAATTGGAACAATGTATACCATCCGCCAACTTCTTTAACCATGCACCTAAGGGAGAGTAGAGCAATGAAATGGATAGCAACGACAGCGGCCTTGTGTGCTGCGGGCATATGTAATACTTCTTTTGCGCAAAACTCCGTCACGCTTTACGGCATCATCGATGAGTCGATTCAATACACGCACAACACAGGTGGCGCGAACAACCAGATCAAGCTACAGTCTGGGCAAATGTCCATCAGCCAGTGGGGCGTGCGGGGCACCGAAGATCTGGGCGGCGGCCTGAGCGCGCTGTTCAACTTGCAGAACGGCTTTAACGTCAATACCGGCAAGATGAATTCCGGACTGCTGTTTGGGCGCAAGGCATATGTGGGTCTGGCGGGGCAATTCGGGACGGTAACAATCGGGCGCCAGCAGGATACTTTGCAAGACTTCGTTCTGGCAGTTCAAGGCGACAACTTTCTCGAATACTTCACCGCGCCCGGCGACATCGACAATGCGGACGGTTCGGTGCGCAACAGCAATGCGGTCAAATGGACGAGCCCGTCGTGGGGTGGGCTGCAGGCGGCGGCAATGTACGGGTTCGGCGGTGTTGCCGGTTCGGTGGGGTCCGGGCAGGCATACAACGCGGCAATCAGCTATAGCAAGGGGCCGTTAACACTCGCAGCCGGGTATTCTCACACCGACAACGGCAATGCAGCGCTGTCGACGCGAGGCACAAGCAGCGCCGACAGTATCTTTCTTTCGCCTGTCAACGATGCATACGCAACAGCAAGCGCGATCAGCATCGCCCGTGCAGGGGCGACCTACGTGGTGGGCCCTGTCACACTCGGCGGGTACTACAGTTATGCGGAATATCTAGCAGACGGCGATTCAACTTTCCGGTCCGCCGAGCGCTACAACAACGCGTCTGCATTCGCGGTCTGGCAGGCTACATCGGCTCTACAGTTCGAGACAGGTTATAACTTGCTAAAGTCACACGGCGATTCATCCGCCATGTATCAGCAGGTCACCCTTGCAGCGGACTACGCGCTTAGCAAGCGCACAGACCTTTACGGCACGATGAGCTACGGGCATGCGTCGGGAAACAACGGCGCGGGCCCTGCGCAGGCGGTAATTTCGGACGCGTACGTCGATGGCGGGAATGAGACGCAGGAACTGTTGATCGCGGGCATCAGGCACCGGTTCTGACGCTTGCTGCGTGTAGATGAAAAGAAAGAGACCGAAGCCTCGCGCCCCGATGTGCTTCGGTCCAATAGCAGGTAAGGCATGATGAAGGCCGCCCGTCATGACTGACTGCACACTCCCCCCGGGCGATGGAGTAACGCACGTTCAATGGCCAGCGTAGAGGTGGGTAGCGAGTTTCATGCGACCCGTTGCTCCATGACGTGCCGCAATCGGGGCAACTGCGCTTAAACGCGTCCACCCGCCTCGTTAGAGCAGCTGACACGGGCACTCAGCGTCCGGTACGGGCAAACAGACAGGAACGATACATCACTCCCGGCCGACACACAGACGGCTCACGATACGCCGAGTGGGCGGCAGCTGCCCGTCCGACGGGACGGGTCCATTCGCGGACACGCCATCGCAATGAAGCTTTCCGCACTCGCGTAGCTACGACACCTGCCTGATGATGAGCGCCGCGGTCGCGTGCAAGGCGAGTTCGGCAAGGTTATCGGCTGTCATGCCGGCTCCATGCCGTGACGCCGCTTGGCGGGGGCGGTCCCTGGGGAGGCTAGAAATGAGAGCAGCGCCCTCGACGCATCTTTCTGCCGGGATGCTGTGCACACGGCGGCAGAAAACACAGTGATGATCTGCACTTCAGGGGGTAAAGAGCCGATGATGTCGATGCCCGGCAAGTGCATCAACTCGCCCAATTGCTGAAAACCTATCTCGACTTCCCCGCGCGCGACGAGCGTACCCACCGGCACGCCGGGCGGCGCCTGCACGATGCGCGACGCGATGGTTTCGTCAATACCCCAACGTCTGAACAGGCGGCTCAGGTGTGAGCCGCTAGGACCTGTCGAATAGCCGATACTACGCGCGGCCAGAATGGCGTCGCGCAGCGCGGCTTCAGTGCCAATATCGGGCCTCAGCGACCCGGATGCTACAGCAATCGCCACGCCGGAACGGACCAGATCGGTGTGACTGGCCGGATCGATCCGGCCGGCTGCGGCGAGCCGGTCGATCGCGTCGGACGCGAGCACGACGATATCGAACGGCTCACCTTCCTGGACGCGTCGGGCAGCGGCGACGCCACCAACTGACTCGATGGCAACACGCCGCCCCGATAGCCGCCCGTATTCTTCAATCAGTTCAGCCAGCACTTGGCGCGTGGCCATCGAAGAGATGCCGATGATCGGCTCATGCATGATTTCTCTACCTTTTAGTCGATATATTGCAGTCCAGCCTGTTGCAACGGCGCGCGCCGACAAGCGCAACGAGAATGGCGAGCAAGAGAAGCGCGGCTTTGTCATTGTGTCGGTCTTCTGAAGCCCCTCCTGTCTTCAATAGCTTTATCTCAAATGTCAAACAGCGACACGGCTTGCGCCACCCCATCGGCTCGCTGGCGCATCTCTTCCGAGATCGACGCAACAGCATCAACGAGTGCCGAATTATGTTGCGTTGCCAGGTCAATCGCCGCTATAGCCTGTTCGATTTTCACCATCTCATGTCGTTGCTCGGAGCACGCATCGTTTATCTCTCGCATCAGGTCGCTCACTACGGCCACCGCAGACTCCGTTTCCAGCATTCCGACGCCTGCTTTCTCCGCCACGCCGCGCCCCTCCCGTGCCAGATCAAGGCTATTGGCGGCAAGGACACGAATTTTGTTAGCGGCCGCCGCGCTTTGTTGAGCCAGGGCCCGCACCTCGGAGGCGACCACCGCGAAGCTGCGGCCCTCAGGCCCCGCGCGAGCCGCTTCGACCGCGGCATTGAGCGCGAGAATGTTGGTTTGAAACGCTATTCCTTCCATCAACCCCAGTATGTTCTCGCTCTCTGAGCTCGATGTATCAACCTGGCGCATGATCTCGATCACTCGCTCAACTACCTCGCCACCTGCGCGCGCCACAAGCGTGGACTCGCGCGCAAGTCGATCGACCTCCCTGGCCGCCTCCGTGTTGTTGGAAATCGTCGCGTTGAGCTGCTCAACACTGGCAGCAGTATCTTGAATAGCGCAGACCTGTTGATCCGTCCGTGCCGATAAATCCCGATTTCCGCCAGAGAGCGTTCCCATTCTTGACACCATCTGTATTACGCCATCACGGACATCGGCGACCGTAGTCCGCAAGTTCAGGGTGGCCTGATTCAGCAAAGCCAGCACGTCCCCTATCTCGTCATCCCCCGGCGCGTGAGGCTCCATGTCCAACTGTCCGGCGGCCAAACCTACAGCCACCCGTGTGATTTCCCGCAAAGGCCGGTAAAACAGGTTGATCAACTGTAGACCGGCAATGAAGAAAATCAGAAATAGAACCACACCTACGATTTCCAAAGGGGTGCCCTTTGACGATAGCGCGCAAGCGGCAAGCGATGCCAGAAATAGCCCAAGAACAATGCTCGCGATCTTCCAACGTAAGGTCACGCGCCTGACTCCGGCGGTCGAACCGAACCATCTTCGCCTGTTGATTCTCCCGGCACTTATCGACCACTCTGCATTGACATCGCCCATCCTCTGGTACGCATACTCCACATATGCAGCCTGTTCCGGCTCGATAGGTTCAATAAGCGCAATTGCCCGCTTGCCGGAACGGCTGGGCATGATATTTGAGCGCGCCCAGAAGACCCCTCCAGTCACAGTTCGATAAGGCAGACAGCCAATCCATGGACGATTGCTTCGCACTGTCTTCTGGATATCCAGCAGGACAGCCTTAGGTATATCTGCGAGTAACGACGACGCTGCCAGATTGACCACCGTGTCGCGTGACCACCCAAGCGATTCCACGAACGTGTCATTCACGTATTCCACCTGGCCATCAAGGGCCGCCATGACGAGTGGGCGGCGTGCGTTTAAGATCATATGTTCAGCCTGTTTGCGCAAAGAGTACTTGCCCAAACGCCCGAGGAAACGCGGTTGAAGTAGCGATAAAATCGCTCGCGGCGAGACGCTGTAGTGCCGTCATGTCTTCACTCGGACTGCATCGCATGCACACCTGAGCTAGTCGCAGATACGCCTATGGCGCTCGTCATCATGATGTCGACCGCACGGTCTGCGACCGCCATCACCGTCGCGTTTGTATTGGAACTGATGATCGACGGCATCATAGATGCATCGAACACACGCAACCCGCTGACACCCTTTACCTTAAGATCCGGGGTCAAGACCGACATGGGGTCGCCCGGGCGCCCCATCCTGCACGTACCCACAGGATGGTAGTTTGAATCCGTGGTCCGCCTGAGGTAGTCGCAGAGTTCATCGTCCGACTGCAAATGGGGCCCCGGTCCGACCTCCTCTCCTACGATTGACGCAAACGGCTCAAGCGCCGTAATGGTTCTCAGATACCGGATCGCCTCAAGGAGTCGCCTCGTGTCCTCGTCATCGTCGAGCCAGTTCGGACTGACGAGTGCATCGTCCGCAGGGTCCGCCGATCTTAGCCGCACCGTTCCGCGAGACCGTGGCCGCACGAGATTTGCCATCAGCGTCATTCCATAGGTCGGCTTTGGCGCCAGCGGATCCGGCCACATGACACCAACGCAATAGAGTTGCAGATCCGGGTCCCCATGCGGATCCCTGAGATTGACGAATGCCATCGTTTCCGCCCCGTTCGACGCAATAGGTCCGTTACGGAACGCGAGATATTGCAGTCCGTTCCACAGTGCGCGTACGCCTCGATCCTCGCCGAAATAGCCGTACTGGCCACGGGTGGTCATCGACACAACCGCGACGTTATGATCCTGCAGGTGTTCGCCCACACCCGGCGAATCGACCCGCACCCCCAAGCCATGCTCGCGCAGGTGCGCGGCAGGACCGATGCCGGACAACATCAGCAGCTTGGGCGTCGCGAACGCACCGGCGCAAACAATCACTTCAGACGACGCTCGCGCACGCACGAGCGCGCCGCTTGCCGTGTACTCGACGCCGACCGCGCGGTCTCCGTCAAACAGAATGCGCTGAACGTTGGCTTGTGTGACCAACGACAGACGCGGATCGGACATGGTAGGAGCGAGAAATGCGTCCGCGGCGCTGCATCTTTTCCCCCGGTACATGGTCGTCTGCATGTAGCCGACCCCGCGCAAGCTTCCAGCGTTGAAGTCCGTCGCAAACGGCAAGCCCTGGCGCTGCATCGCCCGCACGAACCGATCCGCTATGTCGACCTTGTACAACGGATCCGACACCTTTAGCGGGCCGTCCGCGCCGTGGTCTTCGTTATCGAGTCGCTGATTGCCTTCCTGTTTGCGGAAATACGGGACCAGGCCATCCCATGACCAACCAGAATCGCCCGTAGCGGCGACCCAGCGTTCGTAATCGCTCCTGGATCCTCGCGTGTAGGCCATAGCATTCACGGAACTGCCGCCGCCGACAACGTTCCCCTGCGGGATGGAGACCGTCCGGCCACCCAGCGATGGCTGCCCGGCCGATGTGTAGCGCTTGATATACGGGCTACCGTCGAACAGCATCTTGAACGTTCCCGCCGGCATACGGATAAGCGCACTGTTCTTAGGTTCAAGGGGTCGTTGCAACACCTAATGCTTATGACGCAAGTAGTAGATCTCTTAGTGCTTCTGCTGGTGATTTCCATCCAAGGCTTTTACGCGGTCTGCAATTTAGTGCGTCTGCGACGGCATCAAGTTCGCGCTGCGTGTACCGGCTGATGTCGGTGCCTTTCGGAAAGTATTGACGCAACAGACCATTCGTATTCTCGTTGGTCCCGCGTTGCCATGGGCTTTGAGGATCGCAGAAATAGATCTCCAGACCCGTATCGATTCGAAGTTGCACGTGCTGGGCCATCTCTGCGCCTTGATCCCATGTGAGCGATCGCCACAAGTGCTCAGGCAATAATACGATCTTCGCAGCTATGGCATTGCGGACGGCCTCCGCTCCATGACCCGCCAAGGGTGGCCCATTCTTGGCCCGCACGCCAGTGCCATGTCCCTCCATAGGTGGGAGATGGAGCAACATTGTATAGCGGGTAGTCCGCTCGACCAGCGTACCCACTGCGGATCGATTAAGGCCGATGATCAGGTCACCTTCCCAGTGACCCGGAACGGCACGATCATCAGCCTCAGCCGGACGTTCACTGATCATGACCTCCGGAGTAATGAAATGCTTTCCTCGCTGTTGCGTCCTGGCTCGAGGCACACGAAGTGCACGGCCCGTACGCAAACAGGCAGTAAGCTCCTTGCGCAGAGCGCCACGGCCCTGAATGTAAAGCGCCTGATAGATGGCTTCGTGAGAGATTCTCATGGATTGGTCTTCTGGATAGTCGGCCTCCAATCGTCGACTGATTTGTTCGGGACTCCAGCAGGTGCCCCAACGACGGTCCGCGCGGCGGCCTTGCCGTCGTCCTTTCCATGGTACGTTGGGTCCGGCAATCGGCCTGCCTTCTGAATCGGTGACCGCTCCCGCCAATCGACTCTGCACATAATTCTTTAATCTATCGTTCTTGGTCAGTCTGGAAGCTTTCGGACGTTCCGCGGCCCGCTCAGCTTTCCACTGAGCAACTGTCGCCCTGTATATCAATGTGCCGCTACGGGTTGCAGCATTACGGCGCAACTCGCGCGAGATGGTCGAAGGTGAGCGCTGCAGTCTTCGCGCGATCTCACGGATCCCGCAATCCTGCGCCCGTAGCAGCGCAATTTCCTCGCGTTCAGAAAAAGACAGATAAGGCGCAGTGCCCGGCGTCAGCTCGATCGGCGGCATTCCGCCTGCATCACGAAACCATCTTGGCCCCAAAGGTTGGGACACGCCACACGCGCGCGCCGCAGCCTCGCTCTCCATGCCTTGCGCGACACAAGTCCAGAACGCTCGCTTTGTATCTCGCTGATTGACACCTGGCCTGCCGGGCGATTGCATTATTGGTCTTCCTGTCTGTTCCGAACCCCAACCCTGTGCTCGTCCCATTTGGCACCTCCTTTAGGAGATGTTGCAACGACCAGTTGAATCCGCCGTTGGCAGGCGGCCCTGCCTCCAGCAGCAGCACTTTGGCCTTCCATTCACGAACCAGTCGGTTCGCCGTCACGCAGCCAGCACTGCCCGCACCAATCACGATGTAGTCATAGTCCATCGCGTCACTCCTGCCGATCGGACGACAAACCCGCAGGAAGATAAATCGCCTGGTCTTCGAGGAATGCGTGCAAGCCTTCGGGACCGCCCTCCCTGCCGATCCCCGACTGCTTGAAGCCCCCGAAAGGCACATTGGGCGCCATTTCCAGTCCATTGACCGAGACGTTGCCGGTCCTGATCCCTCGCGCGACGGCATAGCCGCGCTCAGCGTCGCTAGTGAATACCGTGCCGCTCAAACCGAAGTCCGTGTCGTTCGCGAGTGCCAACGCCTGGTCGATGTCGTCGTATGCCATGATCGAAACGACAGGCCCGAAGATTTCTTCCCGGGCAATCGTCATGTCGGGCGTCACGCCGGCGAACACCGTGGGCTCGACGAAGAATCCTGCATCGTGTTGAGGATTTCTGCGACCGCCGGTCGTAATCTGCGCCCCTTCATTGCGCCCCGCTTCGACGTACCCGATGACCCGATCGAGCTGACGCTGGCTCGCAAGCGGGCCGATCTGCGTGGTCATATCCCAAGGGTCTCCCACTTTGAGACCGCTTATGACGGCGCTGTACGCTTCGATGAACTCCCGCTCTCGAGTGCGCGGCACCAGAATCCGGGTCTGTGCGAAACAGATCTGACCTGAGAACGGCATGGTGAACGGCGCCAGGGCGGCAAGCGTCGGCTTGAGTTCCGCATCGTCCAGAACGATGGCGGCGGATTTGCCGCCCAATTCGAGCGTCACCCTCGCCAGCCGGTCTGCACAGGCTTTCGCAATTACCTTTCCGATCGCGGTGCTGCCGGTGAAGCTGACCTTATCGACTTCCCTCCTGGCCACCAGATAGGCACCGCCGTCTGCGTCAGCGGTTATCACATTGAGCACGCCCGGGGGAAGGCCCGCCTCGTGCGCGCACTCCGCGACGACAAGCGCGTCGAACGGAGTTTCAGGCGGTGCCTTGACCACAACCGTACATCCAGCAGCCAGTGCCGCGCCCAGCTTGTAAGAGAGAATGGGCAACTGCGCGTTCCACGGCGCAATCAGCGCCGAGACGCCGACCGGCTGTCGAATTATCCTGGCCTCCCCATTGCGCGTCGGTCGGGTTTCCTCGAAAGCGAATGTGGACGCCAATTCGGCGTAGTAATCAAGCATCGCGGTCGCGGTGGGCACGAACATATCGGCGAACCAGATCGGTGCGCCGACTTCCGCGGTCCAAATACGCGACAGCAGCGTCATGCGGGAAGCAAGCGCCGCCGACATCCTTCGCAGGCAGGCAGCCCGTTCGGCGCCGGACATGCGTGGCCAAGGCCCCGTGTCGAATGCCCTGCGCGCGGCATTGACGGCCTTGTCCACATCTCCTTCATCCGCAAGCGGAACCGAAGCGAATACCTGACCGGTGGAAGGCGCGACGAGCGAGACGGATGCATTGGAGCCTGGTTGCAACCACTGCCCATCGATGTAGAACCTGGACTGCACGTTGCCACTCAATTCTGACTTCGAGTCAAACGGAAAAGTTGACATGGAATTTCCTGATGTTGGCTGCTCGTTCGTTACGGAACCCGATATCCGGTCGCGCCGGCATCGAATCCCGGGTATGCGACCTAGAAGCGGTGGCCGTAACTGACGCCGACGACCTCGGTTTTAGTTTTTTCGCTGAATCCGGTACTGGCGCCGTCCCCGGTCACCGTGACAGGAAATCCATATTCGAACACTCCGCTAACTTCATCGTTCTTGTTGAACCGATAGGTCGCGCCCGCCGAAACCGCCGTTGAGACCGGCATCGCCGAAAGCAGATTCTGCGCAACCACCGACGGTCCAATCGGATGATTGCCACGCGAGAAACCCGTGCGCAGGGTCCACCGTGAATTGACGTCCCACGCCGCACCGATGCGGAAGAAGTCCTGGTCTTGCCAGCCGAATCCCTGCGCGGAGCCAATGACCGTGTTGGAGAACTCCATATGCAACCAGTCCGCCGCAAGCGTGACGCCCGGTATGATCTTGTATGCAATGCCGGCCCCGTATTGGGCGCCGATATCGATTCGGCCGCCGCCGCCCGCCAACAGGTCGTTTTCGTAGCCGGCCAGCTTGCTCATCCGGATGCGGCTTGCGTAACTCGCGCCAAATGTAAAAGCCGGTATCGGCTGCCAGATATAACCAATCCGTGCGCCGTAGCCAAAAGCGTTCGATACGCCGTGTGAAGGTAGCGGTTGGAGTGTTCCATCGTCCGTGGGAACGATTGCACCGTTTGCCGAAAACCGTTCGTATGCCAGCGCGAGACTGACACCGATGATATTGTGTTCTGTAATCCTGTACGTTACGGTCGGTGCAGCGATCGCGGTCTGCAAGCTCGATTGAGCCACCCCCGCACCTGCAATCGGGAGCGCCGACCGACCATAACTCGTGCCCACGCCAACCCCGAACAGCGACACGCCCAACGTGAGCCGCGGCGTGATCTGCCAATTCGCGCCACCACTGGGAACCGGATACACCTTGCCGGTATGCAGCCTGTTGGATGAGCTGCCGTAGTCGAAGTCAGTCAACGGTTCGAGAAGCTGTACGCCGAAGTCGGTTCGTGACCCGATCAACCCCATGCCAGCGGGATTGTCGGCAGCCGCCGTACTGTCCTGGGGAAACGCGATCGAGGTTCCGCCCATACCGGCGGACATGACGCCAGATCCGCTGAGCGCGATACCGTCGACCGCCACTGCATATTTCGTGGGGAGTATTACGAGGGCACTTGCAGCTAACACGCGCACACAGCCGGTCCTGCCAAATCGCTTTGACATCCTTGTCTCCAGATATTCTTTTATGAGGTTCCACCCCTAACGGCGGCCCCGATTTACAGATCGACTATCAGCAACTTTGAACGCGAACGTGATACACACACCGCCATGCAATCACCCTGCGCGTGCTCGTGTGCGGTGAGAAAGAAGTCGCGATGGTCAGGGCGTCCTTCCAGTACCTTGACGACGCAGGTTCCGCAAACTCCCTGCTCGCAGGACGTCTCAATCTCCGTTCCGTGCTCACGGAGCACATCGACAATCGTCTTGTCCGTGGGGATCGTGAACGTCTTGCCCGACCGGGCAAGTTTCAGGTCGAATGACGTTTGAGCCTCGGTGTCCGACGACGCCCCCGCCGCGAAATATTCGAGGTGAACCGCGTCGTCGGGCCAACCGTGGCGCGCGGCGACCATGCGAACCGTGTCCATGAACGGTTTAGGCCCGCACAGGTACAGATGCCCACCGTCTCGACGGTTGCGAAGCGCGTTGTCCAGCGTCTCCTCGACGGCGTCGCGCTCCTGGCCGAACAGCAGCCGGCACGAGCCGTTGAGCGGTCCATTGACCAGTTCGTCGCGGAATGCGGTGTGGGTTTCGGATCGAGTGAAATAAAGCAACTCGAACGTATGTTCCCGATCGTGGAACTGCCGCGCCATGCTGATAATCGGTGTAATGCCGATCCCGCCGGCCACGAGCAGGCTGTGGCCCGCTTCGGCACTCGTCGTGAAGTGATTGCGCGGCGTCGAGATGGTCAGTTCACTGCCAACGCGCAATACCTCATGGACAATCTCCGACCCACCGCGCGATTCTGCCTCCCGCTTGACAGCAACCTCGTAGGTCGATGTGTCGGCGCACGATCCGCACAGGGAGTACTGTCGGGTGATCCCCTGTTCGAGATGCAAATCAATGTGCGAGCCAGGCTCCCACGCTGGCAACATGGATCCGTCCTGGGGCGCCAGCTTCAACAGGCGGATTCCTTCTGCAATGGTTTCGGCGGCAACGACGCGAACGGGGATGGTATTCATGGCAAGATACTTCAGGAAGATTCGGGTAACACAAAGACGAAGTCATTGCGGCAAAGATTGCTCGCGTCGCGCCAGCCGAAACGGCGAAGCGAGACGCGCCGGCGCTGCGTTACGTTGTGGTTTGCTGCAGCCTGAACAGCTCCGCGGTCTCGGTGTAACTAGCGCAATACGCTTCCTTCGACTCACCTGCGCCGATCTCGCCGGTTATCACGACCATGTCCCGGAAATCGTTGTCTTCCTTGTGGCGAATCACGCCGCGAGGATCGCCCCCTTCGGCAACGACCTGTGCCGCCTCATCAAGCATGCGGCGCGCGCGCACGATGGCAATGTCCGATGACGAAAGGTGCTCACCGCTTTGTTCGTGAATCGTGCCTTGCGACTGGGTGATCGCAATGTCGTGGACCGAAAAACATTCACCCAAGCCCAGGTAAGCCTGCCGCTTCATTGATTCGCGATCCTGCGAATACAGGTCGTCCTTGGCGCGTCGCATACGATCGCCCTCAGCCTTCTCTGATTCGTATTGCTCTTCAAGCGCGGCCTTATCCAGTTTGCCGCTGCGATGAAAGATGAACTCCCAGCGCCAGTGATGTTCGTCGTCGATAGGAACGTCCCACAGCATGGTGACACCGCCATCGCCCAGGTATCCCTCGAAGCCACCGACTGCACAGGCATTAGGCATTACGAAGTTGGTAATGCGAATCGACGACCGATCGGCACCTTCGATCTTGCGCAGCGTATACAGCCTCACCCCAAAGCGGGTGTCTTCGACAGCCAGCTCAGGTCTGGCCTGATTCGAAAACACACCCCAGCGGGCTTGCATGTCAGCACTAGAAAGTTCCAGCTGATGCAGATAAGAAGTGTGAACCGGGTCAATATTGCCTTCGCTCGCTTGCATCCAGTTGCAGTCGCCGAACCAGCGCGTCGTGTAGCGATATTCGCTACCGCCGGCCAGCGCGGGATAGTTCGGAAAAAGCGGTGGCTCGCCAGGACCCATATACGCCCAAAACGCACCGCCCGCCTCATGAAGCGGATAGGATTTCATCCGGATCCGGTCTTTGGCGGTCAATGAAGCTTCGGCAGGCTGATCCAGACAGCGGCCATTCACGTCGAATAGCCAGCCATGATAGGGGCAACGAATACCACCAGATTCAATACGACCCAGCGCGAGATCGGTGCAGCGGTGAGCACACTTCCGGTCGATCAGACCGACATGACCATCGTCGTCGCGGAATAACACCAGATCCTCTCCCATGATGCGGATCGGCTGTGGCGCAGCGCCGGCAGGCAATGAATCGATCAATGCCACTGGCTGCCAGTACCGTCGAAGCAGTTCGCCAGCCGGCGTACCTGCATTGGTCTGCGTCAGGTACTGGTAACGATCGGCTCCACGCGGACGCGGCTTGATGGTAATCGGATGTGTGGAGGTGTCCATGAAGTCTCCTATGTTCTGTTCAAAGGGCAATCGAAGTAAAAAGTCAGCGCAGTCGGCTGAAACCGGCAGCACCTACGTGGCGTCGTCAGACCTCCGCCGACGCGGACCTCCAGACAGAAACGGGAATGCCAGCACCACAACCGCAGCTGACCCGGCGTAGCCGACGATCAGCCGCCGTATCAAACCCATCGGTCCGAGAACGTCAAAATGTCGGTCAAGTAACGCGTTAAGCAGCGTGCCGGCGAGACAGGTCAGAAATGAGCAGAACAGGCCCATCCTGATAACAGTGCAGCCGCGCCGCCATAAAATGACCCATCGCTGTAAATCCATTGCCAACTCGCCCGGCCTCAATGAGTGTTAAGATATATTGATATCTGACTTAAAAAAATCGCCTTTTCTGCATATCTGATATGCACATTCAGTAGGACTCGGCACATGGAAATCAAACAGCTCCAACACTTTTCGCGCATCGCCGAGATTGGCAACCTGACACGGGCAGCCAGCGTGCTTGGCTTGACCCAAGCGGCCCTGAGCCGCCAGGTCGCGCAGCTCGAGGCAGAGCTCGGCACTGAGCTATTCCGGCGTAATGGCCGCGGACTTGTCCTGACCGAGGCAGGTCAGCGACTGCTTGATCACGTCCCCATGATCCTGCGTCAGATTGCACTTGCCGAGCGCGCGGTCAGAGGCAGCGTTGGGCCGGTGCACGGCACCCTGGTACTCGGACTGCCACCTAGCCTTGCGCGCACGGTCGTCGTGCCACTGATCGACACCTTCCGCGAACAATTGCCTGAAGTAACACTGCGCACTGTTGACGGCTTGTCGGCGAATCTGGTTGATCTGGTCGGTATCGGCAAGCTCGACTGTTCAGTGGTCTACAACCAACCGCCCAGCGATGTCGCCGAACTGCGTCTGCTTGCCGACGAGGAGTTGTATCTTGTCTCCGGACCTGTGAGTCAAGGCGCGGGAAAGGCATTGCCGCGTTCGCTGACACTCGCAGACGTGGCTACACTGCCGCTCGTGACGGCGGGCACGACGAACGCCGTGCACGCGGCATTGGCGACGGCAATGGCCGCGCTCGGCCTGAAACCGCAAGTTGTGCACGAGATCGAGAACCTTACGGCAATCCTCGATCTGGTTCGCAAGGGATATGGAAACGCTGTGATCCCGTTGAGTGGGGTGCACCCGTGCATCGGGGATCCAAAGTTGCGACTGCATCGCATCCGCAAACCGGTACTACGATGCAGTCTATCCGTCGCCACGCCGGCACGTGCGCTGAATGACCCGCTGATCGGACAAGGTACATCGTTGGTACGCGACGTCGTGCGACAGCAACTCGTCCAATTCCATGCCGAGGTCGAGAAAGCAATAGACGCATAATGCGCGGCACCGCTTGCGTAGCCAAGCCCCCCGTGCGGGGGACGGAGGTGCTTTTTAAAAGCGTTGCTGAATTCCGAAAAGCACACCGGTCTGTTTTGCGCTCGCCACCGTGGAATAGCCCGCGCCAACGGAATAGGACGCGCGGCTATTGTTCTGCATGAACCCGAGCATCGTGTAGATGGAGGTTCGCTTCGAAAGCAGGTACGTCGCGCGCATCACGTAGTAGTTGGCGTTCTTCTGATCCGTTGTGGCAATTCTCGATATCTCACCGTCAAGTTCGATATCCGGCCTGATCATGTACGACGCGCCGCCATAAAAAATGTTGGTCTGATAGTCCGTTGCCGTGATCGTCATGCGATGGATCACGCCGCCCCGCAATGCAAGGTCGCCAAGTTGAAAATAGCCGCTAACCATGTATCGCGTCGTATTCTGGCCAGCATTCGAGAGCAATAGCGGCATCGACGGATCGTAGGAAACGCTGCCGGGCAACAAACCGGGTCCACCGCGCAACTGATCGTACACAAACTGCAGACCGAACTCCCGCCCCCAATACCCGGCCAGCGCTGTAATCTGCCGGCATGAGGTCGAGCTTCCGGCAACATTACCCGGGCAGTTCGTTGCACCGGGATTAAAAGCCGCTCCGCCATTCACCGTTGCGCTGCCCGGGCTGCTCGCGGCATCCCGGCCGGTGCTGTAAGTGGCTCCCACCACGAAATGATGGAAATCGTTGAAGTAACTTAGTGTGTTATCGGAACGGCTGTTGGGCAGGTAGGGGTCGAGCGCCGCCAGCGAGTATAAGGCTGGCCCGAGAACGGTCGATTTCATCAACGCGATGTACGTCATGTTGATCTGACGTCCCGCGCGAATCGTGCCGTAAGGTGTTTCAAGTCCAACCCACGCAGACCGGCCAAAAAGCCGGTTACCGTTCTGAAGAGCACCGGAGTTTGGTGCAAAACCACTTTCCAGCTCGAAAATGGCGCTCAGTCCTGCACCGAGCTCTTCCTTGCCGCGCAATCCCCATCGTGACGGAAGCGAAGCGGATAACGAGGTCATCCGTATAGCTGAACCGGACGCGCTTTTTTGACCGGGCGCCCGGGCCACGTTGTTCTCCCAATCCACACCTGTGTCGATAATTCCATAAAGCGTCACGCTCCCCTGTGCACGTACATGAACGGACACCAGGAGCGCAGACGTAAGTACGGCCGCGGTCATAACTTTTTTCATGTCTCCAATCCTTTAGAAGAATATTTTTATATTTTTCGGGACTCGCGATCGTGGAGTCGGAGTCACCTACGTGCAAACCACACAACCGGCACGGCAAAGAAGTTGCGCAGCGTGTTCGAACTAGACAGTCGGACACGCCATATAATTACGTCATACTAAACATTATGTAGATTAGCTATGCTTTAGAGTATTCGAATGACATCGGCCGGCAACTCCTTTAATTTGCATAACTCCTATGCCAGCGCCGTCAAATGAGCTAACTTGCCGCATCAAGTGCGATCAACGCGCCGAGAATTCAGTCCAGTTGTCGGGCGAGCTGATCCAATACCTGATAACAGGGAAGCACACTTGCCACGCTGGCGTTCGGCTCGCGGCCCTCGCGAATCGCGACGAAGAATTCCCGATCTTGCCGCGCTACCCCGCTCAATGCCGGCTCGGGCAGATCGAGGGCAAGGCTTTCACCCGTGCCGTTGGTCAACTCGTCATAGCGGGCGATGTAGGTCAAGCCGTCGCCAATATATCGAAATGTCGATCCCAACGGCCCGTCGTTGTTGAAGCTCAGCGATAAAGTGCACAATGCGCCACCGCGATTCTTGAGCTGGATTGACATATCTAGTGCAATGCCCAGCGTTGGATGGATTGGCCCCTGCAGCACATTGGCGGCAATCACCTCTTCACCGGTCTGATACTGAAACAGGTCCACTGTATGAGCCGCGTGGTGCCACAACAGATGATCAGTCCAACTTCTCGGCTGGCCCAGGGCATTCGTGTTGAAGCGGCGCAAAAAATGCGTCTGCACATCGAGCTGACGCAACGAGAATTCCCCAGTCAGTATGCGTTCGCGCAGCCACTGGTGCCCAGCATTGAAACGTCGCGTATGCCCGCACATTGCAATCAGGCCTGTGCGTCGCTGCCACAGGGCAACCGCTTCAGCGTCAACGAGGGAGTCTGCCAGAGGGATCTCGACTTGCACATGCTTCCCAGCCTTCAGGCAAGCGATTGCCTGCTGTGCGTGCAACGGCGTCGGCGTACATAGAATTACTGCCTCTATCTCAGGCCGAGTCAGTATGTCGTCCAGCTCGACGCTGACCTGCGCGATGCCGTAGCGGCGGGCAATGTCACCGGTCTTTTGCAGGTCCCTACCCACGAGCGACACCACATCCGCCCCGCCCAAGCTTGAGATCGCGTCCAGATGTTGAATGCCGAACGCGCCGGCACCGGCCACAGCGACCTTGATCGGCCTTGTCACGCGTCCTCCAGCACCAGCAGACCATAGGCCGTATTCGACGCAGGTACGTGATAGAAACGATGAACCTGACGAACTGTTTCATTCATCGCGCCGCGCATGATGAGCCACATGATGATCTCAAGACCCTCAGACCCCGCCTCGCGCAACAGTTCGGTATGGCCGATCTTCGTCAGCGATAGCGGATCGCTGACCATGTTGTCGAGCCATTGGTTGTCGTAGGGGGCGTTGATCAGTCCGGCACGCTCCCCTTGCAGTTGATGCGACATGCCACCGGTCCCAAGTACCGCGACCTTGATGTCGGGACCATACGAATCGATCGCGCGTCTGAGCGCCTGTCCGAGCTTGAAGCAGCGCAAGGCGGATGGTTGAGGGTACTGGATTACGTTGACACACAAGGGGATCACACGGCAGGGCCATTGATCTGGCTGACCAAATAGCAGCGACAGCGGCACAGTGAGACCGTGATCTACCGACATCTCACCGACCATCGTCAAATCGAATTCGGCGTTCAATATCAGCGATTCGGTCAGGTGCCACGCCAACGCAGGGTCGCCCAGGCACGCTGGTACAGGTCGAGGCCCGTACCCTTCGTCGTGCGGCGCAAACTGGTCCGCCAGGCCTATTGCAAACGTGGGTGTCATATCGAGCCCGAATCGCGACGCGTGATCGTTATAGATAACGATGACCACGTCGGGCTTGACCTCGTCGATCCAGTCGCGTGCCGCCTTCACCCCATCAAATAAAGGCTTCCAGTAAGGTTCCTGAGTTTTTCCGTGATCGATGGCTGCGCCGATCGACGGCACATGTGAGGTGCCGACACCTCCAACGAATTTAGCCATGGGACCACTCCTCCACGTTGCGGTTGCCCTTGATCGGACGGCCACCGGAGATCATCATTGCGCGGAACTCGTCCACGGACATCCTTTCGGCCGACATGGCGGCGCCCACATGCTGCATTGTCAAACCGTCGAAAATCGCGAGCTTGAAGGTGTAGTAGATGTTGCCGCCCAGGCGCAGCATCGCGATCCAGTCGCGATCGAGTACCGCGCGGCGTTGCTCGACGCTCAGTTCGAATTTGTCGAGATACATGGTGGAATCGGCCCGAAAGGCTATGCGATTGCTCTCCAGGTCTAGCGATTTGCAGAACATGTTCAACGCGTATCCTTTGCGGCAATGCTCCCCATCGAATACATAGGTGCCGGGAATCTGGCGATAGTCGCGCCCGGTTGGTGTGTTCATCATTCCCCCCAGTACAGTCGCAAAGGGTTGTCCACAAGCAGCTTGCGCTGGAGTTCCGGCGTAGTAGCGATTCGGGGGATGAACTCCACGAGCAAACCATCGTCGGGCATATGGCTCTTCAGATTAGGATGCGGCCAGTCGGTGCCCCAGAGCACCCTATCAGGGAACGTTTCAGCCAGCCGCCGGGCGAATGGCACCACGTCGTCATAGGCGGCCTGTTCACCATCCAGCGCTGGCTTCCCGGACACAGACAGCCGCTCCGGACAGGTTACCTTCGACCATACATTGGGATGCTCATGCATGAACCTCACGAACAACTCGAACTCTTTACCGTCTACGGGTTTGGAAACGTCGGGGCGCCCCATATGATCAACGACCAGGTCCGTTGGCAAACCACTGAAGAAGTCCCACAGCTCGGGTAAATCTACAGCCTCGAAATAGACAACAATGTGCCAGCCCAGTTTGGCGATGCGATGCGCGATCTCCATCAGTTCATCCTTGGGCGTGAAGTCGACCAGTCGCTTGACAAAATTGAATCGCACTCCGCGTATGCCGGCGGCATGCAACTCGTGCAGTTCCTGGTCGCTCACATCGCGTTTGACAGTTGCAACGCCGCGCGCCCTACCGCCAGAATTCACGCAGGCATCGACCAATGCACGGTTGTCCGCACCGTGACACGTGGCCTGCACGATCACATTGCGCTCAAAACCCAGGTGATCGCGAAGCGCGAACAGTTGCTCCTTGCCGGCATCACAGGGGGTGTACTTGCGCTCTGGCGCATAGGGGAACTGTCCGCCCGGACCGAAAACATGACAGTGGGCATCCACCGCACCGGACGGCAATTGGAACTGCGGTTTGGAGGGGGCCTGGTGCCAGTCCAGCCAACCAGGTGTCTTGGGGAAACGCTCGCTCATCTTCTTTCTCGCGCCATTTCGGGGTTATTTTTCAGATTCACTTCTGCATGATCCTTAGCGCTGGTGGACCGCCATCGACCCATGCAAAAAAATGCTGCGCATGGTTAGCGCCCAATCGACGTCAGTCGATGTACCTGAGACCCGCTCGTTCCAGCGGCTCACGCATTGAGTACATATCAAGCCCGAGCACCCCGGCGGCCAGCTTCTGACGTTTATCCGCTTCACTGGCCTCGCGCGTCGCGGCCGCGTCGGCAACCTTCTGTGCGAGTTCCATCGGGACGACAACAATACCGTCGTCGTCGGCAATCACCACATCGCCCGGATTAACCAGAGCGCCAGCACACACAACAGGGACGTTCACCGAGCCGATAGTCGCCTTGACCGTACCCTTTGCGCTGACCGCTTTCGAGAACACAGGAAACTTCATGGCGGTGAGGTCTTTGACATCGCGGCATCCGCCTTCGATCACGAGGCCCACCGCGCCGCGCGCGCGGAAGCTGGTGGCTAGCAAGTCGCCAAAGAAACCGTCTGTGGTGTCGGCCGTTACCGCAGCGACGACAATGTCACCCGGCCGGATCTGCTCGGCTACGACATGCATCATCCAGTTGTCGCCCGGATGAAGAAGCACAGTCACAGCGGTGCCGCAGGCGTATGCACCGGCATAAACCGGACGCATGTAGGTCTTCATCAAACCCATGCGTCCCATCGCTTCGTGAATGGTTGCCACGCCGAAGCCTGAAAGCTTGTTCACGACAGCCTCGTCAGCGCGAACAATGTTGCGTCTGACAACGCCAAGCTGGCATACAAGGTTGGTATCGGTCATGGTGCTCATAGTCCCTTCCGTTTCAGTGTCGCGTCGAGACGCGGGTAAACTCGCCGCGCATTACCTTCGTAGACCTTGCGTCTGTCTTCGGGCGACAAATTGACCGAGGCCTCGATATAGCGCCTGGTGTCGTCATAGTAAAAGTCGGACTCGGGATCGATGCCTCGTACGGCACCGATCATCTCGCTGGCAAACAGGATGTTGTCGACCGGTATCACCTTGGTCAGCAGATCGATGCCAGGCTGGTGATATACGCACGTATCGAAGAAGATGTTGTTAAGCAGATGCTCCTTAAGCATCGGCTTCTTCAGTTCCTGCGCGAGGCCACGGAAGCGGCCCCAGTGATACGGCACAGCCCCACCGCCGTGTGGGATAACGAACTTCAGATCGGGAAAATCCTTGAACAGGTCCGAGGTCAGGCATTGCATGAACGCTGTGGTATCGGCGTTCAGATAATGTGCGCCCGTTGTGTGGAAACAGGCGTTGCAACTGGTCGAAACGTGGACCATCGCCGGGATCCCGTACTCAACCATCTTCTCGTAGATGGGATACCAGTGGCGGTCCGACAGAGGTGGCGAAGTCCAATGACCACCCGAAGGGTCCGGGTTCAGGTTAATGCCAACGAAGCCGTACTCTTTCACGCACCTCTCCAACTCCGGAATGCAGCTCTTCGGGTCGATACCCGGAGACTGAGGCAGCATTGCGGCACCGATAAAGTTGTCGGGAAACAGTTGTGCCACGCGATAGCAGAGCTCATTGCAGATCGCGGCCCAGGTCGAACTGGTCTCGAAGCTACCGATGTGATGCGCCATAAAACTGGCGCGCGGAGAGAAGATTGTCAGGTCGCTGCCACGCTCCTGCATCTTCTTCAACTGATTGCCGACGATGGATTCGCGAAGCTCGTCGTCGCTGATGTTCAAATCAGCGACTCTCGGTTGCTGGGCCGGGTCGTTCAAAGCGGCAATCTGCCGGTTACGCCAATCTTCAAGCGCTCTCGGCGCTGTCGTGTAATGGCCGTGGCAATCAATGATCATGCTGCATCTCCTTCCATAAAGACCGACTCACTCACCATGACCTCGCAGCGCGTAATCAGACGCGCAGTTCGAAATAACGCCGCACGCTTGACTGTCTAGGGATTGCCCAGATCGGTCTCAAGCTCGACGCTAGATTCGCCCGACGGACGTTCGAGCGAGATCCGCTTGATGGCACCCGGTGGACCTGATGCCAGTCCCTGCGCAACACTGTCTTCGAGCACGCATGCAGCGGCGACGGTAACCGAGGCCACTACACCAGTCGCTTCATGACACACCCGCGGGATAACGCAGTGCATCGCCATACCGGTTTCCAGTGCGAACGGAACGACAGTTGCAAGCATGTTTCCGCAATCAGGCGTCGCGTCGACCGTGTCTGCATCCGGCTGCAGTTGCGCGAACAGAACCTGCAGATCTATGCCTGGCCTGCTGCTGTGACTCACGATTCCAACCTTACTGGTAAGCGGGTTCGCTGCGCCTGGCCCGTCGATCTGACGTTGGTCAGGCGATCCCATCACATCGAGCAATATGCGGTCACGCGTGACCACATCGGTCGGAAGATCGGCCGCATTAAAGAATGGACCGCGTGAAGTGCCGCCGCGCATGAACAGACAGGATATGGCGTGTTGCATGGACTCTATCGACCTGGCACCGTTGGCTTGCTTGCATTATTTTGCATTATCTGCCATTCTGCAATGACATATCCAGTATATTAGATATGCACAAAATGCAATTCAGGAGATTTGTCATGGAGCTTCGACAACTTGAATCCTTCGTCCATGTCGCAGAGCTCGGAAGCTTTACTCGGGCTTCCAACTTCCTTTCGGTCGCCCAACCTGTGCTCAGCCGCCAGGTGCGCGCATTGGAGGTGGAGTTCCGTCAGGCACTTCTGGAGCGCAACGGTCGGGGCGTGACATTGACCGAGGCTGGCAAGCGTTTTCTTGAGCATGGCCGTAGTGTTCTGGCACAGATCGAACGCGCCACGCTCGACATGGAGGAAGGCCGAGGCGCCTCGACGGGAAGGCTCGTGGTGGCGCTACCGCCGAGCGTGAGCCTCACGCTTACGGCTCCGCTAGTCAGAGCCTTCCGCGTGCGCTTCCCCAAAGCGACACTTTGCGTGCTTGAGGGGCTGTCCACTTACGTACTGGAGTGGCTGACAATCGGTCGCGCCGATTGCGCCGTCGTCTACACCGTCCCCACTTCTTCGGGCGTGGAGTTGGCTCCGGTGCTCAACGAGCAGCTTTATCTTGTGTCTAGCCGCGGAACCGCTCCTTCTTCAAGCGGCGCGTCGGTCGATGATGAAATCAGTCTGGCAGAAGTCGCTGAGCGAAATCTCGTTATGCCGAGCCGGCCTCATTCCATTCGTATGCTGCTAGAAGCGACGATGGCTCAGGCGTCGCTGAAGCCACGCATCGCGCTCGAAATCGAAAGCATTCCGGCAATTCTGACGCTCGTACGCGATGAGGGGGTGCACGCAATACTGTCGTTGAAAGCGGTGCGCTCAAGCGGACACGAGAACGATTTTCACGTGCGACCCATCCGGCAACCCACTTTAGAAACCACGCTATGGATCGCAACGTCCGCGCAGCGTCCGCGAGGGCCGTTACTTAATCAGACCGTACCCCTACTGCAAGATCTGTTGCGCGACCATTGGATGACGGGCGTCGGAAACGGAATTATCACCGGTTAAATCGCACCAGGAAGCCACGCATCCAATTTAGTTGGGGCTGCACGCCCGAGCAATGAACCGCAATCACGCACACGAGGTCGCGGATATCCGGACGTAGGGCACTGTCAACTTGCGGGACTTCGTCGACGAAAATGCATAATGCACTGTTGCTCAGAAAGCATTCAACGGAGTTTGGGTGACATTGGTAAATTCGCGCCATGAGGCGAACCGCGCCGCGAGGTGTTTGCGATAGAGAGCAGCGCGCAACAGATGTCGTTTCAGTGCGAAGTGCTGTCGGATCGGACCGAAGCTCGACAGGAAGACCTGCGTGCGCTTCGGATCGCGAAAGCCGCGCATGCGCCGCTCGCGCTCCCGCGTGGGTTGGTGGCTGTTCTCAGCACGGTTGTTGACACGGGCCGCAGCCTTGACGAAGACGTGCTTCACGTTGGCCAGCTCCGGGATATCGGCTTTCGCGGCCGGATAGCTGCGCAGCTGATCGGTGACGATCTTGCGTGGCACCGGGTTGGAGCGCAGCACACGCTTGAAGAAACGTTTGGCGGCGGTCTTGTCGCGTCGCTATTGCAGCAAGATGTCGGGTTCGACGCCGTGCTCGTCGACTGCACGCCACAGCAGGTACGGTTCGCCACGCAGGGAGATGAACATCTCGTCGAGATGCCACGTACTACCCGGCTTGCGACGCGCCGCTGTCGCCCGATGGGCAAAGCCTGTGCCGAACTTGTCGCACCAGCGGCGAATCGTCTCGTAGCCGACCGTTACGCCGCGCTCGAACAGTAACTCCTCGATGTCGCGCAGGCTGAGCTGGAACCGAAAGTACCAACGCACCGCATGGCTGATGACCGACGCCGGGAACCGGTGGCCGTGGTAAAGCGATTTCGTTTTCGTCATCCCGTCATGTTATGCGAACACCCCGCCAACTTGATAGCGCCCTTGGAGGATGTCTGCGGAAGATATTGGATTGCCCGGGAAACCTTGCCGGGCGGAAGGCAGCCGGAGTCGAACCGACCTGAGAGCGTCTGACGCCCTCAACTGGGTTTGAAGCCCAGCCGCACCACCGGATACGAATGCCTTCCTACGGTGATTGAACTACACGTCGCCGATCAAAATCGACGAAAGCCGATCAAAGCAGATCGAGCCAGCGACTATCCGCGCGCATCAGATGCAGCCCACGGTGGAAGCGAGTATACCCAACCCGATCAAAGAATTCCAAAAGCTGAATAGCCCGTTTGCGCCCCAGTCCCGTCACATCGCGAAACGGTGCGGCTGCAACCGTACCGGCATTCTTTTGCGCCTCGGTGGCCGCAATCGAAGCCAGTTCCCTTATCACCTCCTGGTGATAAAACAGATCACGCACGACCTGAAACAGCTCGCCTTGTCGCGCGAGCTTGCGCATCAATTGACGCACGCGCTCTTCACCTACACCGTTCGCATTCGCCAGATCACGCACCCACGGCGGATCGAACCGTCCCGCTTTCACCGCGGGCAGCAGCGCCGCCGCGAGCGCGCGATCGGCGTCGTCGAGCGTCACTGTGTGGCCTGGCAAATGCAGCCAGGGCCCGCGTTTGACAATCTCACCACGCATGGCGGCATCGTCGACGAGCGCGCGCCACAACGCATCGTCCACCAACGGCGCCGCGATCCGCCGCAAGCGCGAGACATCCGGGCCCAATTCGTCCGGCGAGCGTTCATGGTACTCGGCGAGCGTGGTCGTCAATCGTGTGTTGAGCGTTTGCCAAGGCGTATCAGCGACCAGCAATGCGTCCTCGCCAGGCATATCGACCACGTGCGTATCGGGCGGCAACGAAAGCGCAGCAGCCGGCATACCCGTCAAGCGTTCCAGCAGCGAGCGCGACAAACCATGCGGCGCTCTTGCGAAGATGGCGTCCAGCTTGCCGGTATCGAGCATGATCTGAAGCGCGTCGAGCCACGCGAGCCGTTCAACTGAACGACGCTTGCGCGACGGCGCGAACGGATCGAGCACATGGCCGCCGCCAATCGTGCGATCGGCCTGCGCGTTGCGCACTACGAAGCGATCGCCGGGCAGCGCACAGACCGGACGCTCGAACACCAGTTGAACGCGGGCACGCTGACCGGCGCCGAGTGTCTCCCCATCGAGCAACGCAACATGCGCAACCTGATGCTGCGTGCCCAGATGCACATGCAGCGGCGCCCAATGCTCCAGCGTGACCGATGCATCGGCGAGCAGCGTCAGCATGACGTCGACCCGCTCCGACGCCTGCGAGAGGCGCGGGTCGACGATCCAGTCACCACGATCAATCGCACTCTTCTCGATGCCCGCGAGGTTCAACGCGCAGCGCTCGCCGGCTCGCCCCTTCTGCGCCGCACGATTCTGCGCGTGAATGCTGCGCACGCGCACCGGTTGATTCTTCGGCGCGAGCAGCATCGTATCGCCGACCGCCACGCTCCCCGATACCACCGTGCCGGTCACGATCGTGCCTTGGCCCGCGAGTGTGAAGACACGATCGACCGCGAGACGGAACAACCCGTCATCGCGCTTCATGCGCCATGCCGTGGCCGCCGCGAACAAATGCGCCTTCAGCGCAGCCACCCCGGGATCATCGGAATGCGTCGCGCAGGTGTCGAACACGGGCGCGTCCTCGAGCACACTGCCGCTCAGAAACGCGCTCACTTCGTCGTGCACTTCCCGCAAACGCTGCGCGTCGACCCGGTCCACTTTGGTCAGCGCGACGGCGCCGCGCTGAATGCCGAGCAACTCGATAATGGCCAGATGCTCGCGGGTTTGCGGCATCACGCCGTCGTCGGCGGCAATCACGAGCAGCGCGAAATCGATACCGCTCGCACCAGCGGTCATGGTATGCACGAGCTTTTCGTGGCCGGGCACATCGATCAGGCCGAGCACGTCGCCGTTGTCGAGCGGCACGTACGCATAACCCAATTCGATCGAAATACCGCGCGCTTTTTCTTCCTTGAGACGATCCGTATCGACGCCCGACAGCGCTTTCACCAGGCTCGTTTTACCGTGGTCGATATGTCCCGCCGTACCGACGATCATGCGTGCGCGCCTTTCAGTTGCTCGATCAGTTGCGCTTCATCGGCGGCTTCGAGACAGCGTAGATCGAGACGCAGCGCGTCGTCGGCGATACGGCCGATGACAGGCCGCGCCATCTCGCGCAGCAGCTTTTCGAGCGCGAGCAATTGACGGCCACCTCGCTTGCCGTCCGCCATTCTGACGACGAGCCCGAAGCTCGGCAGCACATCGACAGGCAAAGCGCCACTGCCGATCTGACTGAACATGGGCTCTGCCGCCACCGCATAGCGTTCGCCGAGCGCCTGCTGCAAGGCGGGCTGTACGCGCTGCGCAGCGAGCCGGATCTCGTCGGCGGGACGGGTGAGCAAGCGCAGCGTGGTGAGCCGCTGCGTGAGCTTCTCCGGCGTGCGATAAAGCTGCAGCACAGGCTCCAGCGCGGCGAGCGTCAGTTTGCCGACACGCAACGCGCGTTTGAGCGGATGCTTCTTGATCTTCGCGATCAGATCGCGCCGCCCGACGATCAACCCGGCTTGCGGTCCACCCAGCAACTTGTCGCCACTGAAGGTGACGAGGTCGGCGCCGGCTTTGATGGTTTCACGCACGGTCGTTTCGCGCGGCAAACCCCATTGGCCCAGATCGACGAGCGTGCCGCTGCCGAGGTCCACGGCAACCGCAAGACCGCGTGCATGGGCGAGTGGCGCGATTTCATCCAGACCGACTTCTTTGGTGAAGCCGTTGATCGCGTAGTTGCTCGCGTGGACTTTCATCAGCAGCGCGGTTTGCGGGCCGATGGCTTCGTCATAGTCCTTCAGATGCGTGCGGTTCGTGGTGCCGACTTCGCGAAGCCTCGCGCCCGCGCGGCTCATGATGTCCGGAATGCGAAACGCGCCGCCGATTTCCACCAGCTCGCCACGCGACACGATGACTTCTTTCTTCGACGCCAGCGCGGAAAGCGTGAGCAGCACCGCAGCCGCATTGTTGTTGACCACGGTAGCCGCTTCGGCTCCCGTCAATTCGCAGATGAGTTCGTCGATCAGATCGTCGCGATCGCCACGCTTGCCGGTGTCGAGGTCGAATTCGAGGTTGGCGGGTTGCGTCAGTGCCTTCACGACGGCCTGCACGGCCTCGTCCGGCAGCAATGCACGGCCGAGGTTGGTATGCAGCACGGTGCCGGTCAGATTGAAAACGCTACGCAAGCGCGACTGGTTGCGTTGGCGCAGCGCGGCTTCGACCGCGCCCTTCAGTTGCGCGGTGTCGAGCGCGCTCACGGATGCAGCGCCCGACTGCGCGCTCGCGCGCCAGTTGTCGAGCGCCTCACGCACCGCGCCCAACACCTGCGTGCGGCCGTACTCGCCGATCAGCGCCGCGAACTCGGCCGACGCCATCACCTTTTCCACCGACGGCACGCGCGCCATCAGCGCCCGCAATTCAGAGCCGCTTACATCGCTCACGAGGCAATCCCTTTTCTAGTCTAGTCGTGTCCAGTTGCTGCTAGTCGGACTCGCCAGAAGACTCCGCCGCACTGTCGGCCTGTTCGGGCCACAGCCACGGATGCGGCGACGCCCGCCGGTAACCTTCCGCGCCCATCAGCAGATCCAGCGTGAGACTGGCGAGATCGTCCGCGAACGGTTCGAAATCGTAGTCCTTCGACTGAATGCCGATCTTGCGGTAAGTATGGCATTCGTCGCACGATTCGGCCTTCAGCGCGGCATTCTTCGATTCGGTTTCGCGCGTGGCTTCGTCGGCATCGGGCGAGCCGACCGTGTGATAGGCAATGCCCTTGGTCGAGTCGCAGTTCGAGCACTTCGCGCGAACCATGTGCCATTCAGTCGAGCACAGCCCGCATTGCAGGTAGCGGTAGTTATCATACGCTCCGCCCACGCGCACGATGCTGGCCACCGGATGCGATCCGCACACGGGGCACAAACCGAGGGTTTCGATGTATGGCACCTCGCGCTTGTCGATATCGGCGGCAAGGTCGGTCCACACGACTTGCAACGCGGCGACGATGAACGGCGCGCTCGCCGGATCGACCTCTTCGAAGCGCTGCGCGAAGATCGCGTCGGCCTGGAATTCGAGCGCGGCGGTGTCAAGCGTGCGCAGGCGGGCGATCAGCGCTTCGAGCGGCGGCGTGAGCGGCCCCGCTACCGCCACCTTGTCGAGCAGTTGGCGCAGCACGTCGCGCCATGCCGGATCACGCACGCCGGAAAGCGCCGGAATCAGCGGCATGGAGTGTTGCTGCGCGCTCGCGATCAATTCGGGGCTCGGCGGCTGTGCCTTGAAGTTCGCCATCACGGCTTGCTGCGCGTCGGCGAGCACCGCCATCAGGCGCAAATAACCGGCGATCGGATTGTGAAGCGCCGCGAGCTGGCGCAGGCGCGCAGCGCGCGCCGAAAACACCGCGAGCCGCTCCGGTGTGCGGATGCGCGGAATCGCCGAATGGTCGAGCGACTCGATATCGCCGGCTTCGAGAATACGTTGAACCACAGTATCGACCTCTGAAAACTGAAAAGCCGCCGCCCTTCATCGAACAAGGGCGGCGGCTCGGGTGCAGCACGCTTTGCATCGCGCTGCCTGGGTTGCCTGGGCGTGGCCCGCTATTTACCGATGATTTCCTTGAACCAGTTCGGATGATGCTTTCTCGCCCACCCGTAGGTCACGGTGCCGCGCGTCATGGCGCCGATCGATCCCTTGATCCACAACGCTGCATAAATATGCACGACGATGCCGACGATCAGCACGAACGCCGCCGCGGCATGCACCACAGCCGCGAGCCGGATAATCTCGATCGGAAAATAGAACGAGAAGTAGCGCCGCCAGATCACGATGCCGCTCGCCAGCAACAGCAGCAGGCAGATCACCATCGTGAAAAATAGCAGCTTTTGACCGGCGTTGTACTTGCCGATCGCGGGGAGCTTTTCCTCGCGATTGTTGAGCACGTCGTCGATCTGCCTCATCCACTGAATGTCGGCCTTGTCCAGATAGTTGTGGTGCCAGAAGCGCAACGCAAGAATCAGGAACGAGAGAAACATCACGCAGC
This sequence comes from Burkholderia sp. WP9, assembly GCF_900104795.1. Classification (NCBI taxonomy): domain Bacteria; kingdom Pseudomonadati; phylum Pseudomonadota; class Betaproteobacteria; order Burkholderiales; family Burkholderiaceae; genus Burkholderia; species Burkholderia sp. WP9. The sequence continues at coordinate 1,355,979 of NZ_FNTG01000002.1, forward strand.
CCACGAACGGATGCAGAATCCGCGTCCATTGCCCGCCGCCGAAGATCGCGTAGAGCCACGACATGGCCGGATGAAACATGGCGAGGCCGGAGAGCGCCAGCAGCACGAACGTGATGGCGGTGATCCAGTGATTCGTACGCTCATTGGGCGTGTAGCGCACGATCAGGCTGTTGCCCCTCACGTCCTTCAACTCGGTATGCTCAGGGTGCTTCATTGGATGCCTCCCGCGAACGGCGTGCTTCGTCGGCTTCGTGCTGGGCTTCGGCTTCTTCCGCCTCGCTCACCTCGTTCGGACCCACACGCGTGTAGTGGAAGAACCCGGCCACCGCCGCGAACGCGATACCCGCGAGCGCCAGCGGCTTGGCCAGTCCTTTCCACAGCCCGACCATCGCGCTGATCTTCGGATTCTGCGGCAAACCGTGATACAGGTTCGCTTTGTCGGCGTGATGCAGCACGTACATGACGTGCGTGCCGCCCACCCCGGCAGGATCGTACAAACCGGCATTCTGGAACCCGCGTTCCTTCAGATCTTCCACCCGGTCGGCGGCCTGCTGCTTCATGTCCTCCTTGGTGCCGAACATGATCGCGCCGGTCGGGCACGTCTTCACGCAAGCCGGCTCCTGGCCGACCGCCACGCGGTCCGAGCACAGCGTGCACTTGTACGCGCGGTTGTCCTTTTTCGAAATGCGCGGCACGTTGAACGGGCAACCGGTTACGCAATAGCCGCAGCCAATGCAGTTTTCCTCGTGGAAATCCACGATGCCGTTCGTGTACTGCACGATCGCGCCCGGCGACGGGCAGGCCTTCAGACAGCCCGGATCCTCGCAGTGCATGCAGCCGTCCTTGCGGATCAGCCACTCGAGATCGCCTTCGGTGTTCTCGTATTCCGAGAACCGCATGACGGTCCACGAATGCTCGCTCAGATCGCGCGGGTTGTCGTAGATGCCGGTCGTCGTACCGACTTCGTCGCGCAGATCGTTCCACTCCATGCAGGCGGTCTGACACGCCTTGCAGCCAATGCACTTCGACACGTCGATGAGCTTGGCGACCGTGCCCGTGACCGGCTCACGCACTTGCGGTTCAGGCAAGGTCGTGGCCGAGAGGCGTTTGATGTCCAGTGATTGCAGTGCCATCTCTTTTCCTTATGCCTTTTCGACCTTGACGAGGAACGACTTGAATTCCGGTGTTTGCGAATTCCCATCGCCCACGGAGGGCGTCAGCGTATTGACGAGATAGCCCGGCTTCGTGAGTCCCTTGAAGCCCCAATGCAACGGCAGGCCAACGGTCTGGACTTTCTTTCCTTCGATCATTAGCGGCTTGATCCGCTTGGTAACGAGCGCCACGGCAATGATGTGCCCGCGATTGGACGACACCTTCACGCGATCCCCGGCCACCACGCCCACCTCCTTCGCCAGATCCTCGCCGATCTCCACGAACTGTTGCGGCTGCACGATCGCGTTCAGGCGCGCGTGCTTGGTCCAGTAGTGGAAATGTTCGGTCAGACGATACGTGGTCGCGGTATGCGGGAAATTCTCGTGCGTGCCGAACGCTGCCTTGTCGTCGGGGAACACGCGTGCCGCCGGACTGCTGACCACCAGCTTGTTGTCCGGATGCAGCGGGTTGTAGCCGAGCGGCGTCTCGAACGGTTCGTAGTGCTCGGGGAATGGCCCTTCCACCAGACCGTCACGCGAGAAGAAGCGCGCCACGCCCTCCGGGTTCATGATGAACGGATTCATGCCGTTTTCGGGCGGTTCGTCCACCTTGAAGTCGGGAATATCCGCTCCCGACCACGTCTTGCCGTTCCACGCGATCAGCTTGCGCTTCGGATCGAACGGCTTGCCGCTGACGTCGCAGGACGCGCGGTTGTACAGAATCCGCCGGTTCGCAGGCCAGGCCCATGCCCAGTTGAGCGTGTTGCCGATGCCGGTCGGATCGGAGTTGTCGCGCCGGCCCATCTGGTTGCCCGCCTGGGTCCACGAGCCGCAGAAGATCCAGCAACCGCTCGCGGTGCTGCCGTCGTCGCGCAACTGCGCGAAACTCGCCAGTTGTTCGCCCTTCTTCGCGAGCACCTTGGTTTTGTCGGTCGCGTCGGTGACGTCGGCGAGCGCCTTGCCGTTGAACTCCATCGCGATTTCTTCCGGCGTCGGGCTTTCCGGGTTGGCATACGGCCAGCTCATGTTGAGAATCGGATCGGGATACTTCCCGCCGTTCTTCTTATAAGCCTCGCGAATGCGCAGCCACAACCCCGACATGATCTCCAGGTCGCTCTTCGATTCGCCGGGGCCGTCCGCGCCCTGCCAATGCCACTGCAGCACGCGGCTGGAACTGACCAGCGAACCGCGTTCTTCCGCGAAACAGGTGGTCGGCAAACGGAACACCTCCGTTTGAATCTTCGACGGATCGACGTCATTGAACTCGCCGAAATTCTTCCAGAACTCGGACGTTTCAGTGGCGAGCGGATCCATGATGACGAGCCACTTCAGCTTGGCCAGACCCGCGCCGATCTTCGCCTTGTTCGGCGCGGCGGCGAGCGGGTTGAAGCCCTGCGCGATGTAGCCGGTCATCTTGCCTTGATTCATCAGCTCGAAGACCTGCAGCATGTCGTATGACTTATCGAGCTTCGGCAGATAGTCGAACCCGAAGTTGTTCTCCGCGGTCGCGTTGTCGCCCCACCACGACTTCATGAAACTGACATGGAATGCGCGATAGTTGCGCCAGTAGCTCAACTGATTCGGCCGCAACGGCTGGCTCGCGCGCTTCGTGATGAAGGCGTCGAAGTCCTGCTCGGCTTCCAGCGGCAGCGTCATGTAACCCGGCAAGAGGTTCGACATCAGGCCGAGGTCGGTCAAACCCTGAATGTTCGAGTGACCGCGCAGCGCATTCATGCCGCCGCCCGCAATGCCGATATTGCCCAGCAGCAATTGCACCATCGCGCCGGTGCGGATGATCTGCGCGCCGATCGAGTGATGCGTCCAGCCGAGCGCGTACAGGATCGTACCGGCGCGTCCCGGCACTGCCGTCGATGCCAGCATCTCGCACACCTTGAGGAATTTTTCCTTCGGCGTGCCGCAAATTTTCTCGACCTGCTCGGGCGTATAGCGCGAGTAGTGCTGCTTCATCAGTTGATAGACACAGCGCGGGTGCTGCAACGTCGGATCGACTTTGGCAAAGCCGTCGTCGCCGCGTTCGTAATCCCACGAACTCTTGTCGTACTTGCGCTTCTCGGCGTCGTAGCCGGAATACAGGCCGTCGGTAAACGAAAAGTCCTCACGAACGATGAACGGCATGTCCGTGTAGTTCTTTACATACTCGTGCTGGATCTTATCGTTGGTGAGCAAATAGTTGATCACCCCGCCCAGGAACACGATGTCCGAGCCGGTCCGAATCTGTGCGTAATAGTCCGCAACCGATGCCGTGCGCGTAAAGCGCGGATCGACCACGACCAATCTTGCCTTGCGGTGCGCCTTGGCTTCGGTGACCCACTTGAAACCGCATGGGTGTGCCTCGGCCGCATTGCCGCCCATCACGAGAATCACATCCGCGTTCTTGATGTCGACCCAATGGTTCGTCATCGCTCCACGGCCAAACGTCGGGGCAAGACCTGCCACCGTCGGGCCGTGTCAGACACGTGCTTGATTATCGAATGCGAGCATGCCAAGACTGCGGACAGTCTTGTGCGTCAAATAACCGACTTCATTGCTACCGGCAGATGCCGCGAGCATGCCGGTGGTCAGCCAGCGGTTGACCTTCTTGCCGTCTGCGGTTGTCTCGACGAAGTTGGCATCGCGATCCTCCTTCATCAATTTCGCAATGCGGTCGAGCGCGTCTTCCCACGAAATGCGCTTCCATTCATTCGAGCCGGCCGCGCGGTACTCCGGATACTTCAGACGGCTCGGGCTATGAATGAAGTCGATCAGGCTCGCGCCCTTCGGGCATAGCGTGCCGCGATTGACCGGGTGGTCGGGATCGCCTTCGATGTGAATGATGCTGGACTTCGCGTTCTTGGCGTTGTCGCCCAGTCCATACATCAGGATGCCGCAGCCTACCGAACAGTACGGGCAGGTATTGCGGGTTTCGGTTGTGCGCGACAACTTGTACTGACGGACTTCCGCTAACGCGGGCGTCGGTGAGAAGCCCATGAGGGCGAGACTCGATCCGGCTAGCGTGGTGGCGGAGACCTTCAGAAATTGTCGCCGGGACATATGGGGCATTGAATGGCCTCGGCTCTTTTTGGGATACTGATCATGATTATAGAGGCCGATATAAAGTCCTGCAGCGAGAACTTCTACCAACTGCGAGGCGAGCAAATATGAAGCGGAACAGCCGGTATCTCGACGCGGGGCATTGTTTTTGCTGAGTGGGTAAGTGACAAACCCACCCTCACTTGGATCCTTACCCACCTATGACCCACCATCCGCTCCATTCATCTCACGCAGGCAATTTTTGCAGCGCAGTAAAACAGCGGCTGCCTGCAGGTGTCGCGTCATTTGTGTTCGGCATGGCGATGCTCGCGTCCAGTCAATGCAGCCTTGCTCAGATCACTCAAGGCAGCGGCTCGTCGCAGCAGGAAAAGCGCACGTCTTCAATGGGATCGGCGCCCGATTCGTCCGCGTCCATGGTGCATGAATCGAATAAGCCGCAAACGAAGGATGGCGGTTCGGCGAATTCACGCGGCAAGACCGCTGGGCAAGGACACAAGACGCAAGGCGCGGGCGGATTCGAAAACGGGCTCTACGGCACAGGGGCGGGCAGCAATAAATAGCGCGTCGACTCGCCGCGTCATGGCGGCGCGCTTTGCGCCGCTTCTCTGCGCGGAGAACGAACACCATTCATAATGCGGTGATTCGTAGCCTGAAATGCCCGCCACAATGACCGATACCCCAGCCCAAGCAAGCACGTCTCCCCGCCTGACCAGTCTGTCGCACGGCGGAGGCTGTGGCTGCAAGATCGCGCCTGGCCTGCTGGCCGATCTGCTCAAGCGCAGTGCACCATTGCCGTTCTTTCCCGACCTGCTGGTCGGCAACGACACAGCCGACGACGCCGCCGTCTACAAACTCAACGACGAGCAGGCGATCGTCGCCACCACCGACTTCTTCATGCCGATCGTCGACGACCCGTTCGACTTCGGCCGCATCGCCGCGACCAATGCGCTGTCCGACGTCTACGCCATGGGCGGCAAGCCGCTCATGGCGCTGGCCATCGTCGGCATGCCGATCAACGTGCTGCCGCACGACGTGATCGCAGCCGTGCTGAAGGGCGGCGAATCCGTATGCGCCGAGGCCGGCATTCCGCTCGCCGGCGGTCATTCGATCGATTCGGTCGAGCCGATCTACGGCCTCGTCGCCATCGGCGTGGTCGACCCGAAGCGCGTGAAGCGCAACGCGGGCGCACAAGCGGGCGATGTGCTGATTCTCGGTAAGCCGTTGGGCGTGGGCATTCTCTCGGCGGCACTGAAGAAAGACCGGCTCGACGCAGCCGGCTACGCGGCCATGATCGCCGCGACGACCAAGCTCAATCGCCCGGGCGCCGAGCTGTCGAAGCTCGACGGCGTGCATGCGCTTACGGACATCACGGGCTTCGGCCTGCTCGGCCATACGCTGGAACTGGCGCGCGGCTCGAACCTGACCGCCCGCGTGCGCTATGAGGACCTACCGTGGCTGCCGGACGTGGTCGGCCTCGCGGAAGCCGGCATCTTCACCGGTGCTTCGGGACGCAATTGGGACGCATACGGTCGAGATATCGTTTTGCCCTCCTCATTGCCGGCGACGGCGCGCACCCTGCTCACCGATCCGCAAACCTCGGGCGGCTTGCTGGTCTCGTGCGCGCCACAAGCCGTCGACGAGGTTCTCGCCCTATTCCACGCCGACGGGTTCGGCGAGGCGTGCGTGATCGGCGACATGGTCAGTGGCGAAGGGCGCGTCGAGGTGATCTGAAGGAGCCGGCCGGCGCAAGCAACGGCCGGGGCGCGTATGTCCGGCAAGCTGTCCTGAGCGCTCCGCCAGCCGGTATTTCCGGCGCATGCGATAATTTCGACCTCCCCGCAGGCCTGTTTCGCCCCTAACTCCTTGAAAAACCTACTCGTCAGCCTCGAAAAAGCCGGTGATTTCGATGAAATCATCGATGTGCGCACGCCCCTCGAATTCGCGGAAGACCATATTCCGGGCGCACTCAATGCGCCGGTGCTGAGCAATGAGGAGCGCGTGCTGGTCGGCACGACCTACAAGCAGGTGTCACCTTTCGAAGGCACGCGGATCGGCGCTGCGCTGGTCGCGCGCAATATCGCGCAGCATCTGGAAACCACCTTCGCCGACCGGCCGCGCAACTGGCGACCGCTGATCTATTGCTGGCGCGGCGGCAAGCGCTCCGGCTCGGTGACCACGCTGTTCAATATGATCGGCTGGCAGGCGCGTCAGCTGGACGGCGGCTACAAGAGTTACCGGCGGGCCACGCTGGACACGCTCGACACTTTGCCGGCAACGTTTTCATACATTGCGCTGGTGGGCCCGACCGGCAGCGGCAAGACACGCCTGCTGGCGGCCTTGAACGCGGCGGGCGCGCAGACGCTGGATCTCGAAGCGCTGGCCTCGCACCGCGGCTCGCTGCTAGGCGCGTGGGCCGGCGTGCCGCAGCCGTCGCAGAAGCGTTTCGATACGCTGCTCGTCACCGCTCTGCGCACGTTCGATCCGTCACGGCCGGTCTTCGTGGAAGCGGAGAGCCGGCGCATCGGCTCCGTCGCATTGCCGCTCGCGCTGCTCGACACGTTTCATCGGGGCCGCTGCGTCGAGGTGATGTCGAGCCGCGAAGATCGCGCGGCGTTCCTGCTGCACGACTATGCGCATCTGTTCGACGATCCCGAGTTACTGAAGGGACAACTGCAAAGACTGATCGGCTTGCACAGCCGGGAACGCGTCGCGGGCTGGCAACGGCTCGTCGACGACAACCGGCGCGCCGAACTCGCGCATGAGTTGATCGAGCGGCACTACGATCCCGCCTATGCGCGCAGCAGCCATGAACATTTCGTTCAATTGCCGCACGCCCTGAAGTTCAATTTCCGGCCCAACGGCGCCGATGTCGTCGACCAGGCAAGCGCACTGCTTGCGCAGGTCGACAGCAGCGCGCTCACTGTCATCTGATTAAAACCAACGCTTAAGACCACCATGCAATCAACCCTTCGACAACCGCGCGTCGCGCTTGGCTGGATCGTGTTTCTGCTGATTGCCGTCGTCGGCCTCTTTTATGTGAAGTGGTTCCCGTACTACAACCGCGCCTTCGTTGCCGCGAGCCAGCACTCCATCGGCAAATCCATTCTGATGGGTACGTCGGCGAGCGCACCGGCGGCGTCATGGCAGGCGGCAATCGATTACGCCCTCGCCTACGGCAAAGCGATCTGGCAAGCCATGGTGCTGGGGCTGCTGCTCGGCTCGTCGGTGCAGGCGCTGATTCCGCCGCAATGGGTCGCGCGTGCGCTCGGCCGGACTGATTTCAGCAGCGTGGTGAAAGGCGGCCTGATGTCGCTGCCGGGCATGATGTGCACCTGTTGCGCGGCGCCGGTCGTAGCCGGCTTGCGCGCGCGCCAGGCGGCGCCGGGCGCGGCGATCGCGTTCTGGCTCGGCAATACCGCTTTGAATCCGGCTACGCTGATCTTCATGGGCTTCGTGCTCGGCTGGCAGTGGATGGGCCTGCGCCTCGCGCTGGGCATCGTGATGGTGTTCGGCCTCGGCTACCTGGTGAATCGCATGGTCACGCCAAAGGAAGCCGAAGCGTCACGCGAAGCCATGGCGCAACTGATCTCCGCCGATGTGCCCAGCACGGCTTTCGCACGCTGGGTAAAAATCCTCGGCACGATGACGTTGCGGCTCATTCCCGAATACATCGTGCTGGTGCTGATTCTCGGCGCAGCGCGCACGTGGCTGTTTCCGCATGTCGGACCGGAGATCGACAACAGCCTGCTGTGGATCATCGCGTTGTCTATCGCCGGCACGCTGTTCGTGATTCCGACCGCGGGCGAAGTGCCGATCATCCAGGCCATGCTCTCGTTCGGCATGGCCGCCGGTCCGGCGGGCGCGTTGCTGATGACGCTGCCGTTGGTCAGCGTACCTTCAATGGCCATGCTCTCCCGCTCTTTCCCGCGCCGCGTGCTGACGGTCGTAGCCTTGGCCGTGGCGGTGTGCGGCGTGGTCAGTGGGTTGCTGGCAGTCGCCTTGGGGTTTTAAAGCATGAAACGTATTGCCGCATTTGCAATGACGAGCTGGTCGGCCGCCGGCCTGCTCTACTTCGGACAGCATTCGGTCGCGCTGATCGTGGTGAGCGGGGTCGTCGCGCTGGCCGGCTTCGATCTGCTTCGCCCGTAACAGCGCGCTGCATCCGCTCTGAAAAGGCGCGAGACCTGATTGCTGACGCGAAGGTCTCGCAATAGCGCTGGGCGTCGTTTCGAGCGGATACCTGTCCAGCGCCTGAACGATCGCACGTGCGCCACGCTAATGACGAGGTGGAGATAATACGGAAAGGGAAGACCGACAGACAGGACAGCGGCACGATCAAGCAGTGCGCCGAGGTAATGCGAGAACCTGACAGTAGACGAAAGCGGAGCCGCTTTCGTCTACGTCAAGGATGCGTTGGTAGGCTCGATTGGATTCGAACCAACGACCCCCACCATGTCAAGGTGGTGCTCTAACCAACTGAGCTACGAGCCTTTAGAGGCGCGAATTATAGAGAACCTCTGCGCCCTGCACAAGCCCCTAACGCCACTTAAGTTGGCGAGCGCGTGGCAATCAGTTCGTGAGTGCCCACTCGGTCTGTGCATCCAGCGGATACACCGGCCGCTTCACGTGCTCGAAAGCGAACAGCCCGTAATCCGAACTCGTCACGCCGCGGCTGTCGCATTCCACCAGCGCTGCGGCGATCGGCACGAAAACCGGTCGGCAGTACATGCGCGATTTAAGCAACAGGAAACGCGCGCGACGCGGATCGATGCCGACGCTCTCGAATACGCCGAGGTCCCATGGTTCGTGCGTGCGCTCGGTGATCACGAGCTTGATGGCGCCGGTGTCGAGTACCGCCGCGTGCCCCATGAAAGCACGCTGTCCGGTGTAGGTCGGGCCGCTGATGATGTACTCGCCGTCGGTCAGCGCGCGCACCACACCCGTCACGGCAAGCGGCAGGCGCGGCGCTATCGCATCGCTCGCAACCTTGTTGCCGATGGTCACCGTCACCGTGCTGCCGACGCCGGCCGCCATCAACGCCGCGACCGCTTGCGGGTCGCACAACGGCCCGCTCACGATACCATCGAGCTTTTGCTTCAATGCTTCTTCGAGCAGATCCATCGTGTCGCATGTGCCGCCCGACATGCAGTTGTCGCCATGATCGAGCAGGAGCACGGGCTTGTCGGCGTCTCTCGCGAGCGCCGCCGCTTGCGCGACGGATTCAGCAAGCGGCGCGCTGCGATACACGAAGTCTTCTCGCTCGCTCCAGATCTGTCGAGCGATCCGCTCCGCCACCGCGTCTGCTTCGCCGCGCTCACCGTTGCCCACCACCACGACGCTGATACACGGCGCCGCGATATCGGCCAGCGAGAAGCCAGATAGCACCGACACCGCGAGCATGCCATCGGCTTCGGCTGCGCGCGCGGCATCCACGGCACGTTTCATCGCGCCTTCGGCAGTCGCGCTGCGCAGCGTATGCGTGAGGAGCGGCGGCTGGCGCCACGCAATCACGGGCTTCGCCTTGCCGTGCACCAGGTCGAACATCAGACGCGCCGCATGCGCGCCGGTCTCGTACATATCGACGTGCGGATAGGTCTTGAAGCTGACGATCACATTGGCGTTGTCGATCATTTTCTGCGTGACATTGCCATGCAGATCGAGCGCGACCGCGATCGGCGCGTCCGGCAGCAACGCACGCACGCGTTCGAGCAGGTCGCCTTCACCATCGTTCGAATTCTCGGCGACCATGGCGCCATGCAGATCGAGCATGACGGCGTCGCAACCCGCCGCGGCCGACACGATCGCCTCGCAGATCGCGTCGTAAGCGGCGGCCTCAACGGGTCCGCTCGGATTCGCCGACGCCGACACGGGCGTCACGATCTGCGCATGCTCCTTTTCGGCGGCGTCGATGAACGCGGCCATCGCCGTTTGCATGCCTTTGTTCTCGTTGAACGCGTCTTGCCCATAGCTCGGGCCGTTACGCCCGAACGCGGCCAACGGCGTGGCCACCGGCGAAAACGTGTTGGTCTCGTGATTCATCCGCGCGATGAGGACTTTCATGCGTCTGCGCTCCCCGCTTTCTGCGCGGCGCTCAGCATGGCCTGCAACAGCACGTTGCAACCGGCTTCGAGATGGTCCGCGCGCGCGTCTTCGATCTCGTTGTGGCTGATGCCGTCTTTGCACGGCACGAAGATCATCGCCGCGGGCGCGACTCTCGCAAGATAAACGGCGTCGTGGCCGGCGCCGCTGATCACGTCCATCGACGAAAAACCGAGCGTGTCGGCGCCCTGCTTCACGGCGCCGACCAGTTCCGCGGCGAACGGTTGCGGCGGGAAATACACGACCTGCTCGACGCCTACCTCGATGCCGGCTCGCTCGCCCGCCAACGAGCATGCGGCGCGCAACGCGCTATCCATGGCCGTGAGCGTGGCATCGTCGGCGGCGCGCAGATCGACGGTGAGTGTCACGCGGCCCGGAATCACGTTGCGCGAATTCGGATGCACGTCGAGCCAGCCGACCGTGCCGCGCCCATGAGGCGCGTGATCGAGCGCAATGCGGTTGACGGCATGAATCAGATCCGCCGCGACGAGCAGCGCGTCGCGGCGCAGTTCCATCGGCGTCGGGCCGGCGTGCGCTTCCATGCCCTGCACGGTCACGTCGTACCAGCGTTGGCCGAGCGCGCCCTGCACCACGCCGATTGTTTTGTCATGTGCTTCCAGCACCGGCCCTTGTTCGATATGCGCTTCGAAGTAGGCGCCGACGGCGTGCGGCTTCTCGTTCGCGCCGGCATATCCGATCTGCGACAGTGCGTCACGCACCGTGACGCCTTCACGGTCGCGCTGTTCGAGTGCGTGCTCCAAGGTAAACGCGCCGGCAAACACACCGGAACCCATCATCACCGGCACGAAGCGCGAGCCCTCTTCATTGGTCCACACCGCGACTTCCAGCGGCGCGAGCGTCCGCACATTGGCATCGGCGAGCGTGCGCAGCACTTCGAGACCCGCAAGCACGCCGTAATTGCCGTCGAACTTGCCGCCCGTGGGCTGTGTATCAATGTGGCTACCGGTCATGACCGGCGGCAGATCATCACGCAAACCGGCACGGCGCGCGAAGATATTGCCGATCGCGTCGACCCGCACACTGCAACCAATCTCCTTCGTCCACGCGATAAAAAGGTCGCGCGCCTCGCGGTCCAACTCCGTGAGTGCGAGGCGGCATACGCCGCCTTTATCGGTCGCGCCGATTCGCGCGAGTTGCATGAGACTGTCCCAGAGCCGCGCGCCGTCGACTCGCAGATCGGCGAACGTCGCGACGGTTGTTGATTCATGAACTTGCATCGATGCTTCCTCGTGTTGAAGACTGCTGCGCGTCAGACCACGCCGACGCCGAGATAACGGTCCTTGATCGAATCGTCCGCGGAAAAGGACGCGTTATCGCCTGAATAGACGATCACACCTTGCTCGATGATGTAATGGCGGTCGGCGAGTTGCGTGCAAACTTCGAGGTTCTGCTCGACCAGCAGAATCGCCACGCCCGCCTCGCGGATCAGCTTGAGTTGCGCGACGATCTCTTCCACGATCACGGGCGCGAGGCCTTCCACCGGCTCGTCGAGCATCAGCAAACGCGGGTGATTCATCAGCGCGCGGCCAATCGCCAGCATTTGCTGTTCGCCGCCGGATAGCTGCGCGCCCCCGTTGGTACGCCGCTCTTTGAGGCGCGGAAAAATGCGGTAGATGTCGTCGAGCTGCCACGGCGAATCTTTGCGTGCGCCAAGCCGCAAGTTTTCCTCGACCGTGAGCAAACGAAAGATGCCGCGATGCTCGGGCACGAAACAGACACCTCGTGAGGCGATCTTGTGCGGCGGCAGGCCGCTGATTTTGGCGCCATTAAACGTAATCGCGCCGCGCTGCGGTGCCACGACGCCGGCAATCGCTTTCAGCGTGGTCGACTTGCCGGCGCCGTTGCGGCCCAACAGCGTCACCGTTTCACCGTCGTCGATCTGCAGGGACACGCCTTGCAGGATATGGCTTTTGCCGTAGAAGCCGTGAATCTGCTGCACGTCGAGAATCATGCGCGGCCTCCGGTGATCATGTTGCCGAGATAGGCGCTGCGCACGCGCTCATCGCCGCGAATGTCGTCGGGGCGCCCCTCCACCAGCACACGCCCTTGTTGCATGACGGTGATCGTGTCGGAAATGTCCATCACGATACCCATGTTGTGTTCGATCAGCACGACGGTGTAATCGTCGCGCAAGCCGCGAATCAACTGCTTCATATCGTCGAGGTCGTCGATACCCATGCCCGAGGTCGGCTCATCCAGAAAGATCGCCTTGGGTCGCGCGGCGAGCGCCATGCCGACTTCCAGCCGCCGCTGTTGACCGTGCGAAAGCGCGCCTGCCGATACCTCGCTGAAACGCTGTAGTGCGAGCCGTTCGAGAACACTGTCGACAGTCTCCGAATGAGTGAGCGCACCATGCGGCGGCGTCCACGCATTGAGCGCGCGTACCGCGTCCACACCCTGCGCGGCGAGCCGCAGATTTTCTCGTACGCTCAGATTGGCGAACAGGCTCGTCACCTGAAACGAACGCGCGACGCCGCGCCGCACACGTTTATGATCCGGCTCACGCGTCACGTCGTGGCCGTCGAATACGATCTTGCCTTCGGTGATCGGCAGCGTGCCGGTCAACACGTGAAACAGCGTGGTTTTTCCCGCGCCGTTCGGACCGATTACGGAATGCACCGTGCGCGGCATGATGTTCAACGTGACGTCGGAGAGCGCCGTGAATTTGCCGTAGCGCTTCACCACACCACTCGCTCGCAGAATGGCTTCGCTCATACGGGCTCCTTGTCCGCGGCATTATCGGCATTGGCGGATGATTGGCGGCGCAGCGATTGCCAGATGCGCTCGCCCAGCCCCCACAGCCCGCGTTGCATGAACAGGCTGACGGCGATCAGCACGATGCCGAGCAGCAACAACCAGCGCGGCCACAAAGTGGAGAGCCAATCGGCGAACAGCACGTAAAACGCGGCGCCTAATACGGATGCGAACAGATTGCCTGTGCCGCCGATCACGGTCATCACGAGGATCATCTCGCTCGTGTGATAGTCGATGTTCGAGAGCGGCGCGATGCCGGTCATCAGCGCGTGCAGCGCGCCCGCGAGCCCGGTGACCGCGCCGGAGATCACGAACGCCATCAGCTTGAAGCGTTTGACGTCGTAGCCCACTGCGGCGGCGCGGGCTTCGTTGTCGCGAATCGCGAGCAACGTACGGCCGAACACGGAGTGCGATACGCGCATCAACAACCAGAACACCACGAGAAAGAGCACGGCGACGAAGCCGTAGTATTGCCACGGTGAAGTCAACGGCAAGAGTGTTTTGCCAAACAGCCCGAGCGCTGGGCGCGGGATGTCGAGCAACCCATTGTCGCCGCCGGTCAGATCGGGCGTGGTGTAGGCGAGGAAATAGAACAATTGCCCGAACGCGAGCGTCAGCATGACGAAATACGTGCCGCGCTGACGAATCGAAAACCAGCCGACGAGCGCCGCAGCCGCCGCGCCGATTACAACCGATGCAAGCAACGCCACGGGCACAGGTAACGCCGCTTTGGTCAGAACCAGTCCCGCGCTATAGCTGCCTAGTCCGAAGAAAATGCCCTGCCCGAACGAAAGCAAGCCTGTGTGGCCGAGCAGCAAATTGCAACCGAGTGCGGCGAGCGCGAACACCAGAACTTCTGTGGCCAGCGATCCGGAGCGCAGCGTCAGCGGCAAAATGCAGACCACCAGCAGCGCAAGCAACAGGAAGCGATAGCGATGCAGTGAATGCTTCAGGCCCGGTTGAGTTCTTGCCGATGAAGCGCTTTGCACAATGGGCTTCGAGGAATCGATCATGCCGCCCTCCCGAGCAAACCATTCGGTCGCAACAACAGGACCGCGGCCATTGCGACGTAGATCATGAGTCGCGCACCTTCCGGCCACAAGGTACTCATCACGCTTTGCACGATCCCAACCAGTAGGCCGCCGACCAATGCACCCAAAAAATTACCCATTCCGCCGACCACCACCACGACGAACGCGACACTGAGCGCTTCGATGCCCATGAACGGATCGACGCCGCGAATCGGCGCTGCAAGCACGCCGGCCAATGCGGCCGTCGCAGCGCCAAGCGCGAATACGAGGCTGAAAACGCGCAATACGTTGATACCGAGCAACGAGACCATCTCAGTCGATTCGCTGCCCGCGCGCACCGCGCTGCCTAGTCGTGTGCCTTCCAGCACCCACCACAAAAGCGCCGCCAATACCGCCGTGAAGCCGATCACGAAGAGGCGGTATTTCGGATACACAAAGCTGCCCCAGATCACTACGCCGTTCAGCATGTCGGGCACGGCAACGTTATCGCCCAGCGGCCCCCAGATCAGGATCGCGCATTCCTGCACGACGAGTGCGAGACCGACCGTCACGAGAATATGGAACTCATGCTGCTGCGCGTAGACATGCCGCAGAATCAGCTTCTCCACCACCCAGGCGAGCGCGCCCACTACGATGGGGACGACCACGAGCGCGGCCCAGAAACTCATCGACCATTGCATCGCCTGATAGCAGAAGTACGCGCCGAGCAGGTAGAACGCACCGTGCGCGAAATTCACGAAGCGCAGCAAGCCGAACACGATCGACAGACCGACCGCGAGCAGGAAATACAGCATTCCCACTCCGATGCCGTTGACGACTTGCAGGAGATAAACGTTCATGGCGTCCGTCTAAAGGATGGTGCGAAGGGGCACGCGCTGTGGCGCCGCTGTGCCGCGATGTGCATACCGCGCTCGCCTGCGCCAGGGCAGGCAGGCGTCAAGCCATCTTGCAACCGGTCTTGTCGAGCGGCAGGAACGACTGGCCGGAGCTCACGATATCCGCGTAGTCGTCGGCGTTTTTCATCTTGTTCTTCGCCTTGCCCTTCAGCAGATAATAGTTCTTCAGTACCTGGTGGTCGCCTTTACGGACTTCCTCCGGGCCTGTCAAACCGTCGTATTTCATGCCTTCAAGGGCGGCGACCACTTTCTTCGGATCGACGTTACCTGCTTTCACGATACCGTCGAGCAGAATCTTCGTGCAGATATAGGAGCCCGCGAGGCTGTAGTTGGGGTTCGCTTTGAAAGCAGCATTCGTGCGCTTGACCAGATCGCGGTTGAGCGGCGAATCGATGTCGTGCCAGTACTGCGCGCCGAAATAGACGCCTTCGCAAAGGTCCGCGCCAAGCGATTCGAACTGCTCGAGTCCGGATGCCCACGCCAACAGAATCGTGCAATTGTTCTTCATGCCAAAGCTCACGGCCTGGCGCAACGTATCGGACGACTGCGAGCCGAAGTTCAGAATCAGCAAAACGTCGGGCTTCGCAGCAACTGCGTTCGTCAGATAGCCGCTGAACTCCTTCTCATTGAGTGAGTGGTAGCTGTTACCCACATGCTCGATGCCCTTCTCTTTGAAGATGGCCTTGGCGGCCGAGAGCAAACCATCGCCGAACACGTATTGCGGCGTGATGGTGTACCAGCGTTTTGCTTTGGGCAGCATCTGGATCAGCGGACGCACCGTTTGCTCGATCGCGCCGTAGGTCGGCACCGACCAGCGGAACGTGGCGTCGTTGCAGTCCTTTCCGGTGATTTCGTCCGCACCTGCGGTGGTGATGAATACGCCCCCGGCTTTCTGGACTTCCTTGCCCATTGCCAATGCTTCGGAGGACAGAATACCGCCGGCAAAGAAGCGTGCATTCTTCTGCTGCGCGATTTCCTGCACACGGCGCACCGCAGTTGCCGGCTTGCCCTCAGTGTCGAGTACCGTGTACGCGAGCGGTTGACCCAGCACCTTGCCGTACTGCTCGATAGCGAGCTTCATGCCGAGGTCGGCATATTTGCCGTTTGCCGCAAACGGACCCGACATGGGCACCGGACAGGCGAACTGCAAGGTGCCAGCCTGCGCGAACGCGCTTCGCGCGACCAGCGAGCCCAACGTCCCCGGAACGGCCGACAACGCGGCCAGCTTCAACATATTTCGGCGATTCAAAATGACGCTCCTTAGGAAAGAGACACGCACTGACCGACTACGAAACTGCACGCATTGCGCGAACGACTAGATCGACTACTTGGCTTGCTGGCCGTCGTGAAGTTTTCCACCACACGGGCTTTGTTCTATTTATCATGATAAATAGGTTGGACTCGATCGTAGGTACAATAAATTCGAGTGTCAATAAGGCAAAATTCCTGGCAGCATGAGGCGACCTTCCGGGCTGCGACGGCGGCGGCGGGTCGATCGAGGATCGTGCAGGACAAACTAGGGAGCATCGACTATGGCCATGGACCGCGCCAAGGCTGGCGCCGCGATCGAGATCAAGCAGCAGAAACGCGGCGATCTGGTCGCGGAGGAGATCAAGCGGCTCATCACCGAGAAAGACCTGAAGCCAGGCGACCGGCTGCCTCGCGAGGTGGAGTTGCAGCAACTCTTTTCGGTAAGTAAAAGCACGATCCGCGAGGCGTTGAAATCGCTTGAAGTGCAAGGTCTCATCAAAGTGACCACGGGTCCGAGCGGCGGCGGCATGGTGGTCGAGGTGCCGCTCGATCGTACGTTACAACTTCTGCAGAACTACCTGTTTTTCAAGGATGTATCGATCGATGACATCTACACCGTACGCAAATTGCTGGAGCCCGAACTCGCGGCGGGGGCCGTGCCATATCTGACAGAGCAGGACTTCGAGGCACTCGACGCGAGCATTGCATGTTGCGATCGACCGGCTTCGTCACATGGCGGGCAGGACATCGTTCGGCAGCGTCAGGAAGACGTGAATTTCCACGATATCCTCGCGGCGGCGAATCCCAACCCGTTCCTGCGCTTCAGTTGTGAGCTGATCAACGAAATGATCCGGCAACTGATCGAGTTTCGTAACGATACTCCGCAGTCCGAACATGAGCGCTTTGGTCAGGCTAACGTCAAGATTCATAAAGCGATCACGAAAGCGGCACGTGAGCGTGATGCGGAGAAAGTGCGTGAGTTGATGGTGATCCATATGACCGAGGCGCCACGCTATGTGAAGCGAATGAAAGGAAAACTGCGTGGGCGTCTGATCCTGGATTCGGAAATTCGTCGGCGCGTACGGGCGCGAAGCGTGACGCCGCCTGATGAGGGCCATGACGAGTTCGGTGACGTTTGATGCAGGTTGAGGGTGGGTGGCAGGTTGCAGATTGCAGATTGCAGATTGCAGATTGCAGGTGGCAGGTGGCGGGCGGCAGGTGTCGGGTGTCGGGTGTCGGGTGTCGGGTGTCGGGTGTCGGGTGTCGGGTGTCGGGTGTCGGGTGTCGGGTGGCAGGTGACGGGTGTCGGGTGTCGGGTGTCGGGTGTCGGGTGGCAGGTGACGGGTGTCGGGTGTCGGGTGTCGGGTGTCGGGTGTCGGGTGTCGGGTGTCGGGTGTCGGGTGTCGGGTGTCGGGTGTCGGGTGTCGGGTGTCGGGTGTCGGGTGGCAGGTGGCAGGTGACGGGTGACGGGTGACGGGTGACAAGCCGAGGACGATTCCGCTGGACATAGGTTCGCCTGGGACGGTCGCTATGTTGCTCGACGCACCGTGGGTCTTTCTCTCCGTTGAACGGATGTGAATCGCTCGATGCGTCTGGCATACAGCCATAGGCGTGGCGCGCTCGCCATGGACAAGATGCGCCGGCGACGCGAGGCTCCTGATCGATGAGACGCGCCGCAGCGTGGAGAAAGATCCAAAGACATCGGCCAACTTCTGCGGAAACGTCGCGCGCCAGCCCCGCGAGGGAAAGTCGTGGAGCCCCCCCCCAGCCAGCCAAGAAACGGCGTTTCAGCCGGCTCGCCGGCCGGATGCATAACGAGGGCTCAACCTTTTACGGGCCGCGCCGTTATTGCATCTGCACAGGCGTAAACATTGGACCTTCATGGCACAACCTATCCCGTTATCTCGTAATGCAGGCGTTGCGCGTGCGCGGCATGCCAAGGCGATGCTGTTTCCGATCGCCCGGCAGACCGCCGACGACTTGGCGTTGCGAGTCCATTTGGCGCTCGACGCGTTGCGCCGCGGCGCCGGCAGCATGACCGATGCGCAAACACTTACGCAGATCATGCTGTTGACCGGCTTTCTGGCTGAGTCAGGCTTCGGTTCGGCAACCAGCGAACAGACGAGCGCAGCGGAGCGCGCGGTGTCGACAGTGTTCGATATCGGCCGTGAGACCGGCAGGTGGAGCTTGGACGATGCGGGGTTCGCGCTTTTTGCGACAATTGCGACGAACTATGACCAACAGTTGCATAGCGCCCCCCTCTGGGCAATCACCGATGCAAGCGAACGGCTTGATCGATTTACCGCGGGCATGCCGTATCAGGCGCCAATACGCAAACGGGCTTAGACCGATCGCGTGTGAGTTGGGATGGCGGGGAAACTCCGCCGAAGCGTTTCCCGGCATTCAACGAGCGTGATGTACTGAGAAAGTGCAGTGCGGGTGAGCCGCGCAGGTGTGAAGGTGGGACAGGCGTATCTGGATACTGACGGGCTATGCGAAGGCGGTGCGGCCGGGCAGGGAGTGAAGGCGCGGGTTCGCGTGGATAGTTTCGCGCGGATTCCGGGCCGTTTTCCACGTGTTCGTTTGTGTCTGTTCGTGTTCGTTTGTGTCTGTTCGTGTTCGTCCGCGCCTGCGGGGCGTTTGCCGCTTGCCGTTTGCCAGCGGGCGGCCGTAAACGCAGAAACCCCACCTTTTCGGGGTGGGGTTTCTGATGCTGCTGGGGAGCCTGACGATTACCTACTTTCACACGGGAATCCGCACTATCATCGGCGTGGAGTCGTTTCACGGTCCTGTTCGGGATGGGAAGGGGTGGGACCGACTCGCTATGGTCATCAGGCATGACTTGTTGCTGCGCTGTCTCTGGGGACAGCCCAACCAATCTGGAAGAAGTAGTTTCTGGTGATGCTCACCAGAGAAGCTTGGGGTTGTGTTGTTTCTGGCACAACACTGATCACTCAACCGTGTGTGGCGTCCCTGCCCCCTTCGGGGGTGGGATGCTCGTAAGTGCTGAAGCACTAACGATCATCGCAAGACACACCTGTTATAGGATCAAGCCTTACGGGCAATTAGTATCAGTTAGCTTAACGCATTACTGCGCTTCCACACCTGACCTATCAACGTCCTGGTCTTGAACGACCCTTCAAGGGGCTCGAAGCCCCGGGGATATCTCATCTTAAGGCGAGTTTCCCGCTTAGATGCTTTCAGCGGTTATCTCTTCCGAACATAGCTACCCGGCGATGCCACTGGCGTGACAACCGGTACACCAGAGGTTCGTCCACTCCGGTCCTCTCGTACTAGGAGCAGCCCCCTTCAAATATCCAGCGCCCACGGCAGATAGGGACCAAACTGTCTCACGACGTTTTAAACCCAGCTCACGTACCTCTTTAAATGGCGAACAGCCATACCCTTGGGACCGGCTACAGCCCCAGGATGAGATGAGCCGACATCGAGGTGCCAAACACCGCCGTCGATATGAACTCTTGGGCGGTATCAGCCTGTTATCCCCAGAGTACCTTTTATCCGTTGAGCGATGGCCCTTCCATACAGAACCACCGGATCACTATGACCTGCTTTCGCACCTGCTCGACTTGTCGGTCTCGCAGTTAAGCACGCTTATGCCATTGCACTATCAGCACGATTTCCGACCGTACCTAGCGTACCTTCGTACTCCTCCGTTACACTTTGGGAGGAGACCGCCCCAGTCAAACTGCCTACCATGCACTGTCCCCAGTCCGGATAACGGACCAAGGTTAGAACCTCAAACAAACCAGGGTGGTATTTCAAGGTCGGCTCCACGCAGACTGGCGTCCACGCTTCAAAGCCTCCCACCTATCCTACACAGACCGGTTCAAAGTCCAATGCAAAGCTACAGTAAAGGTTCATGGGGTCTTTCCGTCTAGCCGCGGGGAGATTGCATCATCACAAACACTTCAACTTCGCTGAGTCTCGGGAGGAGACAGTGTGGCCATCGTTACGCCATTCGTGCAGGTCGGAACTTACCCGACAAGGAATTTCGCTACCTTAGGACCGTTATAGTTACGGCCGCCGTTTACCGGGACTTCAATCAAGAGCTTGCACCCCATCATTTAATCTTCCGGCACCGGGCAGGCGTCACACCCTATACGTCCACTTTCGTGTTTGCAGAGTGCTGTGTTTTTATTAAACAGTCGCAGCCACCAGTTTATTGCAACCCCTTCACCCTTCTGGCGCAGGCCAGTCAAGCTACAGGGGCGTACCTTATCCCGAAGTTACGGTACCAATTTGCCGAGTTCCTTCTCCCGAGTTCTCTCAAGCGCCTTAGAATACTCATCTCGCCCACCTGTGTCGGTTTGCGGTACGGTCTTGTTAAACTGAAGCTTAGAGGCTTTTCTTGGAACCACTTCCAGTTGCTTCTTCACCGAAGTGAATGGCCTCGCACCCTTGAATTCCGCGCCCGGATTTGCCTAAGCGCCTTCTCCAATGCAAGGACCGGGACTTCCAACACCCGGACAACCTTCCGCGATCCGTCCCCCCATCGCATTTAACAATGGTGCAGGAATATTAACCTGCTTCCCATCAGCTACGCATTTCTGCCTCGCCTTAGGGGCCGACTCACCCTACGCCGATGAACGTTGCGTAGGAAACCTTGGGCTTACGGCGAGGGGGCCTTTCACCCCCTTTATCGCTACTCATGTCAGCATTCGCACTTCCGATACCTCCAGCGCACTTTTCAATGCACCTTCGCAGGCTTACGGAACGCTCTCCTACCATGCACATAAATGTGCATCCGCAGCTTCGGTATATTGCTTAGCCCCGTTACATCTTCCGCGCAGGACGACTCGATCAGTGAGCTATTACGCTTTCTTTAAAGGATGGCTGCTTCTAAGCCAACCTCCTGACTGTTTTAGCCTTCCCACTTCGTTTCCCACTTAGCAATATTTGGGGACCTTAGCTGGCGGTCTGGGTTGTTTCCCTCTTGACACCGGACGTTAGCACCCGATGTCTGTCTCCCGTGATTGCACTCTTCGGTATTCGGAGTTTGCTATGGCGTAGTAATCCGCAATGGACCCCACAACCATGACAGTGCTCTACCCCCGAAGGTGATACACGAGGCACTACCTAAATAGTTTTCGGAGAGAACCAGCTATTTCCAGGTTTGGTTAGCCTTTCACCCCTATCCACAGCTCATCCCCTAACTTTTCAACGTTAGTGGGTTCGGACCTCCAGTACGTGTTACCGCACCTTCATCCTGGCCATGGATAGATCACCTGGTTTCGGGTCTACACCCAGCGACTGAACGCCCTGTTCGGACTCGCTTTCGCTACGCCTGCCCTAATCGGTTAAGCTTGCCACTGAATGTAAGTCGCTGACCCATTATACAAAAGGTACGCCGTCACCCCTTGCGAGGCTCCGACTGTTTGTATGCATGCGGTTTCAGGATCTATTTCACTCCCCTCCCGGGGTTCTTTTCGCCTTTCCCTCACGGTACTGGTTCACTATCGGTCGATCACGAGTATTTAGCCTTGGAGGATGGTCCCCCCATCTTCAGACAGGATTTCACGTGTCCCGCCCTACTTGTCGTACACCCAGTTCTTCCTCGCTGTTTTCGTCTACAGGGCTATCACCTGCTATGGCGGCACTTTCCAGAGCCTTCGACTAACAATGAAGATAAAGAGTACAGGCTGGTCCCATTTCGCTCGCCACTACTCTGGGAATCTCGGTTGATTTCTTTTCCTGCGGTTACTTAGATGTTTCAGTTCACCGCGTTCGCTTCACGTAGCCTATGTATTCAGCTACGGATGACCCATACGGGCCGGGTTTCCCCATTCGGATATCGGTGGATCAAAGCTCGTTTGCCAGCTCCCCACCGCTTTTCGCAGGCTACCGCGTCCTTCATCGCCTGTGATCGCCAAGGCATCCACCACATGCACTTGTTCGCTTGACCCTATAACGGGTGTGTCTCTCTCGATTCACATGCCGCTACAGGTTGAGTATTCGTGTTGCGCCGTATTCCAAGGCAATCTTTCGATCACCTTTTCATACATTGATACAATCACAACCCTGATTCACCTACTCAACCACCCATCTCTAAGTGATCTTTCGTGAATCTCTTTACTACTTCTTCCTGATTGTTAAAGAACGACAGCCGATATCGCAGTTGCTATAACCGCGTATCACTCTGACTGGCTCAATCGCCAATGCACAACGCTCTGCTTCTCACAGAACGCTACGCATTGAGGATTGGTGGAGGATGACGGGATCGAACCGACGACCCCCTGCTTGCAAAGCAGGTGCTCTCCCAGCTGAGCTAATCCCCCAGTCATGCACAGATAATCTCTACCTGTTGATACCCAGAGGTTATCGATCAGCACACCAGACAAGACTTTGGTGGGTCTGGATGGATTCGAACCATCGACCCCCGCCTTATCAAGACGGTGCTCTAACCGACTGAGCTACAGACCCCTGAGTCTGTCTAAATTTCACAGCCGATAAGCGTGAGCGCTCAACACATTGACGCGTTAGCTCGAGAAAGGAGGTGATCCAGCCGCACCTTCCGATACGGCTACCTTGTTACGACTTCACCCCAGTCATGAATCCTACCGTGGTGACCGTCCTCCTTGCGGTTAGACTAGCCACTTCTGGTAAAACCCACTCCCATGGTGTGACGGGCGGTGTGTACAAGACCCGGGAACGTATTCACCGCGGCATGCTGATCCGCGATTACTAGCGATTCCAGCTTCACGCACTCGAGTTGCAGAGTGCGATCCGGACTACGATCGGTTTTCTGGGATTGGCTCCCCCTCGCGGGTTGGCGACCCTCTGTTCCGACCATTGTATGACGTGTGAAGCCCTACCCATAAGGGCCATGAGGACTTGACGTCATCCCCACCTTCCTCCGGTTTGTCACCGGCAGTCTCCCTAGAGTGCTCTTGCGTAGCAACTAGGGACAAGGGTTGCGCTCGTTGCGGGACTTAACCCAACATCTCACGACACGAGCTGACGACAGCCATGCAGCACCTGTGTTATGGCTCCCTTTCGGGCACCCTGACCTCTCAGCCAGGTTCCATACATGTCAAGGGTAGGTAAGGTTTTTCGCGTTGCATCGAATTAATCCACATCATCCACCGCTTGTGCGGGTCCCCGTCAATTCCTTTGAGTTTTAATCTTGCGACCGTACTCCCCAGGCGGTCAACTTCACGCGTTAGCTACGTTACTAAGGAAATGAATCCCCAACAACTAGTTGACATCGTTTAGGGCGTGGACTACCAGGGTATCTAATCCTGTTTGCTCCCCACGCTTTCGTGCATGAGCGTCAGTATTGGCCCAGGGGGCTGCCTTCGCCATCGGTATTCCTCCACATCTCTACGCATTTCACTGCTACACGTGGAATTCTACCCCCCTCTGCCATACTCTAGCCCGCCAGTCACAAATGCAGTTCCCAGGTTAAGCCCGGGGATTTCACATCTGTCTTAGCGGACCGCCTGCGCACGCTTTACGCCCAGTAATTCCGATTAACGCTTGCACCCTACGTATTACCGCGGCTGCTGGCACGTAGTTAGCCGGTGCTTATTCTTCCGGTACCGTCATCCCCCACGGGTATTAACCACGAGGTTTTCTTTCCGGACAAAAGTGCTTTACAACCCGAAGGCCTTCTTCACACACGCGGCATTGCTGGATCAGGCTTTCGCCCATTGTCCAAAATTCCCCACTGCTGCCTCCCGTAGGAGTCTGGGCCGTGTCTCAGTCCCAGTGTGGCTGGTCGTCCTCTCAGACCAGCTACAGATCGTCGCCTTGGTAGGCCTTTACCCCACCAACTAGCTAATCTGCCATCGGCCGCCCCTGTAGCGCGAGGTCCCGAAGGATCCCCCGCTTTCATCCACAGATCGTATGCGGTATTAATCCGGCTTTCGCCGGGCTATCCCCCACTACAGGACACGTTCCGATGTATTACTCACCCGTTCGCCACTCGCCACCAGGGTTGCCCCCGTGCTGCCGTTCGACTTGCATGTGTAAGGCATGCCGCCAGCGTTCAATCTGAGCCAGGATCAAACTCTTCAGTTCAAACCTGTTACTGTTTTTCGGTTCCGTTAAGAACCGGTCGCTCACTCAACGTACTGACGAATGATCCAACCATCTTGCGACAGTCAAACCTTCCTTTCATTACTGTGTGAGACTTGATACTTTTGCTTGCCGGCAGATCCCGAAAGATCCACCTCGCATCGCGCATCAAGCGCCCACACTTATCGGCTGTTAATTTTTAAAGATCGAGTCCGCATTCACTACCGAACCAGCACCGTACTTTCACCTACCCGGCACCGCTTCGTTCTGCGTCGCTGCATCAGCAGCAGAGAAACGAGATTATGGAGAACGATTGACACATCGTCAACCCCCTTTTGTGAATTTTCTTTTGACCAAGTGCCGATCCACGCCAGAACCAAGCCGCCCCTACATATAGGGAAGTAGGACCAGCGGGCCCGCGTCATGTGAGAACGACCAAGTTCCTCTATAGTGAGGAGCTTGAAATCCACCAATACGCACGCACCTTGGAACACGGACCCGACAACCGCTCCAAGCCCGACCAGCGGCCCGGGGATGCACCTGCAACAAACGCGCATGATGAAATGATGTGCACACAATGAGCGCGAAGGCTGAAGCTCGTATATAATGCGAGCCGCGCGAATTTCGCACATTTCTATCGGCCCGCTTCGAGCGGGCTCATCTTTTTTGCTCCCCAGAGCACAGCCAAACAACCGCGTTGAGTCACTCAGGTGATGTTGAGCCATGCTCGAAACGCCTGACGGTCGCGTCTTGCGTCTCATAGCGAAGCCTCTAGAGGAGAATACGTGAACCCTTTTGATCGCGAAGATTCGCAACACGAAACCGCCGGCTACGCCGCCAAAGCTCCCTCGGGCCGTACGGCCAAGGGCAAGGGCGCCGGCAAAGCGATCCCCGTGGCGGCCGAGCTGCCGCCGCAGCAAGCCGAAGAACGTCAGCGCCAGATGCGCGCGCTGATCCAGCTCGGCAAGGAACAAGGCTATCTGACCCACGCGCAGATCAACGACCATTTGCCCGACAACTTCGCGCAAACGGCGGCGATCGACAGCATTGTCAGCGCGTTCAACGACATGGGCGTGCAGGTCTACGAGCAGGCGCCGGATGCGGAAACGCTCCTGCTCAACTCGAACGCCCCCGCCGTGGTGTCGGACGATCAGGCGGACGAGGAAACCGAAGTCGCGCTGTCGACCGTCGATTCCGAGTTCGGCCGCACGACCGACCCGGTGCGCATGTACATGCGCGAAATGGGCGCGACCGAACTGCTGACGCGCGCCGGCGAAATCGCGATTGCCAAGCGCATCGAAGACGGCCTTCACGAAATGGTGCAGGCGATTGCCGCCTGCCCGCTCGCGATCTCGGCCATTCTGGCGAGCGCCCAGCAGGTTGCCGACGGCGAACTGCGCATCGACGAACTGGTCGACGGCCTCAATGAAGACACGGTCGCCGCCGAAGAAGACAGCGCTAGCGCGGACGCGTCGGCCGATGTCGACGCCGACGCGGACAGCGACGAAGACGAAGACAGCGACGACGACGTCGGCCCGGCCGACTCTTCGGCCGCAGACGAAGCACGCCTGAAGCAGCTCACGAGCGACTGCCTCGAAATCTTCGCCCAGGTCGGCATGTTGTCCGACCAGATGAACGCTTCGCACACACGCGGCGACGTCACCTCGAAGGCGTACCAGCGCGCGCGCGAAGAGATCCAGCAGCACCTCGCGAAGATCCGCTTCACGGCACGCACCATCGACCGCCTGTGCGGCGACGTGCAGCAACAGGTTGCTCAAGTTCGCGCGATCGAGCGCAACATTCTGCAAATCGTCGTCACGAAGAGCGGCATGCCGCGCGAGAAGTTCATCGAGTCGTTTGCCGGCCATGAGGCCGACCTCGGCTGGACGGAACGCGCCGCACGCTCGAATACATCGTACGGCGCGGCGCTGGAGCGTCATCTGCCGGCAATTCAGTCCGAACAGCAGAAGCTGATCGAAATCGAAGCAACGGTTTCGCTTCCGTTGAAGCATCTGAAAGAGATCAACCGCCAGATGGTCGCGGCCGAATCGAAGATGCGCAAGGCGAAGAGCGAGATGATCGAGGCGAATCTGCGTCTCGTGATCTCGATCGCGAAGAAGTACGTGAACCGCGGCATGCTGTTCCTCGATCTGATCCAGGAAGGCAACATCGGCTTGATGAAGGCCGTGGACAAGTTCGAATACCGTCGCGGCTGGAAGTTTTCCACGTATGCCACGTGGTGGGTCCGCCAGGCTGTCACGCGTTCGCTCGCCGATCAGGCTCGCACGATCCGCGTGCCGGTGCACATGATCGAAACGATCAACAAGCTGAACCGCATTTCGCGCGAAATCCTGCAGCAGACCGGTCAGGAAGCGCATCCGTCCGTGCTCGCGGAACGCATGGAACTCTCGGAAGAGAAGGTGCGCGGCATTCTGAAGATCGCCAAGCAGCCGGTGTCGATGGAAACGCCGGTCGGTGACGACGGTGACGCCACGCTCGGCGACATGATCGAAGACTCGGCAGCTTCCTCGCCGGCCGACGCAGCCATGCAGGCCGACTTGCGCGCCGCCATCGACGACGCGCTCGACTCGCTGTCGCCGCGCGAAGCCAAGGTGCTGCGCATGCGCTACGGTATCAACACAAAGTCGGACCACACGCTCGAAGAAGTCGGCAAACAGTTCGACGTGACGCGTGAGCGGATTCGTCAGATCGAGAGCAAGGCCATGCGCAAGCTGATGCATCCGAGCCGCGCCGACCGCCTGAAGTCGTTCCTCGACCGCTAAGTCAGCAATTAAGCCAGTAATTGCGCTTGTCGTGCGTCACGCACGGCAAGCGCACCACTCCCCCTCGCTCAGCAAGCAAGCAAGCAGCGAAATGATCCCGCGGTGGGTGATTCGCGCTGCCGCCCGCCTTCCAGCCGTATAGAACGCACCAGACTCGCGCTGAAAAATCGCGAAAAGCGCCCGACGTCATTGCGCGTCCGCGCAACTTTCTCCAATACATCTCCCCGCAATTGCCGATCAGGCGCATGCACGTCCAGGCGTACTACGCCCGCCACATGCGGCCGCCACAGCGCCAATCGCCGCAAAGCGCTCCCGCGTCCATCATCCCCGCAGGCAACGGGCACAGTCGTTGCGCGCTCCTCCGTATACCTTTTATGAGGAGCAAATCATGACTACCCTCGATCCCCACATCCCGGCATCCGCCGGCGCGCAAGGCGCAACTATTGTTGGCGTTGGTATCGGCGACGGCCCCGGACCGGACGTCATGGCCGCATCCACGCTCGACGGCAACAAGGTGATCTCGTCCGACGGCGAACATGTC
Source organism: Burkholderia sp. WP9 (assembly GCF_900104795.1). Taxonomy (NCBI): domain Bacteria; kingdom Pseudomonadati; phylum Pseudomonadota; class Betaproteobacteria; order Burkholderiales; family Burkholderiaceae; genus Burkholderia; species Burkholderia sp. WP9. Next base: position 1,383,594 of record NZ_FNTG01000002.1, read on the forward strand.
GGCAAAATCTCCGACATCATGCTCGACGTGCGCGGCGGTCGGATCGCTTACGCGGTGTTGTCCACCGGCGGTTTTCTCGGCATAGGCGACACACTTCACGCTATCCCGTGGAGCGCGCTCACGCTCGATACGGACGACAAATGTTTCGTGCTCGACGCAAGCGCAGAACTGATCAAGAACTCGCCGGGCTTCGATAAGGATAACTGGCCTTCCATGGCGGATACGCAATGGGGCGCCACCGTGCACGAGTATTACAACCGTCGGCCGTATTGGGAAGCCACGCGCGACGTGGTGGAGGGGCGAGAATCGGACTCCGATCTTTGATTGGCGCATGGTTGGTCGGGATCAGGCCGTCAACCTGAGCGAGGAAAAGTGCCGCGAGCCGTTCTTTAACAGAAGGCGTGCATAGCGCTGAGTTTGTCCACGGTATTTGTCCACAGAAACTGTTCGCAAGCCTGTGGACAACCTGCGCATGACCCACGCAACTCGTTGAACGCATTGGCTTTCACCTGCGCGCTCTCAATGAGTCGCGGGTCTCACCGCTTGGCGGACATAGGCGTGGCTTCGCGGTATTACGGCAACACAGTTACGGCAACACAAACGTTTTCACGAGCGTCAGTTCACCGGCCTTGCGCATAGGCACCCGAATCGTTTCGCTCTTTTCGTTCGGCGTATTCTCGTTCGTGATGATAGTGACCTGCGCGACGGTCATATCGGCGCCGCTATTGCCGCTGCCGTAGTAATTCACAAACACCAGATATGTGCCCTTCAACGGCGCTGCCGACGAGTAAATTTCCGGTCCATAGCCGGTCGTCACGTCGACGTCGAGCGCGCCGCCATTCGGCGCAACGCGCTCGCCGTACCAGGTGTGCGCGCCGTCGGGCGACACGACGTGCAAATCCAGATCGGTGCTGTCGGTGTCCCACGCGAGCAGCACACGCAGCTTCGGCTGGGTCTTGCCGCTGTAGGCGTCGTAGAACTGCACGCGTTTGCGGCTGCCGTCCGGCGCGCGCAGTTCGACGCCGTTACTGCCGGCAGGAAACGCGAAAGGCCGCGAGAACTTGCCGTCCTCTTCCACGCGCTGCGGCAATGGTGTGCCGTCGACCACGAGCGTGCCTACCGTGGTGCCCTTCTTCTTCGGCGTGTTGCGGATCTGCCCTTCGATCAGCGCGAATCTGGACTGCCCTTCCGGCGTCGATACCGACACTGCCGGGTAATGCACGTCCTGCGTATAACGCTCGCTGTCACCGCTCGTGTTGCGCCAGCCATTCAACGGCGCGGCGAAGTCGATGTCGCTTGCATGCGCCGCCGGCGCTGCCTGCAGGCACGCCAAACAGGCTATTGCGAACAACTTGTGACGCGCTTTCATCCAACCCGTCGTGTTGACCTTCATCTTCCTTGCTCCCATCCCGCTGTCAGAGTCGCTCGCTGTTCGCGAGCATCAGGTCGCCGATCTTGCGCAGCGGCGCGACCCTCGTTTTCATGCCATTCGTTCGGCGTGGTTTCGTGGAACCACTGCTTCAGCGTCGTCCCGATCACGTCGCCAACATGCGAAGCGCGCATCGACGTTGTAGCCGGTCGAATCGAAATCGCCCTGCTAATTTACGTACCACAGTCACGCTTCACGCCCGAGCAGACGCCCGCATGACGCACCAAAGACGGCCGGCTCTACAGACATAACGGCAAGCGCGTGACGATATTCATTGGATCGGATTGTCGGTACGAATCAGCGTGCGCGCGGTCCGCTCGACGAACGTCTCATCGAGACCACGCGGATGATGCTGGAACGCGAGGTGAATATATTCATGCGCCAACGCGATCCGATCCTCTTCGGTCTGCAAGCGATACACGTACACGCGATTGCGCTGCGCGTCGGCATACGGTCGCCCTTCACGCACAGCGCACACCGCGGGCAGATCGGGGGTTTCGTAGCCCGCCGCGCCGTCCATGCGCCGCGCCCACAAAAGCGCGTTGCGCTGCAGCCAGGCCTGCGCGCCGGCCACCGCGATGCAGTCGCCCGATAACTGACTCTGGAACGACGTCAGCGTCGCTTGCGGCCAGGTGCGCGCGAGAATGGCGTCGAACGTCAGGCCGGTTTGAGCGGAGGCCTTCGCGGCCAGCCAACTCATCTGTCCCGGCGCGGCCTTGTCGTGGTGATACTGGACGGGCACGCCGGTCAGCACGAGCGCATCGGTCAGATCGGCGGCATGACGCGCGGCTGCCGTCGGCGCGCGCGGCAGGACGCGCTGCGTGCTGCTGCTGTCGTCGATACGCAAACAGCCGTGATCGTGGCTGCCATGTTGCACGACGTAGGTTCGCGCCGCGACGGCTAGCGCCTTGGCCGCCTCCGGCTGGCTGGTGTCGCCTTCGCGCTCGACCACGCGCGCCACGTAGTCGTTCATGCCGAACCGGCCGACCACTTGCGGCGCGCCCACAGCATCGCGATCGAGCCGCAATTCGCCGCGGCTCGTCACGCGCGCCCAATTGCCATTCACGAAGCCGACCCTGAAATCACCGCGCAATGGACCATCCGGCACGGAGGCCGGCCCTTTATCGCCGAGCACTTCGCGAATCGGATAGCGGCTGAAGAAATCGACCAGCACGCAAGCCGTATCGTCCGGCACGGTGATCTGCGTGAGCAGCGGCGCGATGCGCGGCGCGGCGGCCGCCAGCACGCGCGCGCTGCCACCCGAACCGCCCAGCCACACCGGCGTGCCGTCGGCGAGCCAGCCAGCCGCGCCGCCAATCGAAGCACCCGGCCGCGCCGTATCCGGCATCGTCCAGGTCTTGGCGCGCAGGACACTGCCGTACAGCGACACCGTGCCTTCGCCGCGTCCGCTGGTCAGCACCGACACGAGCGTGCTCGCGGCGGCTTCGCGAGCACGGCTCGGCATGGCCTGCAACGCGGCGAGCAATTCGGCTACCGGCACGCGGCGCGCGGGCGTCATGGCGTGCAGATCGCGCAGCCAGACGGGCGCGTGAGCGGCAGTCCAGTACTTGCGCCAGTCGGTGGAATCGAGTTGCAGGCGCGCGGGCTCGAAAAAGAGTCCGCACGACTGCACTAGTGCATGTTCGCGATCGATGTGGCCGCCGGTCATGCAGCAATACACTTCTTCCGGGTCGTCGCCGTTGCAGGCGTAATCCGGGGTGGCGATGTTGCGATCTACCAGATAGCCGTAGACGAACAGTTTCCACACGCTGCCGAGCGGCGTCTCAAGCGTGCGTGGCAAGTCATTCGCGGCCTGAGGCGAGAAGCCGACCGGCGTGCCGCTGCCGTCGGCTTGCCAAAGCCGGTCCTGGCCGTCGCGCAACCAGGCAAAGCGCAGCATCTGCGGCGCGGAGGCCGTGGCCGACACAGTTGAAGACGAAGCCGCCGCGTCCGTTGCCGTTCCGTTGAAACCGCACACCACGCTCACGGCGAGCGCGATCCGCAGCGTGGCTGCCAGACGATCGCTTAAAGGCCGTAGCGCGCGGAACATGGCGGTCTCGTCTCGCTTACTGGATGCGCAACGTCGTCACGCGATCGCTCTTGCCGCCTTCGAACGCCTTCGCGTCCGGCTGATACATGCGGAAATAGCGCGCGGGCGGCAGCGCGAACGTGCCGGGCAACGCGAAGCGCACCAGTTGCCGCAGCGTGACCGGCCGGTCGAGCAACGGCACGGGTTGGTGATATGCGAGCTCGCCCATCTCGTAGGACGCCACGCGTTGGAACGGCTGCGGACCGCTCACGCCCTCTTTCGCGCCCGGCAGCCCGTCGATCGACACGCCCCAGCTCGTCGCCTCGACATCGCCGCCCGGCGGCAGCGGCACGTCGAGCAAGCCGTAGTGATAAGCGTTGCCCGAGCGCGGCGTGAGCGTGACTTCGTCGACGTAGAGCGCATTGCTGTCGATCGCATCACCCGGCTTAACCAGACGCGCGGTGAACGCGGAGCGGCCCACCTGGCTCTCGGCCGCCGCATCTTTTTTCTTCGGATCGGCCGCGATCTCGACCGGTTCGAGCTTGTAGAAACGCCGCGCAACAGTGATGTTCAGACGGCTGTCCTCGCTCGTGTGACTGCGGAACGAGACCAGCACGTTGACGTCGGTGCGCGCGGCGCCGGCGTCGAGCGTGGCCGGCAGCGTCGCGCCCGCCCACTTGTAGAGCGGCGTGCCGGTGGGCGTCGCGGCGCGCGTCCAGCCCGAGCCTTGCAGCGACGGCAACGACGCCGCCACCACCTCGCCGCCCAATGCCTTGCGCAACCACAGGAGCGTCAGCGCGCGATCGAGCGTCGGGTAATCGGCGCTGCTCTTCGCTAGCAAAGCCGATGCATCGACTGCCGCGCCGCCGTCGCCGCCGGACATGACCAGCAGGCTTTGCACGAGCGGTGCCGGATCGCTGCTCAACGCAGTACGCGCGGCGCTCGCCGCAGCGTCGAAACCATCGGGCAATTGAGCATTCGCGCTGCGCGCCATGCTCGCGATCAGCAGCGTCGCCATCTGTTTGCCGCGCGGCGAATCGGCTTGCGCGAACACGATGCTGTCCGACGCGTTATACGTGCCGTTGCGCGCCGGCGCATTGGCCGTGGCCACCGCGTCGCTCATCAGGTCGGCGGCCACGCCCGACACTGGCGTCGCAACCGGCAAGCCCATCTGCTGTATCAGCCACAAGGCCAGTGCGCGATGCAGCAGCGGCTCTTTTGCACCCGCGTCACGATAGACGTCCATGGCATGCTGCCAGTTGTCGGCGGGCAGGCTGATGCCGAGGCTGCGGCTCGCGAGCCAGTCCGCGTAATACGCGTAAGCCGTGATCAGCGCGCTGCCGCCGGTGGTATCGCCCCACCAGCCGAAGGTGCCGCCGACGCCCGCCAGCATGGCCAGACGCTGCCGCTGATTGCGCAGCAGCGCTTCGAGCCCTTGCGTCGAACTCGCGTTGTCGGCATGGCCGATCGCATCATGCGCGAGCGCGAGCGGAATCAGGCGGCTCGAAGTCTGCTCGGCGCAACCGTACGGATAGGCGATCAGATCGTCGGCGACGCGCATGAACTGGCTCTGCGCGCTGCCGATGAACCGCACACTGACGTCCTGCGCGTCTTGCGGCAGATTGAGCGGCTTGTTGGTGCCGTCGAGCGCCAGCGTGCTCTGATGCAGATCGAGCCAGCCGCTCGCGTCCAGATGAATCGTGGTTTGCAAACGATCCACATCTTTACCTGCGCTGCGCAATGTCGCGTTGATCACGCCATCCTTCAGCGCGCCGCTCGGCAGGCGCAAATAGTTCGCGCCACGCTTGAGCGTGACCTTCTGATTCAACGAAAGGCCGCCGCCTTCCACCACCCACTGCGCGTCCATGTCCGCGTCGGTCTGATTGAAAGCGATCATGTCGATGGCGGGCTGATCGTTGACGCGGAAATGCGACGGTCCGCTCCACTTCAGATACAGCGCCTTGTCCGAGCGCACGTAGGCGGTACGCTGACCAACCATGCCATCCGGCGCCGCGGCGCGCACGGTAATGCGCCAGCGCGCCAGCGAATCCGGCATCCTGAACGTCATGGTGGCGTGACCGTTCGCGTCGGTTTTCAGGTTGGCTTCCCACGCGGCCGTGTCCTGATCGTCACGGCGCGGCCGTTCGAGCACTTTCACACCGCGCTCGTTGTAGTTCGCGCGCTGTGGTCCGCCCGGCGCGCCCTTCAACGGCGAGCGCGCGAGGTCGTAGGTGATGAACGACAGGCTCGACGAAGTCCGCACGTTATTCCGGCGCGGGTGATAGAAAAAATCGACGATATTCGGCGCGATCTCCGGCTGTAACACGTAGACCATCTCATCGACCACGCTCACGGTCAGGTTCGCCGCTTCCGGTTTGCCGTTCACCGTGCTGTCGAGATTCAGCGTGACTGTGTCGCCGGGACCGTACACCGGCTTGTCGCTCTTCACGTTGAGTTCGATCTGCGGTTGGGCGACCACGATGCCCGCGTTCTGGAACACGTATTCGCCGGCGTGCACGTACAGCACCGAGAACGTCATGTTCGGCGCGAAATCAGCGCCCACCTTGATACGCGCTTTCCATTGCGACGGCGCGACGCGTTGCAGTTGCAGCCAGTCGCCGCCTGCCGTCAGCAGCGCGCGACGTTCCACGTTGTCGCGTTCGAGCGTGAGCAACGCGTCGTCGACCGGCATCGGGAACGTGATCAGCGCTTCGGCGGTATCGCCGATCTTGTACCTGTCGCGATCGAACACGATCTCGACACTGCCCGGAATCGCCTTCACGCCGTCGCCCGCAACCCAATGGCTGGCGGCGGCGAGCAGGTTGCCCTGGTCATCTTTGACCGACAGCATGTACGAGCCCGGTTCGTCGAATTGCACCGGGAACGACAGCTTGCCGCCCGCGCTCGTGCTCTTCAACGCGCCTTCGCCATGCGTTTGCGATTCGAGACGCGTCCATTCGTATTTCGACGGCGCATGCGACGCGGGATCGATCGCACCGAGCGCCTGCAGATCGAAGCTGACCAATTCCTTCGGTTGCGAGAACGATTTCGCCGTGGTCAAACGATACGGTGTCGCGCCGCGCGCGATCAGCACTTCACGTGTAACACGCACCTTGTACGCCGCGCCGTCCTGCGCGAACAGCGTCAACGCATAGCGGCTCGGCTCTTTCGCGGCCGGCAGCGTGAGACTCGCGTTGCCGTCGCTGTCCGTCTTCAACTCCTGCTGGTCGAGCTTGACCGGGAACAGACCCGCATAACGCAATTCGCCGTCGACGATCGTCACTTTTTGCGCGCGCAATGTGACCGAGATCTTGCTATCGCGCACCGGCTTGCCGTCCGGATAGCGCAACTGGATCTTGCCCTTCAGCGCCTCGCCGGTCGCATAGTCGGCTTTATCCATCGAGAGGTTCACGTCGAAGTGCGGCTTCACATATTCGGCGACGCGAAATGCACTGCCGTATACATCGCCGTTGTAGTCGAAGCGCAACGTGTAGCCGCCGGCGGTGGCGTCGGCGGGCAGTGTGAACGCGGTATCCGCGCCCGTGTCGGAAGCGAAATGCACCTTGCTGCTCGCCACCGGCGCGCCGTTCGGATCGAGCACGTCGAGCTTGAGATCGGCCTCGGCGGGCGCGGACGATTGCGTCGCGTTCTGGAACGTGCGGCCGATGAACTTCACATGTACCGGATCGCCCGGCCGGTACATGGGCCGGTCGGTGACCGCGTAGATCTTCGTGTTATAGATCTCGCTGTCGTAATAGAAATTCTCGGAGACGAACACACCGCCCTGCGGATCGGTGCCGAGCACATAGCTGCGCTCGGGGCTCACGTGTTGCAGCACCAGCGCGCCGTCGTTGCCGGTCGTGCCGCTTTGCAGGACGCCCACGCCGTCGGTCCAGTTCACTTCCGTATTCGCGACCGGCTTGCCGTTGTCGCGCCGCGTGGCCCATACCAGCATGCCGTTCGGCGTGGCTTTGACGACCGCCACCGTGTCGGACACGAACAGGAGCGTATGCGCGCGATAATTGCCGATCACCGCCTCGACGATATATAGCCCCGGCGGCAGCTTGCCGACCGGAATCATCACGTTGCCTGCGCTGGCTTCGATAAAGTTACTGCTACTGCCCGCGAGATTCACACCCTTGGGCGGCTGGATCACTTTTGCGTCCCAGATCGGATAGCGGAAACGCGCGACCGTGTCGTAGCCTTTGAGCGGCGCGAATTGCGAGTTCGGCTCGAATTGCGTCTGCTTGCCGGTCTGCTCGCCGAGCTTGAATTGCGGCGCCGCTTCGGTCGCCTTGCTGCGGGTCGCGAAAGACAGCACACGCTGCCACGCGCGGCGCGCTTCGGTGAACCAGCGGTCCCACAGATACGCGAGCGTATTCGCCAGCCCTTCGCCCTGATAATTCGCCGCGACGTTCAGCCGGTGCAGATTCTTCTGCGCCTTCAAAAAGTCGAGCGGCTTCGGCACGCGATACACGACGATATCCGCGCCGCCATACGCCTGCAACGCGTCCTTGAAGTCGCGGCCGGGCGCTTCGAGCCGCACCTGCGCGAGTTGATTGCTGGCGAAGCTCGCGTCCGAGAGCAGGAAGAACGGCTGACCGTCCACCTTCTGCGAACTGAAGTTGCTCGACGGCGCCGTCTGCAACGTTGGATTTCCCGCGATGTTGGCATCGGCGGCGGTGTTCGACGCTTCGTCGTCCGCATAAGCAGCCGGTGCGACGGCGAACGTCATGGCCGCGAATAAGACGGGAAGCAGCGCCGCGAACGCGCATGCCGCGCGACGGCGCGCGTTGCCCAACCAACCGCGCGATGGCGTGACGGAGATCATTCGGGTCATGGTGTCAGAAAGTCCAAACGAAACACGCCGACGAAATTCGGATTGCCGTCGAGCGGTTGCCAGCGGGAATCTTTCCATTGCATCAGGTCGGAAACGGCCACGGCGCGCAGACCGGTATCGGTCGGCGTGACGGTGCCTGTGTGATAAGCGATGTAGCGATCCAGCCAGATCATCAGATGCTGGTCGTCGCCCTGGTCGAAGAACAGCAGATCACCAGGCAGCGCCTGGTTCACGTCCTTCGAAACAAAACGGCTGTTGCGTTGAATCAGTGCGATTGCCGATGCGTACGCGCCGGTGGAACCATCGAGCTGGGTCCAGCGGTTGGCGATCGTGCGCTGCGCTGCGGACAGTTGCAGTTCGGGCGGCATGCTGCCGGTATCCGCGAGACTGGTCATGCCGTTGGCGCGCAGCCATCGGGTGTCGTGCAGCCTGAGCGTCTCGCCGACCGCGAAGCGCACGAGCCCCGCGCAATCGCGTTGGGTCCAGCGCGGCGTGGGTCCGCGCCGCATCTGCTGGTCGACGATACGCACGAACCACGCGCGAAATGCCGCCGATTGCTGCGGTGAGAGTGCGTCGGGGTCGGGTGATGCGGTGGTGCTGGTGAGCGCGCGCGCGTAAGGGGTGTAGGGCGCGAGGCTCGCGACGGCGAATGCACATGCAACGCGTGCGAGCCACGCGCGGCGCGAGGCGGTGGCGGCGTGGCGTGCGACAGGCGTGGTATGCGTGGACTGCGCAACATGCACGGACCGCGTCGACTGCGCAGCATGCGCGGTCTGCGCGGCATGCCCGAACTGCGCAGCATGCGCGGCATGCGCTGGCCTTGCTGCGACCGTGCCTTGCGGCGCGCGCTCAGGCACGCACGTCGCGACTGTCGCGTCGGGTACGCGAAGGCGGCGCACTCAGTCGCCCTCGGTGCCGGGTTGATCCGCGGGCGTATCCGCAGCGCTTTCTGTCGAACCGGCCCCGGCTTTCGCGCGATCGAACCACCACTCCACCGGCACCCAGCCCGTCGAGCCCGGCAGGTTTTGCGGCAGTGTCAGCGAGACCGGCGGGTAATGAGCGAGCGCGTGCAGCTTCGGCACGAGATGCGTGCGCGACGCGTTGCGGAACACCGCTTCCTGATCCGCCGGCAACGCCGCGCCCGCCTCGCGCTCGATCAGCGCGGCGGCCGACGAAGGCGTGAGCGTCAGAATCGTGCGCGGCAGACGCTGCGGCGCGAGCGTATCGGCCAGCGCCGGATAGCGCTTGTCGAGCACCGCGAGCGTGTCGTCGACGAGTCGCCCGTCCGGCGAGAAGATCAGATAGCCGTGCGCGAGGGCGAGCGTGACCGGAAAATAGCGCTCCGCCGACAACTGCGACGCGAACGACGCCTTGCTGGTCAGTGCCGTGCCCGACCGCGCGCTGACGGGACGCTGCCACACGGTAACATCCGCGCCCTGGTCGCGCGTGGTGACCGGCAAGCGGCGATAAGCCGACGAGTCCGCGCCGTCCGTTTTGGCGGCCTTCGCTTCATAGGCACCGATCACATCGCCGAAGGTCTTGCCGAGCGCCGCCTTCAATGCGGCGACACCGGCCGCGTCCTGCTTCTTCACGCGAGCGACGAACACCGGGGCGACCAGCGTGGACTTCGCATACCAGCACACCGCTGCGGGACCGGCGAGCTGATCGCCAATCGCGGCAGCGTTATCCGCGCCGCCGCCGGCCACCTTGCCCAACAGACCCGAGGCTTCTTTCCAGTCCGCCGGCAAGCTCGTGCAGGCCGCCGGATTGGCCGGCAACGCGCGCCACAAATCGGCGCTGTTCCACTGCTGCGGTAACTTGCCCGGGTCGATCAGCGCCGAGGTTTGCCAGTTCGCCGCTGCACGTCCCGAAGCATTCGACGAAAAATCGAAGCGCAGTGCGTCGATGCCGGAGAAGAACGCCTGATAACCGAACGACAGATAGTTGGCCGACACCACCAGCCGGTGACCCTTCGGCGCCTCGCCGGGTGCGTCGAGCTGATAGGCGCGCGCTGCATCGTCGCGGCCCGAGGAGAGCATCGCGGACACCGCATCGGCCCGCTCGCTGAGCAGGCCGCCCTTCTCGTCGAGCAGCACGCCGGGCGCGGACAGTACGACCAGCCGGTCGTCCTTGCTGGCGAACAGCAGCGTGCGGCCTACCGCCAGTTTCAATGCGTAGACCGGCACGTCGCCGGAGAGCTTCGCCACCTGGCTCAATTGCGCGTCGCTCGTGGCGACATTGCCGACGCCTTGCAGCAGCTTGGCGAAACCGTTGCGATGCATCGACATCACCCAGTAGCCGAGGCGGCCGTCAGGCGAGCGCCACAGCAGCACGTGCGCGGGTTCGTCGAATACACGGCGGATCACTTCGTCGCGCCAGTCGAGCTGATGTTCGAACGCGAGCCGGCGCAGCGCGCCTTCGGCGGACAGCCGCGTATTGCTCGATTCGTAGTAGTCGACGAAGTCTTGCGTGAGCACGTCGTGCAGCAATGGCACGCTCAGAATGTCGCGCGGCAAACGCGAGAGCGCTTCACTGTCGATCACCGCGTCAGGGTGATGAATGTCGAGGACGATTTCGCCATTCCCGGCGGCTTTGCGATGCGCAAATGGACGCCACACCGCCTGAATGACCACGCCGGCCACAACCAGAAGACCGACAACCAGGATTGCAATCTTTTTTCGCGACATCTTCATCTGATTTCTTCTGGTTCGATGCGACGGTATTAACGGGAATGCCCGGCGGATTAAACCAGCGGGATCATGGCCGAAGGCAGCGATGATAACCGATATTTTTAACGCAAAACCAACGGCACTTCCTATTTAACAGTCGTGCCACTTCAAGGTTTGACAAAAATCGGACACACGTCTAATTAAGACGATTGGGAACCGAGTCCATTCGATGCGGCGATCTGATTCGCCAAACCGGCACGAACAGGATCGGAGATTATTTGCTAGGCATGCACGCCCCTTGCGTCCAGCGCGCCGTGAATAATGCCTTTATCCGTGAACGGTCATGCAAGGCATTACGGTACGCGGGTTTTATGCTAAATCCACGCAATTAAACGCGCATGTAAAAAACCCGGCGGCACAGAGAGTGCCCGCCGGGTTAATTGCGCATCGCGCTTACTACTTTGATATCGATCTGTCTTAGCCGCTGTCAAAACCGTTCGAGCGCCTGTTTCATTCTCTGCACGCCGGTTTCGATATCGGCTACGCCGGGCGCGGCAAACGACAAGCGCAGCGCGGCGGTATCGATATTGTCTTTATAGAAAGCCACGCCCGGCACAAACATCACATTGCGCTCGATACAAGCGCGCAGATAATCGGACGCATTCTGACCGGCTTTCAGTCGCGCCCACACGAACATGCCGCCAGCCGGGCGATGAAACGCAATGTGCTCCGGCAGTTGCGCTTCCAGCGCGTCGCACAGCGTGCGGCATTTCACGGCATAGGCGTCGACGATGCGCGGCAAATGCCGCTCGAGCGCGCCGCTTGCGAGGTACTCCGCGGCAATCGCCTGGGTCCACGGCGAGCTGCACAGGTCGACCGTCTGCTTGGCGACCACGCAACGGCGCAGAATCTCCGCATGCGCGAGCATCCAGCCAACGCGCAGGCCGGGCGCGACGATCTTCGACAGACTGGAGAAATGCACGACCCAATCGCGTGAACCCGGCACCTGCTCGCTCAACGCGAGCAGCGAAGGCAGTGCTGCGCCGCTGAAGCGCAGATCGCCATAGGGATCGTCTTCGACGATCAGAAAGCGGTAACGCGCCGCCAGTTTCAGCAACGCCATGCGACGTTCGAGCGACAAGGTCGCACCGGTCGGATTGGCGAAGGTGGGCACGGTGTACAGCAGCTTCGGCGCGCGGCGCAGCCTGCCCGACTCGAGCTGCGCGGCGAGTGCGTCGACGTCGAGGCCATTCTGATCGACGGGAATCGTGACCACATCGGCCTCTTGCAGCTTGAGCGCCTGCAAGGTCGCGGGATAGGCGGGCTGTTCGACCAGCACCACGTCGCCGGGCGCGACCATCACGCGCAGCAGCAGATCGAAGCCCTGCTGCGAACCGGTCGTCACGAGCAATTCCTGCGGCGTGCAAGGGGTGCCTCGGCGCATCATTAAATGCGCGAGTTGTTCCTTGAGGACGACGAGGCCGTCGGTGGGGCCGTATTGCAGGCAAAGCGTGGTGTGTTGTGTCGCCCGTGCCGCGGCGGCGTCGAGTCCTTCACGATCGAATAGATCGCTCGCCGGATAGCCGCCGGCGAACGAGATCATGCCGGGTTGCGCCAGATACTTGAAAAGCTCGCGAATCGGCGAACCGGTCGGTGCTTCGAATGCGGGATTGAACGTGAACATGGTGACGGGCCGCTTATCTCTAGAGGGAGGATCGGCGTCGATTGTGGCCAGTGTCAGAGTGAGCGGCAAACGATATCTACGCACTACGTATTGCGTTTTTCGCATCACCCCGGCGCGCGCGGCTACACCACGTTTTTCTCCACGATAGGCCGGTTTTCGAGCACTCGCGTGAAACTCAACGAGCCCAGATCGAGCGTCGTGTATCGGCCATGCAGAATCAGTTCGCTGATGCCGCGGCCCGTTGCGGGTCCTTGCTGCAAACCGTGTCCGCTAAAGCCGTTGGCGAAAATACAGTTATCGACATCCGGGTGGTAGCCGATGATCGCGTTCTGATCGAGCACGTTGTATTCGTAGTAGCCAGACCAGCAATTCTGCACACGCAGCGCTTCGAATTGCGGCACGCGATGCGCGAGCGTCGGCCAGATCACATCGTCGAATAGCGCGTGATCGACTTCGTCGAGCGGCAGATCGTCGGGGTCGTTATCCGCCGAGGGTGACGTCCCGCAGATAAACGATTTGCCTTCGGGGCGGAAATACACGCCGGTCGGATCGATCAGCAACGGACACCGTTCGAGCTGCCCCGGCGAGGTGACATTGAAAATACTGCGGCGCCGCGCATAAACCGGAATGTCGATACCGGCCATCTGCGCGACTTTGCGTGACCACGCGCCGGCGGCATTGACCACCACGTCGCAGGCGTAGGTCTCGCCGTTCGCGGTCTGCACGTGAGTCACACGTTTGCCGTCGCGCTGGAGCGCGGTAACGTCCGCCGCGATGTAGCGCGCGCCGAGCGATTGCGCCTTCTTGCGCAGCGCCTGCACGAGCCCGTAGCCGTCGAACCAGCCTTCGCCGCTCTCACCGTACGCACCGGCCACGAGGTCTTCTGTATTGAGCCAGGGAAAGCGCGCTTGCAATGCAGCTTTGTCCAGCAGACTGATATCGGCGCCGAGACTTTTTTGCAGTGCGTGATTCTCACGCAGCGTCGTCTCGCCGGCCGGCGTCGCGAGGAACAGGTAGCCGCCTTCGTGCAGATCGATCGACGGTTTGGCGCCGTCGACTTCGAGCCGTTCACCGATCGAGCGCAGAAACTCGATGCCGAACAACGACATCTGAATGGAAAGTGGCGTGGAGAATTGCTGCCGGATCGACGCCGCCGATAAGGCCGACGACGAGCGCGCATAAGTCGGATCGCGCTCGATCACCGTGACGCTGACTGTCGGATCGGACAGCCGCAAGAAATACGCGATCGAGCTGCCGATCACCCCACCGCCGACGATCACGACTTTGGAACTCACGTCTTACCCCACGAGTAGCGTGGCCGCTCTTAACGCCGGCGGCGCAAACGGATTGCTGAAGAAGGTTGGGCAAAGCCGCAGCGGCGCGTGAATGCGCCGCTGCCTGTTACGGATAAACGAACGGATTGCGCGAGCGGTATCAACCGATATTGAAGTCGATACCTTGCGCGAGCGGCAATGCCGACGAGTAGTTGACCGTGTTGGTCGCGCGGCGCATATAGGCTTTCCACGCGTCCGAACCCGACTCGCGGCCGCCGCCGGTTTCTTTCTCGCCGCCGAACGCGCCGCCGATTTCCGCGCCGCTCGGCCCGATGTTGACGTTCGCAATGCCGCAGTCGCTGCCCGAGTCGGACAGGAAGCGTTCAGCTTCGCGCAGATCGGTTGTGAATACACACGACGAGAGACCGTGCACCGCCGCGTTGTTCGCTTCGACCGCATCGGCGAAATCGGTGTAGCGCAGCACGTACAGAATCGGTGCGAACGTTTCCTTCAGCACCACCGCCGTTTGCGACGGCATTTCGACAATCGCCGGACGCACGTAGTAGCCGCCTTCATAGCCCTTCACGTCGACGCGCTCGCCGCCGAAGACCTTGCCGCCTTCAGCCGTGGCCTGTTGCAGCGCTTCCTGCATGCGGCCAAACGATTGCTTGTCGATCAGCGGACCCATCAGCGTGCCCTTTTCGAGCGGGTTGCCGATCGGCACCTTGCTGTACAACTGTTTCAGACGTTCGATGGTTTTGTCGTACACGCTTTCGTGCACGAACAAACGGCGCAGCGACGTGCAACGCTGCCCGGCCGTACCGACCGCCGAGAACAGAATTCCGCGCATGGCGAGTTCGTGATCCGCCGTTTGCGTGACGATGCCCGCATTGTTGCCACCGAGTTCGAGCAGCGAGCGGCCGAAGCGCTTCGCCACTTCCACGCCGACGGTACGGCCCATTTCCGTGCTACCCGTGGCGCTGACAATCGACGCGCGCGGATCGGCCACCAGCTTTGCGCCCACATCGCGGCCGCCGTTGATCAGCGCGGTGAGACCGGCCGGTGCATCGCCGAACTCTTGCAGTGCCTCGTTGAGAATCTGATTGACGGCGAGCGCGGTGAGCGGCGTCTTTTCCGACGGCTTCCAGATCACCGCGTTGCCGCAGACCAGCGCGAGCGCCGCATTCCACGACCACACCGCAGCCGGGAAATTGAATGCCGAGATCACGAGGCAAGTGCCCATGGGATGCCACGTTTCAGCCATACGATGCCCGGGACGCTCCGAGGCGATCGTCAGACCGTACAACTGGCGCGACAGACCTACCGCGAAATCGCAGATGTCGATCATTTCCTGCACTTCGCCCATACCTTCCTGGAGAATCTTGCCGGTCTCGAGCGTGATGATGCTGCCGAGCGCCTGCTTCTTCTCACGCAGACGGTTGCCTAGCAGACGCACCAGTTCGCCGCGGCGCGGCGCCGGGACGTTGCGCCAGACGGTGTACGCCTCTTTGGCCTGAGCGAGAGCCGTGTCGACTTCCGCCACGGTGTTGCTGGCCACGCGGCCAATGAGTTCGCCCGTGATGGGCGAATGAACCGCGATGTCGCCGGCTTGCGCCGCGTGGGCGATGCCGAGGTCGGCGAGAATGGTGGAAGCGTCCATGAAGATCCCTTTTATTTCCGATGCGAAACAAGAGTAAGTTCGGAAACTATACACGCGGGTTTTTCTGGCGGCAAGGGTATTTGCCCGGTAACGGCGGGCAAAAGACTGCTGAAGGCTTACTGAGCTTGAGTAACGCGCGAAGCGAATGCATCGCTGCCAGCTTTCGCCTGCGTCGGCGCCGGAGCGGTAGCCGCGCTCTGGCCGCGTCGCACTCGTTTCTTATTGGAAATACTGGCTGCCGTTGGTGGTATCGTGGAATCGCCAGGCATGATGAAAGCAGAGGTTGACGCGCCTTCAGCGCTCACAAGACAAAGGCCAAATAAACTGGCACGAATCAAGTCTCAGGCACGACCCTTGCTTTTTCTTGCGGCTCGACAGGACCACAACGCGTGGCAATTCAGCCCGCTCCCCTGTCACGACTGGCACCACGAACATCCGAGGCCCAGTCCAACCGACATTTCAGGCATAAGCATTATGAGTCGCGTATTACTGGTCGACGACCAACCCGAGGCATTGTCCGCGCTGCGCGCCGTGCTGGTCGGCCGTGGTTACACGGTCGCCACGGCGGCGGACGGCGCCGAAGCTCTTGAACGACTGCAACGCACGCGCGTCAGCGCCGTGGTGTGTGACTGGCGCATGCCCAATATGGACGGCGCCGAGCTGATCGAATCGATGCAGGCGCGCAGTGAACTGGCGTCCGTACCCGTCATTCTGACGAGCGGCAGCGGCGAGGCGCCCGCGTTGCCCGTCAAAGGCTTTCTCAGGAAACCGTTCGCGCTGGACAAGCTGCTCTCATTGTTGGTCGAATGCGAAAGCGACGCGGCGCTGCCCGCTGTCTGCTGAACGCGGTGTTGCGACCGCGGGCGAGCATCGTCGATGCGCTCGCCAGCCTGAATCACGCACAGAAGCGGGGCACGCGATGGACTCATGAGCGCGGCCATGCGGCTTCGCGGTGCGGTGGCCTCCGCGCGCAATCGCTCCTGAAAGATCGAATCGCTTGAATTTCACGCAAGCGCCGCGGTGGCGCGCATGGTCAGATAGCCTTCGTGGTCTTTGGCCCACAGGTCGATGATCTTGCCCTCGCCAGATGGCTTGCCGCACACCGTGAACGCCTGCCCCGCAAATGTCGGGCGCACCGCCTTGAAGGCGAAACTCTGCAGCGTGGCGTCCGGTTGTTCGCGGCGCACCAGGTCGACCAGCAGCGTCGCAATCAATGGACCATGCACGATGAGCCCCGGATAGCCCTCGACCTCCGTCACGTACGGGTAGTCGTAGTGAATCCGATGGCTATTGAAGGTCAGCGCCGAGTAGCGGAACAGCATGACGGGGCCGGCATCGATCGTGCGACGCCACGTTTCCCCTTCCGGCGCGAGTTGCGCCTGCGGTGGCCGCGCGCCCTCCTGCGGCTCGTCGCGATAGACGATGTCGTGCTCCTCTTCGAGCTTCAGTTCGCCGCCCGCTTCAATGGTGTGCTGCACCGTGACGAACACGAGACGGCCGGACAGGCCGGTCTTGTCTTCGATATTGGCGATGGTCGAGGTCCGCGTGGCGCGCTCACCCACTTTCAGCGGCGCGTGAAACGTCAGCCGGCCGCCGGCCCACATGCGACGCGGCAGCGGCACGGGGGGCAAAAAACCGCCGCGCTTTGGATGGCCGTCGGGGCCGACCTCGGACATCGGCGCAGTCGGCAGAAAGTACAGCCAGTGCCAGAGCGGCGGCACGCTATCGCCGCGTTCTTCGCGATCGAGCGTGGCGGCCATTGCCGTCAGCGGAAAGGCCGTGATGTCGTCTTCGGCCACCATCTCCTTGTCGAGCCAGTCGTCGAGTTTCTGCGGGGAAGCAGACATAGGCAAAGTCTCCAGATGTGCGTTGGGCTTAACAGGGTTTTACTATGAACAGGGCAGCACGTCGCGCGAAGTCGGCATTTCCAAAGCGGGCGTCGGGATTTGCTTAAAGTTCGCAGGACTGCCGCGTGCGGAAGCGCACGGCTCGCGCCGGGGCTGGATCGTTCTGAACATCATGCACCCGTTGCCCGAGCAACGACTGCGAAACGCGCAGAATTGAAGAGCAAGAGTCGGAGGGCGTGACAGAACGCCTGTACTTACACTCAGTCATCGTTCTGGTAATAGCGTGATGGAGAGAGTTCATGGATACGATTGCGAAGGGTCAACAGTCGCACTCGCTGGAGTTGGAGTTCGGAGCCGGTGCGATCCAGAAGCCGGATCTCAAAGACGGTGAGGCGCAGACGGCCGGCTCGCTTGCGCAGCGCATCGGGTCGGTCGACTGGTTCGAAATAGAAGAAGGCTTGAACGCGTATGGCTGCGCGATGCTGCGTAATCTGCTCAGTGCCGGGGAATGCGATGCGCTGACTGCGCTCTACCCGCGCGAAGCCCTGTTCCGCAGCCGCGTCGTGATGGCGCGACATGGTTTCGGCCGCGGCGAATACAAGTATTTCGCTTATCCGCTGCCGCCGTTGATCGCGGATTTGCGTACCGCGCTTTATCCGTGCCTCGCGCCCGTGGCGAACCGTTGGAACGAGGTGATGGGTATCGACGTCCGCTATCCGGCTACGCATGCGGAATTCATCGAACGCTGCCACGCCGCCGGTCAGACGCGCCCCACGCCGCTCATGCTTCAATACGCGATCGACGACTACAACTGCCTGCATCAGGACCTCTACGGCGAACACGTCTTTCCACTCCAGGTCGCAATTCTGCTGTCCGAGCCCGGCGCGGACTTCACAGGCGGCGAATTCGTCATGACGGAGCAGCGTCCGCGCATGCAATCGCGCACGGAAGTCGTGCCGCTCGGCAAAGGCGACGCGGCAGTGTTCGCGGTCCACCACCGTCCGGTGCAAGGGACACGCGGCGCGTACCGGGTGAATTTGCGGCATGGCGTGAGCCGCCTGCGCTCGGGCCAACGGCATACGCTCGGGGTGATTTTCCACGACGCGACTTGAGCCGGCCTCCGATTGCCGGGCTTGCCGCAGTTAGTTACGCGTGCTGCTGCGCCGCCGCAAAAATTCGACAATCGTGATTTTGACCAGGTATGATTCGGGAAAACCCGAACCCGCCGGATGCGCTGCGCCACCCCTTGCAGCGTATGTCGGCGTGTCTGTTCGAGTGTCATCGCCCGTTGTCGGGTGGGGCTGTTAGCCGGTGATCCCGGCATGGCGGCCCAATCCGGCGATACAAAGCTGGCGGGCCCGCGCGCCCGCCTCGTCGCAGTCGGTCAAAAGCCGAAGGCGGCCAATTAGCCTGGACATCATCGATCATGATTGCTGCCGCGTTTTCGCGCGTCGCCGACCGCCTGCTTGCCGCGGATCCCGGACTCGTACGCCTCCATACCGCGCTGCGCGTTGCGCTTGCCTGCCTGCTCACCGGCGTGGCCAGCGTCGCGTGGACTGTCTCCGTCCACCAACCCGTCACGCTCGCCGCACCCGGCATCCTCTTCGCAATGGTCGCGCCGCTGTTCGTGCGCGATGCGCGGCGGCCCGCATGGTTCGGCACGCTCTTCTGCCTCTATCTGTGCGCCTGTGTGTGCTTCGCTACGGCGAGCGTGCTGAGCCGCTATCCGCTGGCCGGCGACGCCGGCTTCCTCGTCGTGATGTTCGTTGGCATGTTGTGCCAGGCATGCGGTCCGCGTGCGTTGGGCTGCGCGATGCTGGGCGTGGTGTGTTTTTACCTCGGTCTGTATCTGCATCCATCGACGACGCATCTCGTGCAGTCGCTCCTGCTCTCCGCGTTCGGCCCGTTGATGGTCACGCTGGTGGGTCGCGTGATCGTACCGATGCGGCCCGCGACGAGCTTGCGCCTGGCTGTGCATACGGTCACGCTGCGCGCGTCGCGTGTGCTTCACGCTCCGGCGGCGGCGCATCTCTCGGCGTTGAACGAAGCTGCGCTTTCGCTCGAAGAACAGTTGGCGCTGTTGAATCCGTCCGATGCGGAAACGATTCGCGAACGGATCGTCGAAGTGGAAGTGGCCGCCGGGCAGTATGCGTTTGCATCGGGGCATGCGGATGGCGGCGGCGAGGCAAGTGCCGACGTGTTGCGTCACGCGATTGCGCGGCTCAGGGAAATAGCAAATCGAGGCCACATCGCTCGATGCGCTTCATTTGCACATGCGAGCGGTGCAGCTGCGCTGACTGCGGCGCAGCGCCTCGCCGACTTGCGCAGCAAGCTCTGCTGGCTCCCCGCCACGCGCGCGACGACGGCTGCACTACTCGCGATGCTGATCGGTCACTCGCTTTCGCCGGAGCGCTGGTTCTGGGCGGTCATTACGACGTTCGTCGTCTTTCTTGGCACGCGCTCGCGCGCCGATACGGTGTACCGCGGCGCGCAGCGCCTCGTGGGGACGCTGGGCGGTGCGCTCGTCAGCGTTTCGCTGGTCGCGCCGCTGCAGGACTCACCGGTTTTGCTGGTCGCCGCGATGGTGCTATGCGTGTTCGGCTGGGCTTACTTCATCCTGAACGCGTATGCGCCGGGTGTGTTTTTCATCACCGTGCTCGTGGGGTTGGTCTACGGCGAGTTGGGGTTCGCAATGGGCCCGCTGGTCGAAATACGAATTGAAGAAGTGCTGGTGGGCTGTGTCGTCTCGTTCGCCGTCGCGATACTGATGATGCCGCTCGCCGCGACGCGGCATGTCGAGACGAAGCTGAGTTCGGTGCTGGGCGCGTTGCGTGAAGTGGTGCGGCTCGCCGGGTCGGGAGCGCCAGCGGCTGATGCGGTTCCGGCCATGCGTCAGCTCGATCGCAGTTGGCACGACCTGCGGATCGCGCTGCGGCCGCTGCAGACGCAGCGCGTGGTGGTGTGGAATCCCGATGTCGAACTGGCCACCGGCTCGCTGCTGTGTTGTCTGCATTGGGCGCGAGTGATGAGCGATTCCGCACGGCGCGGCGGGTTGCGCGAAGAGGTGGCGCTCAATGCGGCGGAGGTGGGCGCGGCGCATGTCGATTCGATCGTGGCGCGGCTCGATTCGTTGATTGCGCGGTACAACGGCGCCGTGGTGCGTGATGCGTGGGGTGGGCGGGATGAGCTTGCATCGGTGACGGCTGCCGCTCATGTTGATGCACGTAAGGCGCCGGCACTCGCGCAACTGGATGGCGCGGTCGCGCAGTTGTTCGATCGATTGACACGGCCGGCGTCGGATGCGCGGCGGGTGTTTAATTGGGCGTTGCGGGGGCGGGGGGTTTAGGAGTGCCGGGGGTGGTGTAAAGCTCATTGGCGATGAGGTTACGAGGAGCGGAGCCAGCGGGTTTGGATCAAGTGTGTAAGCGACCAACTTTTGCAGGCTCTCGTCGTAGTTCAGAACCACGGAATACGGCGGATGTTTAGCCATCGATAACCTCTGCATTCTTGATATCGTGCAAACGCTTTTGGCATGCACGGCGCTTGTAAGCGACGGCTCGTCAGGCCGGCGAGCGCAGTGCACACGGTCCGGATCGTCAAAATCCCAGTTTGGGCGCGTGCGCCGTCTGAATGCTGCCGCTGGAGCCGGTCGAGAAGAAGCGTTCCACACCGTTGTGTCCACCGCGCACATTGCCAATTCGCTATCCGTACGCGACCCAAGCTGCTCGCGGAATTGATGATTAGGTTCGACCCACGACGTTGAACAAAGCCGCAGCGCCAGAACCGGCACGCTGCTCTGCCTTTTTTTCGCGGATCGACAAGAGTCCGAATTGGATGCCAGCGGACGACGCCTAGGCGGCGCCACCCGCTGGAACATGCCTTTGTGATGACTGAGCGTCGGTCGACCAAGTCACCGAACCTCGGAAAGATTACTCTTCAGACGGTCTGTCGATCGGTGCCTCTGTAAAAGTAATGTATTGCTTGAGATCAGGTTGACCCAGCGCGATGAGACTGAGCACACCAGCGCCAAACCGACGCGCAAATTCGTCGTCAAGTCGGAACTCGAATTCATCCAGTAAAACGGGCATTTCAATTGCCCCTTTCAACGCCGTGGCCATCCTTCCTCGCTCGACTGACTGCAAGATCAACTGTTGACGGTCTTGGTCGTAAGTTACAACCACGGAACATGGTGGAAATCTG
The DNA here is from genome assembly GCF_900104795.1 of Burkholderia sp. WP9. Classification (NCBI taxonomy): domain Bacteria; kingdom Pseudomonadati; phylum Pseudomonadota; class Betaproteobacteria; order Burkholderiales; family Burkholderiaceae; genus Burkholderia; species Burkholderia sp. WP9. The sequence continues at coordinate 1,405,226 of NZ_FNTG01000002.1, forward strand.
ATCATCAGTGCCCCCTGCACTCCTGATAGTCGTCAAATGCATTCTTCTTGCAAAGTGCGAGGCCCGCCAAACCACCCATATATTTGGCAAGCGAGTTACACCTGAACATATCGGACTCATACTTCGCGTGACAGTCCGCCTCACGCCACTCATTATCCCCGCTGCTCCCACACTTGACCATCCCACCGTCGCCGCTTCCAGCTCCGAAGAGAGTACTGTAAAGCATCGCCCTTTTCGCCGAACTGGTCAGATCCGGCACCAGAACAGGATAAGGGACTTGCGCCTGATCGCTCAGCATCACTTCCGTTGCCTCGCCCCATGCTGGAAGTGCAGCGCTCAGTTCACTTTCAAAAAGTTTCTCCGTTAGCGTAGCTTTCCACCGCATGTAGCACTCGACACAGATGCCTGGTACGAAGGCCCGTGTATCTGACTGCAATCCCGTGAGGCTGGCGGACGGTGCAACCGGGTCATTGCCCAGTTCCCAGTTGGTGAGCCACATTCCTAACTCGGCGTCGCTGATCGGCTGCCACCATGCGCCGTTAGCTGAGACCTTAGCCGAATGTGACGAGACCGAGCCATTCGCGGCGTACTGGTAATCGACTGCCAGTACACGGGCAAGTCCGCCATTCAACGAACTTGCCGGTTCGTTATACTGAAAGGACTTTACGCGACCACGCTCGTCGTATCCAATGCTTGCCTGACCGCTATTACCCGCTATTTGCGTCGCGCGGTTCTCGGCATCGCGACCGAGGGTTCGCATTGCCCAACCGGATACGGCGTCCCGCGTCGTCGCGATGTTGCCACGCGCATCATAGGTGTAGGTCCAGTCCTCAGTCTTCACACCATTCCGGACGACAGTGGCAGACAGGAGACGGCCCGCCTGATCGTAGCGCGCCCCGACCGTCATCTGATCGCCCGCCGCAACCGCCTGCATTCCCTGTTCGCCCGTCGGGTCGGTTGTCTGCCACTCTGCGTAGCCGGTGACGTGACCTTCTGTGTCGTAGACGAACGCCCTGATCTTGCTCGGCATCGCGACCAGATGCGGACGCAGTGAACTGCTGTCGCTGTACTCAACGGTTGTTACCGTCTTGCTGCCCGCGACCGTTGCAACTGCTTTCGTTGGCCGGTTGGCGCCGTCCCACGTGTACTGTGTATTCCCATCCGGGGTAACTCTTTGCTTCAAGTTCCCTGAGGTATCCCACGTACGTGACACCGTGCCACCAGGTGTGGCAATAGAGCCAGGGCGCGACGTGTCGCCGACACTAAAGGAATATGTGCTGTTCCCAGCCAGGTTGCCGACCGTGGTCGTGCCCGAGCCATACCTCAGTGAAACATTACGCGTCGTGTCAGGATGCGTGACCGAGATCGCACGTCCACTGGAATCGTAGGTCCATGTTGCAATCCTCGAGCCTGATTCGTCCTTGATGCCGGTCAATGCGTTTGGAAAGCGGACATCTTCGTACAGATACTGGCGAACGTATCCAATTGGCGCGGTTACCGAAGCCAGATTACCTTTCGCATCGTACGCATAATGCGTGGCATTGCCCGAAGGAGGCACGACGCTCAAGATGCGACCGCTACCGTCGTAGGCCAGACTAAGTGTCAGCCGCGATGCGTTCTGTCCAATACGATCGACAGGCCACTGCACAATTGAATCAATCCTTTGTCCGACGTACTGAACCTCGCGGTACATACCTGTGCGGGTCGTCTCGGAGTGGAACAGACCTGTGCTGACCGAGTACGTTTCCGTCGTACCGATCCGTTCATCTTTCAGGTGGAAGTAACCATCGCCAGCTTTCGTCAGGGCGAGACCCGACGTTCCTGGCACCGCCCACGCTCCATTAACCCACTTGAATATCAGAGGCTGCCCGTTACTCCGATAAGCGGAGATCTTTGGGGTGCTCGCATTGGCTGCGGTCAGATCAAGCCTTCGCTGCCAGTTGCTGACCCAATAGCCCCCCATCGCCGTCTGGGTTTTGTCGAACGGCTTCGAAAAATAGCTACGACTGAACACAAGCGGCGACGTATCGCCGCTAGCAAAGTCAGTTTCAGAAAGCGTGACAACTCCATTTGCCGGAAACACCGGGTCCGCCACCGGGCAGGTATCGTCAGGCGGGGTTTCGGTTGAGCTGCACCATTGATCAATTAGTGCGAGGTCGTTAATACACGCATAGTTGCCCATTCCGCCAGGCGTATTGCTTGTGACGTCGAGCTTGCATGTCTTGGAGCCCGGCGTGGCGCCGGACTTTGCGTACAGTGAGAAGCAGTCGTCTGCGTTCGCGGTGAACGCAAGAACCAATAACGTGAAGGCAACCACCAGGCGGCCTAAAAATCCGGTCGCCTCTCCGTACAGTCTGTGTCTTCTCATTCTTATTCCTATAGGTTATTTGCTTGACGCACAGGTAACCTATAGGGATCACGATTACCGCAGAATGCGATAACTCCTAAAATCACGCTCTCCGTGCATTCACATAAACCATGGCTCGGGAATGTCGACACGAGGCGTAGGAATTTATAACGACAACCGTCAGATACCGCGAACTGCAATTAGTGAAATGGCGAACGCAAGACGAATGGAGGTACAGCGTAGTCCCTCGCACCACGAACCTCGGTAGCGATTAGCATCACTCGCGAATACGTTTCGCCCCGACAGGGACATGTCACTTCTTTGCCAGTTGACGCATAGGGCTCTAGGTCCGATTTTCCTTGATAGCCACCAACTTCAGGATATAAACGCCCCATGGGCCAGTCGCCTCATGGACACGAAGCCGGCCGTAGGCTCGATTGCCCGGAATATTCGAGGCTGGTCCGCATACCCTGATTGTGTCCCGGATGAAATCATCCCTAAACTCAACGCCAAACCGGCATCCCTTCCTGCCACCGATTCGCTCGTATGTGACATCGAAAGTTCGTGAAGACTGCGCGGTGAAGCGTGGCAGGGCCAATATGCATTGCCATACGGCGGCACACACAAGCAGTCCCATGGCTACCGAAGTTACTGTGATGTGAGCAGCGATGTTTCTCAGCGGCTCGCGAAGTCTCTTGAATGTGTAGGCCCAAAGCAGACCAAGCACCACCGAGAAATCGCCTAGATACACGTCCCGGATTACCCACACGCCAACGTGGCAGTTGACGGACAGCACTACTCCGGTGAACCACACGAGAATAGGCAGGATAAATAGGCGCAAAGGCGTTCGAGTGGAACCGTTCTCTGATTTGCTTTCCTCACTGAATGTCATTTGCTCGCTTAGCTATGCGTCAAAGCCGTATTCTTTCACCTTGCGTCGTAGGGCTATCTCACATTTGAAATGCGGGGCGGTTTGTCGATGAGAGGGGGCAGTGCCTTGCATCGGTACTTCGGTCAGCAGTAGCGGTGGGTAATCAGTTTGACCTCCAGTCAGCGAATACCCGCACACCTTCCAGCAAGACGCGTGGGGTTAGCGCGAGCCAGTAGCTAAAGTCCGGTACCCCGCATTCGATGGGCTCCGCCTGTCGGTTCCTCGGCGATCGCGTTCGACCGCATTCCCGCGCCCATGCGGGCGGGCTCGAATCGGCTAAACGCAAGTGGTCTGAACCTGGCAAGTACTGTCGCGGACGTGCTGAATACCATTGGAGCGGTAATTGCGAGTGTCGCCGATGCGTTGGCCCGGATCAGGCGCAGGTGGCGGCACCCTGGGCAAATACGACGGCCCTCCGTTGGACTCAACCAGCCCATTAGTTCTTGACCTGACCGGCTCAGGAATAAACCTGCCCCCTGAACACCGGCGCGCCTTACTTCGACCTGAACAACAACGGCTATGCCCGGCAGACCGGCTGGATTGGCGCGGGCATAGGATTGCTCTGCTTTGCCCCCGACGACCGGGCCGCGAAGCTGGGACGTCTCAATGCTGGAACTTTATCCACAGATTCTGTGCTCAAGCCTGTGGATAACCACCCCACAACAGCCCCAACTCCTTGACGCACAAACCTTCTCGACCCCTGCGCGCAAACAGCGACGAGCCAGGCAGAGAACGCCGGGCACAACCACCGAGGCGGTTGCGCCCATCGCCTCCACCAACCATCAAGCCGACTACACCGCCGGCCGACCGCCCAACCGCATAAACGCACCGCGCTCAACGAGCGCGCCGAACAGCAGTCCAATCGTCGTCCACATGATCGCCTGCATACCCAGCGCCGCCACACGGAACTTCCACAGCAGCGCCGCCGGAAAACCCTCCGGCACTTCATTGAAAGACGGCATCGACAGTTGCACCGCCGCGATAATGACGACAAACACCAACCCCGCCACGATCGAGCCATTCCACGAGCCGAGTTTCGCGGCCACACGGCGCCGCACCTTGAGCGAAAACACCATCGCGGCCAGCGAGATCGCAATCATCAGAAAGAACAGGCCCGTGCGCGTCCCGATCGTCTCCGGGTCGCCGACCGCAGGCGGGTTCGCCGGATACTTCAGGTTGGGAACGACCGCCAGCGCAATGAACGCACCGAGCGCCAGCCACGCGGACAACGCGCGTGCGCTCAATGCCCCCGCGCGCCCATACGCGTAAGCGAACACCAACGAGAACAACCCGCCAAACGCCGCGCCGTACACCACCACCCCGGTCAACAGGCCGAGTCCTTGTTGCGTCTCGCGGCTCACCATCGCGGGTTCGGGCGCCTCGTCTTTCGCGGCATCGGCCCTTTCTTCGAATGAGATCGCCTGATTGACTTGCGGCTCGCCCGCGACCCGGGCGAAGCCGAACGTGAGCAGTCCCGCGGCGATGCCTGCCAGCATCCCGCGCACCAACAATTTACCGACCATGTCCGACTCCGTTAGTGACAGGGAAAGCCGAGCAGATGGCGACCGTCGTGCACGAACTCATGCACGTACATGCCGGGCACCAGCGATGTGGCGCCCTGTTCCGCACCCACGAAGTAAAGCGCGAGCAACAGCAGCAGCCCCCCGAACACGACCCACGGCAGCAACTCGCGCAACGGAATCGGCGTGGGTTCAAAAACGGGCTGAGAAGCGGGCTGAGAAGCGGCCTGCGAAGCGGGATCGAAAACAGCTGTCATGATGGACATCTCCTGGGGTTACGCGCCCCGATAGTCGTTGCAGAGGAATGATGCGAAGCTCAGGTCTGGCTTTCGGCATGTGCTGCCGATTACAGTGGCGCGACCGCGCCGGGTTTTCACCGGCTTCCGTGCTTCGCAGTCCGGCTATTCTACGCGCTAAACTCCGGCACCCGGCAACGCAAAGCGGATGCACCCTTTCCGCCAACGCCAGGCTTCGGCGCAGCCTCACAGGAAATGAACAGAGTGGACATACGGCTATTACTGATCAGCCACGCATCGACCGCAGCCCAGCGTGCAGGCCGTTTTCCCGCTGATGACCCGCTCGACGCCCGCGCTATCGCAGAAGCCCGCGTCCACGCCACGAACACACGTCTGGCGATCGCGGAAAGCGCGTCAGCCTATGTGAGCCCGGCCGTCTGCGCACGAGATACGGCGGCGGCCCTCGGCCTCGCCGCGTCGGTCGATGTCGCGCTGGCGGACATGAACTATGGCAATTGGCGAGGGCGGCGGCTTGCCGATCTCGAAGCCGAAGCGCCGCAAGATCTCGCCGCATGGACACGCGATCCCGACGCCACGCCGCACGGCGGCGAGTCGTTCAGTCAGCTCGTAAAGCGGGTAGGAGAATGGCTCGTTGCGCTAGGCGGCACGCCCGACCTTGCATCGGCCGATATGTGCAACGTGGTCGCCGTCACGCACGCGCCGCTTCTCAGAGCAGCGATCGTGTATGCGCTGGGGGCATCGCCCGTGGTGTTTTCGCGCATTGAAATCGCACCGCTTTCGATGATCGAGTTGCGGCGCTCATCACGCGGCTGGTCGTGGTGGCCGGCGACGCATTAGCCGCTTTCACGCCGCAGCCCGATTCACTTGCCCGACACCACCAGGCGCAACTTGTTCGAACCCGTCGGCGTTACGGCAATGTCGGTCCGCTTGCCCTTCGCACCGAGATAAAAGTGCTGCCGTCCCGGCGAATTCTGGTCGTGTGTCGCGTCGGGCAAACACGACGCGACGTCGGCCGCGACCGCTTGCAGCGCGTCCGCATTTGAACCGGCGTCGTGATGCGGCGTCCACGTGCATTGGTAGCTGCCGTGGCTCGCCGAACATTGCGCGTCGTCGCCGTAGGGTTGCGCGACGCCTTTGCCATCGTCCGGCGTCAACGACGCGAGGCCGCCAGGCGCCGCCGCTACGATGCGTTTCAGTGATGCACAGGGGCTAGGCGCGTCGTCGGCATTGGCGCTGCACGGCAGCAACGCGCCGAATGATGCAACGGCAAGCGCGGAGGCAAGCAATCGGGTTCTGTTCATGTCGGCGCGGTCCTCGAAGTGGCTTACAAGTAGCATGAAGCGAAGTAGCACGCTTCGTGCCCATGCGCGCCGAGCGCCTCACGCTCGCTCTCGCGCAACGCGCATCACAGACCAGCACCAAACAAAGCAGCCAGTCCTTGAGGCGATGAGAAAATCCCTTTGGCATCGTGCCCGACACCATCGATCACGAACGTCCGATGCGTCGCCAATCCTTCCGCATGCCGCGCCGCCATATAACGCGCATAAGCGAGTCCTCGCCCGAGACGGTGGCTTCCTTGCGTTTGCGCGGCGCATGAACGGTCGAGCGCAGGATGCTGCGGATCGCAATCCGCGCCGCCGAGCAGCACGGTGACGTCGCGTTGCGCGTAGCGCGCTTCGAGCGCCGCCGCGGAACCAGCGTCGCCCGACTCGCGCGCGTAAGCCGGCAAATCTTCGAGCCCGTACTTCCAGCGATTGAACGACGGGCACATCGCCCTATCGAACTCCGCGAACTCGCCAGAGGCTGTAGGCCGCAGCGCATCGAAATACACATACGACGAAGGATTCGCCACCACGTAGCGCAGCACAATGCCGCGTGCGGTGAGCGGTGCCTCGCTGCGCGCGACCACCGCATAGCGCTGCACGACCTGGCCGCCGCCTGAATGCCCGGCGACCACCACCTCGGCGAGCGACGCGAACTGCTCGCGTGATGCAAGCGTGTGCATAATGGCGTCGAGTACATCGAATGAACTGATCGGCGCGGGACCTTCGGCGTCTTCGCCGCCCATCCAGCTCGTCCAGTCCCAATGCAAGGTGGACGGCGGCAACGCATGCGCTTCGACATCCGCGGTCGCGAGAAACTGCGGCACGATCAGCAGCGTATCGGCCGCGCTGCCGCCGGCAAGTGCGCACGACCGCTCGGCGAGATCAAAGTAAGTGTCGCCGTTGCGCAGGCGGCCGTGAATCAGAATCACTGCGCGTCGAACTTCGCGCGTCGGCGCCAGCCAGTCGCCATTCGCGAACACGGGCACAGTGCCGCTGCCGGCTCTCGTCGCGACGCTCAGATGCCGGCTCGCGACCACCGCCACCGGACGTTCATTCGGCGCTCGCTCGTCGTCTGTCATCAAGTACTGGGTCATGCAATACGCTCGTGGTTGATCAATGAGTGGCGGGCCTCGGCGCCGCGTCACCCGCCATACGTCCGGCACGCGTGAAGTACACCATCGCGAGCGACACAAAACCGGCAAAAATCAGGTAAAACGCGGGCGTAAGACTACTGCCTGTCACGCGCGTCAAGCCGGTAATGGTGAGCGGCGCCATGCCGCCGAACAGCGTCACCGCAATGTTGTACGACAGCGCCACGCCCGCCGACCGGCTGCGCACCGGAAACAAGGTGGCGAGCATGCCGGGATGTGCACCGGACATCGCGGCGAGAAACACCGTCGCGACCATCTGCGCGATGAACAGATGCCCCGGCGTCGGATTCGTCACGACGAAGTGATAAAGCGGGTACACGCAAACCATCCACGCAATCACGATCGGATAGAACAGCTTGTACGCGCCATAACGATCGGCGAGCTTGCCCGAGAGCGGAAACAGAAACAGATTGAGCACACCCGACACGAACGCGCCGAGCAACGCGGTAGAGAGCGGCAGATGCAATTGCCGCTCGACATACACCGACAGATACGAGTGCCACACGTAATTGGTCGCCGCGCCGATGATGATCACGCCCATCGCGCAGACCGCCGCATCGCCGTTGTCACGGAAGAACTGGCGGATCGTGACGCGCGGCGGCTTGTCCTTGTGGTCGAGCAGGCGCTCGAACTCCGGCGACTCGGCCACGCGATGGCGAATATAAAACCCAAACGGCCCGGCCAACGCACCGAACAGAAACGGCAGACGCCAGCCCCACGCCACGAGTTGCTCATGCGTGAGCTGCGTGGTCAGCAGATAACCGACCCCGGAAGACAACAGCAGCGCAAACGCCTGCGCCGACATGTTGAAGCTGCCATAGAACATCTTCTTGTGCGGCGGCGCATACTCGACCAACATCGCCGATGCGGTCGCGAACTGTCCGCCCACGGAGAGCCCTTGCAGCAGGCGAGCGAGCACGACCAGCATCGGCGCCGCGACGCCGATGCGCGCATAACCCGGCGTAAGGCCCATCAGCAACGTGCTGGCCGCCATCGAAATGATCAGCAGCGACAGCGCTTTACGGCGCCCTGCCCGGTCCGCATAAATGCCTAGCAGAATGCCGCCGATCGGCCGCACGATGAAACCGACCGCGAACGTGGCAAGCGTCAGCATGATCGACACGAAACCACTACCGCCGGGAAAGAACACTTGCGCGATGATCTTCGCGAAGTAGCCGTAAATCAGAAAGTCGAACCACTCGAGCCCGTTGCCGAGTACGGAGGCGAAGATCGCGCGCCGCACCATCGCGGGACTCAATGCGTTCGAGGCCCCGGCGCCGGACGCCCCACCTTCACGCTGATTGAAGGTCGCTTCGCTCATTGTTCGCATCCCTGAGTGTCGAACATCGCCGCCAGCGCGCACACCGAGGTCAGCATGCGCGAACCGTCGTGCCCCACGCCGGGCACGATGTGAAAGCTCTGCTTCAAGCCGTCCGGGTGGCGCGACTGGATATAGCGGTAGTACGCCTGCGCACGCGCGACGCGCTGTGGCCCTTGCGCTTCGGCCGCGCAGGTCTTGTCGAGCGCGCTCTGCTGCGGATCATCGTCCGCGCCGCCGACGAGGTAGTCGATCCGCCGCGCCGCATAGGCCGCTTCGAGTTGCGCGGGTGTACGGTTGTCGAGATACGGCGGCCGGTTGTCCATGCCGTATTTCCACTGATTGAAGTCGGGGCATTGCGCGGCATCGAACGGCGCAGCCACGCCTTGCGCGTTGGGCCGTTGCGCGTCGAAATACGCATAGGTTGAAGGACTTGCCACCACGTAGCGCACATCGATACCCTCGCCAGTCAGCGCAGCGATGTTGTGCCCCGCGACAGCGTAGCGCTGCACGACTTGTCCACCACCCGAATGCCCGGCGAACACCACGTGCCGTAAATTGGGAAACAGCTTGCGATCGGCGAGCCGCGCGACGATCGCGTCCAGCACCTCGTAGGAACTGATGGGCAGCGGCGCGCGAGCCGCCTCGCCGCCCATCCAGGCGTCGCCTGTCCAGCGCAGCAAATCGGCAGGTTCGTCGTGAACGCGCGTATCGAGCGTGGCGAGGAATTGCGGCGCGATCAGCAACGTGGCGTCGGGGTGTGCATGCGCGGCATCGCGGGCGTTCTGCGCGGTGCGAAAGTACACGTCCGCATTGCGCAGTTTGCCGTGAATCACGATCACCGCTCGCGTCACCTGCGGTTGCGCGACACGCCAGTCCTTCGACAGATACAGCGGAAATTCCGCGTGCCCTTGCGGCGTGTCGAGCGTGAAGCGCGTATCCGAGATTGTCGCCACCGGCTTCATATGCGGCTCGTAAGGATGGACCGCGAGCGCGGGTTGCGCGAGCGTCATCAGCAGTGCAGCGCCTGTCAACGCGCAGCGCATACCGAAACGTCGTGAGAGATTGACCGTCATGTAGCTTGCTCCTGATTACCGTGCACTGTCTTGAACGCGGTGCATCGTCAAATCTGTCGTTGAAAAACTCGACTACGATCGTAGGGTCGGCTGTGGCAAATGTAAAATACCTGTTTTACGCACAACCCATATTTTATGAATATGGCAGTGGGCAGGCGTTCGAATGCAGCCGGGAGACGAAACACCATGGAATTGCGGCATCTGCGTTACTTCCTGGCAGTCGCTGAAGAAGGCCAGTTCACGCGTGCGGCTGAGCGCCTTGCCATGCAGCAGCCCCCGCTCTCGCAGCAGATCCGAACGCTCGAAGAAGAGATCGGCTTCGAACTCTTCGTGCGCATGCCACGAGGCGTCACCCTGACACCGGCCGGGCAGGCCTTTGCGGAAGACGCGCAACGCTTGCTGCAGAACCTGCAGCAGTCGGTGGACAAGGCGAGCCGGATTGCGCGCGGCGAACTCGGCACGATGTCGATCGGGTTGACGAGTTCCGCGGCGTTTCATCCGTTCACGACCGAGGCGATCCGCGCGTTTCGCAAGGTGTGTCCCGAAGTCGCCGTGGAGCTTGCCGAACTCAATGCGGCGGAGATCATCGAGCGCCTGGCTGCGGGGCAGATTCAGGCGGCGTTTCTGCGCAAGCCCGTCGAAGCGCGCGAGGGCGTGGCCTTCGAGTTGCTCCTCGACGAGCCGATGGTCGTGGTGTTGCCGGTCGGCCATCCCTTGCTCAAGGGCAAGAAGCGGCCGCACGTGTCGCTGAAGGCGCTGGCGCACGAAGATTTCATTCTGGTCCGCCGCCCGGGCGCGCCCGGCATGTATGCCGACATCCTCGCGGCCTGCCGGCAAGCGGGTTTCGTCCCGCGGATCGCGCGTGAAGTGCCGCGCATGCTGTCGGGCATCAACCTCGTTGCCGCGGGTCTCGGCGTGACGCTGGTGCCTGCTTCCATGCAACGTTACGACCCGGTAGGCACCGTGTATTGCACGCTCGCGAATCCGTCGAAACTGAGCGCGCCGTTGCATCTGGCCTATCCGGCGGCATTGCATAACAGCGCTGCCACGCGCTTCATTCAACTGGTGATGGCACGCGCCGGCGCGTAAGGCCGGCGTCGACGGGCACGCAAATTGCATTCTCGGCGTACCGGCTGGAAATGATCAGCCACTCATTCACGCGAAACGCCACGCCATGTCAAACAGACACGTCGCCAACACACCGGCCCGCCTGTCATCCGGAATCGATGGAATCGACGACATCCTCGGAGGCGGTCTGACAGCGCACCGCATGTACCTGGTGGAGGGCGCGCCCGGAACAGGTAAAACTACCCTGGCCTTGCAGTTCTTACTCAAGGGTGTAGAAGAAGGTCAGGGAGGCTTGTACATCACCCTCTCCGAAACCCGCTCCGAATTGATCGCGGTGGCCGACAGTCACGGCTGGGACATCAGCCGGTTCACGGTGCTGGAACTGCTCTCCGACGAAGGCCTCGACCCCCAGTACGAGCAGACCGTATTGCACCCGGCCGAAGTGGAACTCGGCGAAACCGTGCGCAACGTGATCCAGCAGGTCGACGAACTCAAACCCGCACGCATCGTGCTCGACAGCCTCTCCGAGTTGCGTCTGCTGTCGCAGAACCCGCTGCGTTACCGGCGACAGATTCTCGCGCTCAAGCGCTATTTCGCCACCCGCGAATGCACGGTGCTGCTACTCGACGACAATACGTCCGACCCGGGCGACGTGCAGTTGCACAGCATCGCGCACGGCGTGATCAGCCTCGACAATCTGGTACACGACTATGGCGGCAATCGCCGCCGCGCGCGCGTCGCCAAGATGCGCGGCATCAAGTTTCGCGAGGGGTACCACGACTTCACGCTCGACACCGGCGGCATCCATGTCTATCCGCGCCTCGTCGCCGCCGAGCACCACACGGAGTTCAACGCCGAGGTGGTGAGCACCGGAACGCAAGGCCTCGACGCGCTGCTTGGCGGCGGACTGATCCCAGGCACCAACGCGCTGCTGATCGGCCCCTCGGGCGTCGGCAAGACCACCACGGTGGTGTCGTGCCTGATCGCGGCGCTCGAGCGCGGCGAACGTTGCGTCTATTACGTATTCGACGAAACGCTGACCACGCTGATGATCCGCTGTGCGGCGCTCGGCATGTATCTCGCCCCGCACGTCGAGAGCGGTTTGTTGACGTTGCGCCAGATCGATCCGGCGGAAATCTCGCCGGGCGAGTTCGCCAGCGACGTGCGCAAGTCGGTCGAACACAGAGGCGTCCGGTACGTTGCGATCGACAGCCTGAACGCCTATCTCCAGGCCATGCCCGGCGAGCGCTATCTGCTGCTGCAAATGCACGAACTGCTTGGCTATCTCAATCAGCAAGGCGTCATCACGATGCTCGTGCTGGGGCAGCACGGCATTATCGGCGAGGTGCAGAACGATATCGACATCAGCTATCTGAGCGACGTGGTCGTGCTGTTCCGCTATTTCGAGCACCACGGCGAAGTGCTCACCGCCGTGACTGCCGTGAAGAGCCGCGCCAACGCCCACGAACGCTCGATCCGCCAGTTCCGTCTCGGTAGCGGCGGCGTGGAAGTCGGCGAGGCGCTGCGCGACTTCGAAGGCGTGCTGTCCGGATTGCCGGCTTATCGTGGCAGTACCGCCCTGCTCGGGGCAACGAACCGCGTCATCGAAACGCCCGGGAAGTGAGTTCATGGAGCAACGCGTCCTTATCCTGGCACCGTTTGGCCGCGACGCCGATGTGATCGCCGAAGTACTGCAAAAAGACCACCGCATCTGCATGGCATGCCGCGATGCCGACGCGCTCACCGAGGCGCTCGACGCCGGCGCGGGCGCGGCGTTGATCGCCGAAGAAGCGCTCGCGGGCGACCACGCCATGCGCCTGTTCAACTGGCTCGAAAAACAGCCGGCCTGGTCCGACTTCCCGTTCACCCTGCTCGCCGCCTCACGCGTCGGGCATCGCTCAGAACGCGGGCTGCAAGTGCTGGAACGGCTCGGCAACGTGGTCGTGCTCGAACGTCCGCTGAACTCGGAAACACTGCGGCGCGCAGTGGCGTCGTCATTGCGGGCACGGGCGCGGCAATACGAGTCGCGCCGCCATCTGGCCGAACGGATCCAGGCGCAGGAGGCGTTGGTGCAACTGAACGACTCGCTGGAGAGTCGCATTGCCGAACGCACCCACGAACTGGCTTCCGCCAACAACCGGTTGATGATGGAGATTCACGAGCGCGCCAAAGTGCAGGCCGTGCTCGTGCAATCGCAGAAAATGGAAGCCCTCGGGCAACTCACCGGCGGCATTGCGCACGACTTCAACAATCTGTTGAACGTGATCATGGTCAACGCGGAGTTGATCGCACGCGTGAGCAGCGATGAGCGTCTTCGTGGCATGGCCGCCACCGTCAAGCGGGCGACCGAACGCGGCGCGAAACTGACGGGTCAGTTGCTCACATTCTCACGCAACAGTAACCTCGATCTGAAAGCCGTGGACGTGGTGACGTTGCTGCAAGGCATGCGCGACATCATCACGGTGTCGCTCGGGTCGAGCATCCGTTATACCAACGACTTCGACGGCGAAGAGATGTGGACCGAGGCCGACGCCAATCAGCTCGAACTGGCCATTCTCAATCTCGCCATCAACGCACGCGATGCGATGCCGGCCGGCGGCCAGCTCGGCATTCGCGTGAAAGAGCGCGAAGCGCCGGATCAGACACTCGAAGGCGGCCCCTACGTGGTCATCGAAGTAGCCGATACCGGTTCAGGCGTGCCACCCGATGTCGTGTCGCGCGTGTTCGATCCGTTCTTCACCACCAAGCCGATCGGCAAGGGAACGGGACTCGGCTTGAGCCAGGTCTACGGCATCGCGACGCAAGCCGGCGGCACTGCGCGTCTGTTCAGCGAGGAAGGCGTCGGCACCACTGTGGAGATCTGGCTGCCATTGCGCGAACGCGTGACGCCGCAGGCCGAAGCCGCAGCGAACGCGGAAGCGAACGTGGTGGGCGAAAAACGCGTGCTGGTGGTTGAAGACGATGGCGAGGTGCGCGCCATGCTGGTCGAGTCGCTGCGAATGCTCGGCTACACCGTGACCGAAGCCGCCGACGGACGCGCCGGTCTGAACCGTTTACAGGACGACAAGCCGGACCTGCTGATGGTGGACTTCGCCATGCCCGGCATGAACGGCATCGACGTGATCGCCGAGGCGCGCAAGCTACGCGAGGATTTGCCAGTGATCCTCGCCACGGGCTATGCGGATGTGGATATTTCCGGGCTGGCGGTGAAGCGCTGCACGATCTTGCGCAAACCGTTTCAACTCGATGACCTGGCGCGTACGGTACGGCTCGGGCTCGCGGCGTGAGCGCGATTCTAATGATGAGCCCGAGTCACGAGAAGGTCGATTCAATAGTTTGCTAACGAATTTTTAAAGAAATACAATAGCGGCCATGTCGAATCTCGATACCTTGCGCCGCACGGTCAGCAGCACACTGGTCGTCGCCGCCCGAAAATGGCGGCGCACGAGCCATGGCGTGCTGGCGGCCTTCAATGTCTCCGAGGCATGCGCCACACCGCTGCTGACCGCGAGCCGGCTCGGCTCGGCGGTGCGCCAGGTCACGCTCGCCGATCATATCGGCATCGAAGGGCCGTCGCTCGTGCGGCTGCTCGATCAACTGTGCGCTGCGGGTTTGATGCGCCGCGACGAAGACCCCGAAGACCGTCGAGCAAAAACCGTGGTGCTCACCGAAGAAGGCCGCGCCGTCACCGCGAAAATGGAAGAAGAACTGGTCACGCTGCGCGCGCAGGCGTTGAAAGACGTCTCGCGCAGCGATCTCGAAGCGACCTTGCGCGTGCTGGCCGCTTTCACGGGAGAGGTCAGCGAACCTGCTGATGAGAGCAGCAACCCCGGCAACGAACCAGCCGTCCAAGCCCGGGAAGAACCCGATGAGCGCGCCTCGCGCGCACGGGCGCCGGCCGGCGGCCGGGTCCGTCACGCAGCCAAGGCGAACAAGTCGAACAAAGGCGAAGCGGACACCGCCGCGCCGCAAGAGGCCGGCGATCCGGCGTAACGGTTTATGGTCTACCCATCCCTTCGCGACTGGCTATTTTCAGTCAAGACTTTTGCCGCGGCGATGATCGCGCTCTACATCGGTCTCGCGCTCGAACTGCCGAGGCCGTATTGGGCGATGGCGACCGTCTACATCGTATCGAACCCGTTTGTCGGCGCGACCCGTTCCAAGGCGCTCTATCGCGCGCTCGGCACCATGCTCGGCGCCTCGGCCGCGGTGCTGCTGGTGCCGCCCTTCGTCGAATCGCCGTATCTGTTCAGCGTGATCGTGGCGCTATGGACCGGCACACTGCTGTATCTGGCGGTGTCCGACCGCACCGCGCGCAGCTACGTGTTCCTGCTGGCCGGCTATACGATGCCGATCATCGCGCTGCCTTCGGTGACCAATCCGACCGGCGTGTTCGATCTCGCGATCAGCCGCACCGAGGAGATTACGCTCGGCATCGTGTGCGCGAGCATTGTCGGCAGCGCGCTGTTTCCGAGCCGGCTTGCCCCGACCATCATCGAACGCACCGACGCATGGTTTCGCGACGCCGCGTTCTATGCGACCGAAA
Source organism: Burkholderia sp. WP9 (assembly GCF_900104795.1). NCBI lineage: Bacteria > Pseudomonadati > Pseudomonadota > Betaproteobacteria > Burkholderiales > Burkholderiaceae > Burkholderia > Burkholderia sp. WP9. The sequence continues at coordinate 1,420,765 of NZ_FNTG01000002.1, forward strand.
CTTTGTCCGGCCGCATTGCCGGCTCGGCGATTTCGGGCGCGCGGCAGCGTATCGCGGCCACCATCAATGGTCTGGAATTGCTGCTGAGCCAGCTTGCGTACGATCACACGCGGCCCGACGTGCTGGCGCGCGCGCATGAACTGCGCGGGCGCATGCAATTGCTGCTGCCGATCATGTCGGCGCTCGCCGATCCGCTGATCGCGCTCTATAACAGCGGCCGCCAGACGTGGCCCGACGGTCTGGAAAGCCTGCTCGCCGATCTCATCAAATGGTTCAATGAACCGATGCCCGCCGTGAGCGAGGGCTATCATCCCGACCCGACAGCCAACGCGTTGCGAGAGCGGATCGCGGCCATGCAGCCGCCGCCGTCCGCGCTCGCGGGTTGGGACGGCGCGTTGCTCTCGAACGCGCTGTGGCGTATGAAACAGGTGATCGATGTCTGGCAGGACTGCCGCTCGCTGCGCGTCATCATTACACGCGAAGAAGGCTACTGGCGGCCGCGGTTTCGCCATTGGCGGCTGGGCGGCACCGAGCGCTTCTACGATCACGGCATCATGCTGTTCTCGACCGGCTCAGCGGCGGCGGCCGTGATTCTCGCGTGCAGTTTGTGGATCGGTTCAGGCTGGAACGACGGTGCCAGCGCGGTCACGCTCGCGGCCGTGGCGTGCTGCTTTTTTGCCGCGCTCGACGAGCCCGCGCCGTTCGTGTTCCGCTTTTTCGTGGCGACCGCGATCAGTGTGGTGGCGGCGGGCGTGTATCTGTTCGCCGTGCTGCCGCACGTGCATGACTTTCCGATGCTGGTGGTCCTGTTCGCCGCGCCGTTCATCTTTGTCGGCACGCTGATTCCGCGTCCGCAGTTCAATCTGGCCACGGTACTTGTCGCCGTGAACACGGCCACCTTCATCAGCATTCAGGACGCGTACGACGCCAATTTTCTGGTGTTCATGAACAGCAATCTCGCGGGCCTCGCCGGCTTGCTCTACGCGTATGTGTGGACTCGCGTCACGCGCCCGTTCGGCGCCGAACTCGCGGCGGCCCGCCTGCTGCGTTCGAGCTGGGCCGACGTGGCGCTCACCGCGTCCACGCGGCCGATCGAGGATCCGCGCAATCTCGCCGCGCGCATGGTCGACCGCCTGATGCAGTTGATCCCGCGCCTTGGCGCGACGGACGACCATCGCCATCCGTCGATCGAGAGCTTTCGCGACCTGCGCATCGCCTTCAACGCGCTCGATCTGCGCCGCCTGACCCGCAAGCTGGGTGGCGAAGCGCCGGCCGCGATCGAGCACGTGCTCGACGACGTGCGCCAATACTACGAAAGCTGCGTCGCCCGACGCAAGCGCGAGCCGGTACCCGCAAGCCTGATGTCGTCGATCGACGCCGCCGTGGCACGCGTGACGGCACAGGGACTCGCCAACGCCGGCGCGCCGAGCGCGACCTCGCAAACGTCGGCGCGCCAGTTGCGTGACGCGCTGCATGCGCTGGTCGGCTTGCGTCTTTCGCTGTTTCCGGCCACGTTGCTGATACCCACGCCGCCGGAGCCGGAGGCCGCTGCCTGATGCGCACCGTCCATTTCCGGTTTCAAGCCGTTTCCAACCCTTTCCACTTTCCGCGATGATCGGTGAAATCGATATTTTCGGCGTGTTCGTGCCGGCCGTGCTCGTGCTGATGTTGATCGCGTATCTGATCAACCTGGCCATTCGCACGGTGCTCGCGCGCGTCGGCTTTTACCGCTTCGTCTGGCATCGCTCCATCTTCGATCTCGGCATCTATGTGCTGGTGCTGGGCCTTGTCGTTGTCGTTTCGCACAGACTAATAACGTGAAAAAAACCTGGTTCTCCGTCGGTCAGATTCTGCTGACCCTGATCGTCGTCGCGGCCGCGGCCCTCGTGCTGTGGAAACTGGTCGACTACTACATGTTCGCCCCGTGGACTCGCGACGGACACGTACGCGCCGACGTAATCCAGGTCGCGCCGGATATCTCGGGGCTGATTTCGTCGGTCGAAGTGGTGGACAACCAGCAGGTCAAGCAAGGCCAGGTGCTGTTCGTGATCGATCAGGCGCGCTATACGCTCGCGCTGCGCCAGGCGCAGGCCACCGCGCAGCAACGCCGCGCCACGCTCGATCAGGCGCGCCGCGAAGATGCGCGCAACCGCAAGCTCGGCAACCTCGTCGCGGCGGAAGTGTCGGAAGAAAGCCGCTCGCGCGTCGAACAGGGCGAAGCCGCGCTCGCCGATGCAAACGTCGCCATCGACACCGCGCGGCTGAATCTGCAACGCGCCACGATCGTGAGCCCGGTCGACGGTTATCTGAACGACCGCGCGCCACGCGCCGGCGAATTCGTCGCGGCGGGGCGGGCGGTGGTCGCGGTGGTCGATATGCATTCGTTCCGCGTCGACGGTTACTTCGAGGAGACCAAGCTGCGTGGCATCGACATCGGCCAGCCCGTCGATATCAAGGTGATGGGCGAACCGAACGCGCTGCGCGGACACGTGCAAAGTATCGTCGCAGGTATCGAGGATCGTGACCGCACGCAAGGCTCGAATCTGCTGCCGAACGTGAACCCGGCGTTCAGTTGGGTACGGCTCGCGCAACGGATTCCGGTGCGCGTCGCACTCGACGAAGTGCCCGCCGATTTCCGCATGATCGCAGGACGCACCGCGACGGTGTCGGTGCGCGATCTCGAGCCGGCAGGCAGGAAGCATCCGGATGCGGGCGCATCGGGCGCGGTGGCCGCGTCGGAGGGTACGGCTTCGGCTTCTAACTCCGCGGCGGTATCTTCTGCTTCGGTATCGTCTTCCGCTTCCGCTTCGGCTACCTCCGCTGTTCCGGCTGCTTCCGCTGCCAGACCGGCGTCGGCCGCGGTCACCTCGGGCGCGTCGCAATGAAGCTGTCGCGCGCCCTGCCCTTATTGCCTCTGTTGCCGTTGGCCGTCGCGCTCGACGGCTGCATGAACGTCGGTCCCAACTATGCGTTGCCGCAACAGGCGCTTGTCAACGCGCCGCTGGCCAACGCGCCGATCGAAGGCGCCGACACGGCGCTGACGACGCGCCGCAACGTGCCGCCCGTGTGGTGGAAGCTCTACGACGATCCGGTGCTGAACGGACTCGTTGATCAGGCGCTGCAATCGAACACCGACTTGCGCGTCGCGGCGGCGAATCTTGCGCGCTCGCGTGAAGCGCTGGGCGTGGCGCAGGCGCAGGGCGGATTCTCCGGCAAGGCCTCGGCCGTGATCGAACGGGCCCAGGAATCCGCCGAACAATACCTCCTCACCGAGAAGCTGCCGGTCGTCAATGAAGGCGACATCGGCATCAACGTCTCGTATGAAATCGATCTGTTCGGCAAGCTGCGACGCGGCGTGGAAGCGGCGCAAGCCGACAGCGAGTCCGTGCAGGCCGCCGCCGATCTCGCACGGATCACCGTGGTGGCGGACGTGGTGCGCTCTTACGTCGAACAATGTTCCGCTGCGGAAGAACTCAGGATTGCGCAACAATCGCTGACCCTGCAGAAACAGCGCGTGGACGTCTCGCGCCGCCTGCGTGACGCGGGCCGTGGCAATCAGCCCGACGTGACGCGCGGGCAGACCCAGGTCGATACCTTGTCGGCGGATATTCCGCGCTATACGGCACGCCGCAAGATCGCGCAGTACCGCCTCGCGGCGCTGCTCGCCCGCGCGCCATCCGACTTGCCGCCGGCCGTACTCGCTTGCGACAGGCTGCCGCAAATCCGCCAGCCGATTCCGATCGGCGACGGCGCCGCGCTGCTCAAGCGCCGCCCGGATGTGCGCGAGGCCGAGCGTCAACTGGCGGCGTCCACCGCGCGTATCGGCGTCGCCACCGGGGCGCTATATCCGACGGTGAGCATCGGTGCCTCGGCGGGTTTGACCGGGATTCTCGAAGATTTGGGCACCTCGCCCACGGCGCGCTGGGGCTTCGGCCCGCTGATCAGCTGGACCTTCCCGGCGAACGGCGCGCGTGGCCGCGTGCGTGAAGCGCAGGCGTCGAGCCAGGTGGCGTTGGCGAAGTTCGACGGCGTGGTGCTGACCGCGCTGCGCGAGACCGAAACCAGTCTCGCAACGTATGCGTCGGACTACGCCCGCGCCGACGCTTTGCGCGCCGCCGTGAAGTCGGCGGCCGAGTCGGCGGATGAAACGCATCGGCTCTATCTGGCCGGGCGTGAGTCGTTCATTTCGGATCTGGATGCGACGCGCACACTGACCTCGACGAAATCTCAGGCAGCCGCCGCGGAAGGCCAGGTGGCGATCGATCAGGTCAACCTGTTCCTCGCGCTGGGCGGTGGATGGGAGATCGATCCGCAGAGCGCGTCCGGCGGCTCGACGCCCGCCGTTGCGGCATCGGTCAAAGCTGCGCCGGCTCCGGCGCCAACGGCGGCTGCGGCAAAAGCGCCTTGAGGCGACTTCTGATTTTGCACGTCTAAAGCGAGCCTCTCGTTGCGGCTCGCTTGCCTCAGCTTTGCGGGCCCGCCGTCGCGGCAGAGCAGCGCCACCCGCACGCTCTGCCCCTCCCCGCAAAGCTTACGAATTATTTTTGATAATCTTTCTTTTGCCTTTCATTTCGGGTTAAATACGTCCCATCAACCACTCATTACGGGGACACGTATGTCGCAATTCATGAAGAGCGCGGCCGCACTGGGCGGCTGCATCGGCGTTTTCACGGCCGTCGTCGCCGTGGTCGAAATGCTGGCAGGTTGAACGCTCGCGGCTTCTTGCGTTGGTGCGAAAAGCGTCGGCGGCGCTAGGCGGGCCGACGCTTTGCCGCCGCCTGGTGAATCGCCGCCCGAACCCGCGGATACGTGCCGCAACGGCACACGATGTGCCACATGGCCGCGTCGATGTCGGCGTCGGTCGGCTTGGGGTTGTGCTTGAGCAGCGCGCAGGCCGCCATGAGTTGCGCGCTTTGACAATAGCCGCACTGCACCACGTCGAGATCGATCCACGCGGCTTTCAGCGCCTGCGCTTCGGGACCCTGCAAACCTTCGATGGTCGTAATCTTCTGCGTGTGGAGGCTCGACATGAGCGTCTGGCACGCGAAGCTTGCTTCGCCGTCCACATGGACCATGCACGCGCCGCAAATCCCCACGCCACAGCCGAACTTGGTGCCCGTCATGCCGAGTTCACAACGCAGCACCCACAGAAGCGGCATGTCGGGGTCGGCCTGCACCGCCACCGCCCGCCCGTTGATGTTCAACGATCCCATCGCCAATCTCCCTGGGTTCCTGAGTTTTCGAATTCGCCGTGCTTCACGCAAGCCTCAACGGCAGTGAGCGCAAGCGCTGGCCCGTCAATGCAAACACGGCATTCGCCACCGCCGGTGCGACCGGTGGCACGCCCGGTTCACCCACGCCTTGCGGATGCATCTGGCTCGGCATGATGTCCGTGTCGATTGCCGGGCAATCGTTGATTCGCACGACCGGGAAATCCCTGAAGTTCTTCTGCTGCACCTGACCGTTGATGAGCGTGATTTCATCCTGCAACGCGGTGGAGAGACCGAACACGATCGCGCTCTCCATCTGCTGACGAATCAGATTCGGATTCACCGGCATACCGCAATCGATCACGCAGACCACCCGATGCACGCGAATCCGCTTATCCGGCCCGATCGACACTTCCACGACCTGCGCGACCACACTGCCGAACGCCTCGTGCAACGCCACGCCGCGCGCGCGGCGCGCGCCGTCGGCGGCATGCGTCAACGGGTGTCCCCAGTCCGATAAAACCGCCGCACGCTTTAACACCGCCAGATGCCGCGGATGCTGCGCGAGCAGCGCCGCGCGAAACGCAATCGGGTCCTGGCCGGTGGCCGCGGCAAGTTCGTCGGTGAAGCCCTCGGTGAAGAACGCCTGATGTGAATGGCCCACGGAGCGCCAGAATCCGACCGGCACCGGCAGGTCGACAATCTTGTGCGCCACGCGCGCTGCGGGCCATTCGTAGGGCTGATCGAAGGCGCCTTCGCAGGTCGTCTTGTCGATCGGAATGCGCGGCACGCCGTAATAGCGCGCGAGGGATTCCGGCACGATCGCCTGACTTGCCGACGTGGCTTGCCACGCCAGCAGTTTGCCGTTGTTGTCGATACCGGCTTTGAGGCGCGACACGCATGCCGGACGATAGAAATCGTGAGTGAAGTCCTCCGCGCGCGACCAGAGGGTTTGCACCGGACGGCCGCCGCCTTGGCGCGCAATCGCCGCGGCTTGGGCGATGAAATCGAGTTCCAGACGCCGCCCGAATGCGCCGCCCAATAGAAGCATTTGCACGTCGACCTTGTCGGGCTCGATGTCCAGCACTTTTGCCACGTGATGCCGGGCGAGCGCGGGCACTTGCGTGGAGACCCAGACCGTGGCCGAGCCGTCCGTGACCTGCACAGTGCAGTTGGGCGGCTCGACCGCGCCGTGCGCCAGATACGGCGCGCGATACTCGGCGCTGATGGTGCGAGCCGCGCGACTCAACGCGGCGTCCACGTCGCCCAGATGGTAGTAGGCGTGGCCGTCGCCGTCGTCCAGTGCTTGTGCGAGGCGACGGTCCACCTCCGCGTTAGACAGCTTTGCCGCCGGGCCGTCGTGCCAATCCACGTTGATGGCGGTGACCGCGTTCATCGCCCGAAACGGGTTGTCCGCGATCACCGCGATGCCGCCGGTTCCACCGTTGTAGGGCGCGACGGCAAACGCCTTGATGAAGCCCGGCATGCTGGCCGCCGGCGTTGCATCAAACTTCGCGACCGTGCCGCCCAACGTCGGGCACATGACGACGCTCGCGTAGAGCAGACCGTCGGGAAGCGCGTCGATACCGAAGCGCGCCGTGCCGTTGATCTTCGACGCCGCTTCGATACGGCGTAACGGTTTGCCGATCAGCTTGAAGTCGGCGGGATTTTTGAGCGCCACCTGGCGCGGCAACGGTTGCTGCGCCGCCATCGACGACAATTCGCCGAAGCTCGCCTTATGCCCCGAGGGGTGCAGCACCTGACCGCTTTCGACGCGACATTCGCCGGCAGGCACTTTCCATTGCGCTGCCGCGGCGCCGATCAGCATGGCGCGGGCCGAGGCGCCGGCCTCGCGCATCGGCGTCCAAAGGTCGTTGATGCTGGACGAACCACCCGTCATCATCGTGCCAGCTTCGCGCACCACCTTGCGGGTCATCCAGACGATAGTGCGTTTAATGGCGCTATCGTCGTCGGGGCGAAACGGCAGGTCGTCGATGATGTTCTGCACGCTGTTGTAGATCTTGTCGATAGGCGAGTTTTCGACCCGCACCTGCGACCAGTCGGCGTCCAGTTCTTCGGCAAGCAACATGGCGAGGCCAGTGTGAATGCCCTGTCCCATTTCCGCCTTGCACATCATGATCGTCACGCTGTTGTCGGCGGCGATCTTGACCCAGCCGTTGAGCGCCACCTGCGTGCCTTGCGCCGGCAGCGGCATGGACGTGGTCAAACGCTGCCCCGGCGGCAGCACCGACCAGCCGACCAGCAGCGCGCCGACAGCGCCGGCGCCGCCGAGCAGGAAGGTTCTGCGCTTTAACATGGCATGGCTCGATCAGCTCGCACGATGGCTGGGAAGCTGTGAAGCGCGGGTCCGCGCCTGGCGTTGGTCCTCCGAATAGTAATAAGACGGTGGAGTGGATGTGGGACTTAAATGCATGCATTTAAGTCAGGAGGGCTTGGGGCGGGGGATGGGGAGGATGGCGGTGATGGAGGTAAGCCGTGGGGTGTTTCATTAAATGAGGCGGGAACGGCTTGGTAAGGGCGGTTCGTTGCGGGCAGAAGGCCGGCGCTCGTGCGAGCATGCCATCGTGGCTGTGCCTGCGAAAACGACTCGGCGGAGCAGAGGATTCAGCAAAAACGCGCGGGAGCTTCGGCGATTTCCCATGGTCCTTGATGCATCTAGCAATCGCCGCTGCGCCATTCCTGACGTCGAAGGGAAATCTCCTCTCACGCAATGCGGCGCTTTCCGCTGCCTCTCATTTTTTCAAACGATTACCCTCACGTGACAAATGAGTACAGGCTTTTGTGTTGTTTTCCGATCCGATAGACGAATTAGCTATCTTTGAAATGCCGAACGCCACCGCCCTCGATTCGGATGAAATCGACGTAGAGACCCTGATTGCTCGTGCAGACGCCGACTACTCCGCCTTCCGCATGAAAGACGCGGAAAGCGGATACCAACGGGCGTTGGCCTCGAACCCGTACAATGTCCATGCACTACACCGTATGGGGTTGGTATGCGTGCACCTGGAAAAAATCCCAGAAACAGACGCGTATCTGGAACGCGCTCTAAAGGCCGACCCAGCGCGTGCCGATCTGTGGGAACACGCCGGCCTGATCGCCGCGATGAAAGGCGACTACCCACGTTCGGAAGCGTTCTACCGTCATGCGATTGATCTCTCTGGAAGCACCGCAACCTTGCATCGCAATCTGGCGGATTGCCTGCGACGCGGCGGCCGCCTCGCCGAAGCGAAAGCGCAATACAAAGCGGCTCTTTCCATAGAGACGGACCTTCATCATGCGACGCGTGCCATCGCGCGCATAAGCGCCGAACTCGGGGAGGCTGACGATGCCGCCGACTATTGGCTAGCCGCATGGGCGCTCGACTCATCTTCCCTGCAAGACGGGTTCGATTTAATCGCAGCACTAGCCAAAGCCAAGCGTACGGCACAGGCAAGCCGTGCGATCGCACAGATCAGAACACGGGAAGCGGACAATCCCGAAACATTGCAGGCGCTGTGTCTCGCGTTATATAGAGCGGATCGTTTCGCCGATATGCTGAGTGTCGCCCGCCAGGGACTCGAGATCGATCCGCGACGCGTCACGCTGCACCACTACGCGGCACATGCGCTGAGCGTCCGCGGCAGAGTTGCGGAAGCGCTGGCCTACAGCAGGGAAGCGGTCCGACTCACACCTGATGATCCTGTCATGCAGTGCCAACTTGCATGCCTCGAACTGAGTCAGGGCGATTTTAAGAGCGGATGGGCGCGTCGCAATGCCGCTTACGCCATGCCCCTAACACGTGCCACTTTGGTCTTTCCAGATTTTCAGGTGTGGAATGGCGAACCAGTTTGCGGATGTCGTTTCCTACTCGTCGGCGAACAAGGACGGGGCGACGAAATCCAGTTCATCCGGTTTGCCGAATGGCTACACCGGCAGGGTGCTATTGTCGATGTGCTGGTCAGCCAACCTGTCGCCAAAATCGCAGCAAGCATGAGGAGCGTACGGTCGGTTTTTACAACAACACCCGCCGGCCCTTACGACTATTGGAGCCATATGCTGAGAATGCCAGCGCATATGAACCTTGATCTCTCCATGTTGCCTATTGCCATGCCATACGTTTCGGCCGCGCCACTCCATATTGACCAATGGCGGCAAAAGCTCGATGTCATCTCACCATTAGCGGCGCATAAGAAACGCACGAGAATCGGTGTAGTGTGGGCGGGCGGTGCGCACACCGCTCTAGATCGGTTCCGATCGATCGGTATCGAAACGCTGAAACCCCTTCTTTCCCATCCGGGAACGACCTGGTTTTCCGTACAGAAAGGGGAGCATGAATGCGACGGCGTACCGCTGGCAGACCAATTTGATTTACACACGCTCGGACCCATCATTGAAGACTTCACCGACACGCTCGCCATTCTTGAAACGCTTGACCTGCTCATTACCGTCGATACTGCCGCTGCACATCTCGCCGGTGCGGCAAACCTTCCAGTCTGGGTACTTTTGCCCGCGTACTCGGAGTTGCGCTGGCTAACCGCCAGAACAGATAGCCCCTGGTACCCATCAATGCGGCTATTCCGCCAGCGCGAACTCGGAGATTGGAACCCCGTTATCGAAGAAATGGGGGAAGCTCTGACGGATTGGTGCGGCACCGGACCAAAGTAGCCGCCGCACCTCTCCCGCCTTTTCATCTCACCGCCTATTCGACCCCGACACCACATCGATCCAAACGGCCAGCACGAGAATGCTGCCCTTCACGATCATCTGCCAATACGCATCCACGTCCAGCATCGACATGCCGTTATCGAGGCTCGCCATGACGAGCGCGCCGATCAGCGCGCCGTAGACCGTGCCGGACCCTCCGCGCATCGACGTCCCGCCGATAAAACACGCGGCAATCGCATCGAGTTCGCCCATCGATCCGGCCGAAGGCGATCCCGCCGCAAGCCGCGCCGTATTGACGATGCCGCCGAACGCGCACATCAGCCCCATCAGCGCGAAGATCGCCAGTTTCACGCGGTTAGTGTTGACGCCTGAGAGCCGGGTCGCTTCGAGGTTCGAACCGACCGCGTAGATGCGCCGCCCGAACACCGTCTGCGTGGCGATCCACGTAAAGATGCCCAGCAGCGCGAGCAGCAACAGCACCGGCACGGGAATGCCACCGTAACGGTCAAGCGTGGCGACGAAGCCGGCGAGAATCACACCCGCGCCGACCACCTTCACGACGTCCTGCCAGAACGGCACCACCCGCAGTTGATAGCGCTCGCGGTTGCGCCGCTGGCGTATCGTCAGAAACGCCAGCAACAGAAACAGCACCACCGCAAGCGTATCGCCCGCGAGTCTCGGCAGATACCCTTGGCCGACGAACACGAAACCATCCGACACCGGTGCAATCGTCGATCCGCCTGTCACACCGAGCAGAATGCCGCGATAGGCAAGCATGCCGCCGAGCCCGACAATGAACGAAGGCACGCGCCGGTAAGTCGACCACCATCCGTTGAACATGCCGATCAGTACCCCAAGCAGCATGACCACCGGCAACGTGACGCCGAGCGGCCAGTGTCGGTTGACGTCGAGTATCGCCGCCACGCCGCCGAGCAAACCGAGCAGCGAGCCGACCGACAGATCGATCTCGCCGGCAATGATCACGAACACCATGCCGCACGCGAGCATGCCGGTAATCGACATCTGCCGCAGCAGGTTCGACAGATTGCGCGGCGTAACGAATGCGCCGTGCGTGAGCACCGAAAAGAAAATCCAGATCGCGGCCACGGCGATCAGCAGCGCGAGAATCTTGTAGCGCGCGAACAGTTGCTGAAGGCGCTGCGGACCGCCGAATGCGCCTCGCGGCACGGCTTCATCGGCGCGGTGGGAAGTAACGTCGGGCGTCATGCGGCACTCGCTACGGTTGGGTTCGGGGATCGTGGCACGGGACGGATCGCAGCGCTGAGTATGTCCTCCTGAGTCAGACCGTCATTGACGAAATCGCCGCGCAACTCGCCTTCGCCGATCACCAGCACACGATCGCTGATACCGAGCACTTCGGGCAATTCGGAGGACACCATCACGATCGACATGCCGCGCTGCGCCAGTTGAAAAATCAGTTTGTAGATTTCGTATTTCGCGCCGACATCCACGCCACGCGTGGGTTCGTCGAGAATCAGCACTTTCGGGTCGGTCAGCAGCATGCGTGTCAGCACGGCCTTCTGTTGATTGCCGCCGGACAGACTCGCAATCGATAACATGGGATGCGCGGCGCGCACCGAAAGCCGCTTCATCTCCGTGTGAATCGTATCGAGTTCGGCCGCGGAATCAATCCGGCCAGCCGAGGCAAAGCGCGCCAACACCGCGAGCGTGATGTTGTGGCCGACGCTCAGCCCAGGCACGATGCCGTGGCGTTTGCGATCTTCCGGCACCATGGCGATGCCCGCGCGAATCGCGTCAACGGGCGCGCGAATCCTGAGCGGCTTGCCGTCCATCACCACGGTCGCTTCGCTCACCCCCGGGTACGCACCGAAGATCGCCTGCATCAACTCCGTGCGGCCCGCGCCGACCAGGCCGGCCACGCCAAGAATCTCGCCACGCCGCAGCGCGAACGACACGTCGTTGACCCGCTTGCGACGCGAATTGGTCACGTCGAAACAGGTGACATGACGAGCTTCGAAGATCACCTCGCCGATCGGATGCGGCTCGCGCGGAAACAGGTTCTTGATCTCGCGGCCCACCATCAGCGAAATGATGCGGTCGGTCGTAAGCGCGCGCATCGGCTCCGTCGCGACGTGACGGCCGTCGCGAATCACGCTGATCGTGTCGCAGACGGCCGCCACTTCGTCGAGCTTGTGCGAAATGTACACACAGGCCACGCCGCGCCGCTTCAGATCGCGCACGATGTCGAGCAGAATACGGATCTCGGATGCGGTCAGCGAAGAAGACGGTTCGTCGAGAATCAGCAGTTTGGCGCGCTTGTTTAGCGCCTTGGCGATCTCGATCAACTGCTGGTGCCCACCGCCATAGTTCATCACCGGCTGTGCGGCATTGATTCCGCTGATACCGAGTTCGCGCAGCAGTTCGTCGGCGCGCTGGTACATCGCCGCGTAATTCATGCGGCCACCGGGCAGCGTGATTTCATTGCCGAGAAAGATGTTCTCCGCCACCGACAATTCCGGCACCAGCATCAACTCCTGGTGAATGATGATGATGCCGGCGCGCTCGGTGTCACGCACGCTGGCGGCTTTCAACGGCTCGCCTTCCCAGATGATCTCGCCGTCCCACGTGCCCCACGGATACACGCCGGAGAGCACTTTCATCAGCGTGGATTTGCCCGCGCCGTTCTCGCCACACAGACCCACGCACTCGCCCGGCGCGATCGTGAGGTCGATACCGTCGAGCGCCTTCACGCCGGAAAACGCCTTGACGATGCCGCGCATCGTCATGAGAGGTTGCGTCATTCGCTATGCCTCGCTGCAAGGCGCACGGCGGCGCCGATACGCACCACGCGCATCGCCGTCCGCCGCGCACACGTTACGCTCATTGGCTCGCGAGCTGGGCCTGGCTATAGAAGCCGTCCTTGACGACTACGTCGACATTGCTCTTGGTGAGCAACGTGGGTTGCAGGAGCACCGTGTCGACTTTCTTCTTGCCGTTGTCGTATTGCGCGTTATAGGCGGGCTTCTGGCCCTTCGCGAGAGCCACCGAGAGCTTGGCGGCTTCGCCGGCAATCAGCTTCAGCGGCTTGTAGACGGTCATGGTTTGCGTGCCGGCAATCACACGCTTGACGGCCGCGAGGTCCGCGTCCTGCCCGGAGACCGGCACCTTGCCCGCCAGGTGCTGCGCGGCGAGCGCCTGAATCGCGCCACCTGCGGTGCCGTCGTTCGATGCGACGATCGCATCGATCTTGTTGTTGTTGGCCGTCAGCGCATCTTCGACAATGCGCAGCGCCGTGGAAGCACTCCATTCCGGCACCCACTGCTGACCGACTACTTTAATGTCGCCCCGGTCCATGGCGGGCTTCAGGATTTTGAGCTGGCCTTCGCGCAGCATCTTGGCGTTGTTGTCCGTCGGCGCACCGCCGAGCAGGAAGTAGTTGCCCTTTGGCTGCGCATTGTAGACGCCTTGCGCCTGCAATTCGCCGACTTTCTCGTTGTCGAACGAGATATAGGCGTCCACATCGGCATCGAGAATCAGGCGGTCATACGAGACGACCTTGATGCCGGCTTTCCTTGCTTCCGCAACCACATTGCCGAGCGTCTTCGAATTGAACGGCACGATTACGATGACGTCGACGCCGCGCGAAATCAGGTTTTCGATCTGCGAGATCTGCCGCTCTTCGCTCGCGTCGGCGGATTGCACCGACACTTTCGCACCAAGCTTTTCTGCCGCGGCAACGAAATAGTCACGATCGCGCGACCAGCGCTCCACGCGCAGATCGTCGATACAGAAGCCGATTTCCGGATGATCCTTGCTTGCATGCGCGAGCGGCGCGACAAGCGACAGGCTGGCGAGCACCGCTCCACACACGAGCGAACTCAACACGGTACGACGCGTTGCGAATTTCATGTCTCTCTCCTTCTTCTGATAGCCGGAATACCGGATTGGACGGCCTGCGCTGCGAGCCGCAGGACCGGACAAGCGACAACCCAAAGCTTCCTGTTTCGCGCGGTCGACGTGGCCGCGCGATTTTTATGAGGTGCTACGACTTCTCAGCCACGTCTTCCTGCGATCCGGATCAGCGTCCGCTGTAAATAGCCTGATTCACGATGTTTTCCATCAGCTCCTGATGGCCGCTGGCATGCTGCGGATTCAGACCGCGCGCCAACGCATCCGTCGCCAGCGTGGAGAGCGAATAGTCGCCGGACAGGATCTTGCGGCCGAACTCCGCTTCCCAGCCCGCATAGCGTTGACGCTTGAATTGATCCAGACGATCGTTTTCGATCAGCACCGCGGCGCGTTCGACAGCGAGCGCGAGGTTGTCGATTGCCCCAATGTGGCCGTAGAACAGGTCTTCCGGATCGACACTTTGCCGCCGTACTTTCGAGTCGAAGTTCATGCCGCCCGTTGTGAAGCCGCCATGTTTGAGAATTTCGTAGAAGGCGAGCGTCAGCTCTTCCACACTATTTGGGAACTGATCGGTATCCCAGCCATTTTGCGGGTCGCCGCGATTCGCGTCGACGCTGCCGAAAATACCCAGCGCATAGGCCGTCGCGATCTCGTGATGAAACGAATGACCCGCGAGCGTCGCATGATTGGCCTCGATGTTTACCCGAATCTCTTTCTCGAGTCCGTGTTGCAGCAGGAAGCCGTGTACGGTCGCGACATCGTAATCATATTGATGCTTGGTCGGCTCCTGTGGCTTGGGTTCAATCAGCAGCGAGCCTTTGAAGCCGATCTTGTGCGCGTGATCGACGACCATATGCAGAAAACGGGCGAGCTGATCACGTTCGCGCACCAGGTCGGTATTGAGCAACGTATCGTAACCTTCACGGCCACCCCACAAGACATAATTGTCGCCGCCGAGTCTTTGCGTCGCATCGAGAGCATGGCGGACCTGCGTCGCCGCAAATGCGAACACCTCTGGATCCGGATTGGTGGCCGCGCCCGCCGCGTAACGAGGATGCGAGAACAGATTGGCGGTGCCCCACAGCAACTTGATGCCGCTATCCTCCTGCTTGCGCGCCAGATAGTCGGCAATATGCAGGAAGTTTTCGCTGTATTCCTTCAGGCTCGACCCCTCGGGTGCGACGTCGGTGTCGTGAAACGTGTAGTACGGCGTGCCGAGCTTCGAGAAGAACTCGAATGCGGAATCCGCCTTTTGCCGTGCCCGCTCCATGGCATCGCCGGCTTGCTGCCAAGGGCGTCGAAACGTTCCGTGCCCGAAAATATCCACGCCCGGCCAGACGAACGTATGCCAGTAGCACACGGCAATACGCAGATGTTCTTCGAGGGTTTTGCCGAGTACCTTTTTACTTTTATCGTAGTGGCGGTACGCAAGCGGATTATCCGATTGCGGGCCTTCGTAGCGGATCTCGGGAATGTGTTCGAAGTAAGACATCTGTGTCTCCAGTTATGTTGCACCGCAACCCGTGCGACGTCGTCGCGCCGGTCGACAAGGTGACGCCATGCTGCCGCTTGCAAGATGCATCGGCAATTGCGAAATTGCGCAGCGTGCTTGATGTTTCTTACCGCCCGCCATTTTGTTTCGCACCAGGGCGTGATTCGAGGCCTAGAATAACCAGACGCTTAAAACCGGTGCCGCGCTAAACGGGCACCCAACGCCGCTTACCGCCATGACCCGTCCGCAAATACCACAGACGACGCATCGGATCGCACTGCTGTTCAACGCGAACAAGGTCTACGATCGCGAGATCATCACCGGCATTGGTAATTACCTGCTGTCCACGCGTGTGGCGTGGGACCTCTTTCTCGAAGAAGACTTTCGCTGCCGGCTAACGGGCATTGAACGCTTCGACGGCGACGGCATCATTGCGGATTTCGACGATCCCGCAGTGGGCGAAGCGTTGCGCGATTGTCCGTTGCCCGTGGTTGCCGTGGGTTCGTCGTTCGAAGATCCAGCGCACTACCCCCCGGATTTACCCTATATCGCCACCGACAACAGCAAGCTCATCTCGCTCGCCTATACGCATCTGATCGGCGCGGGTCTCGAGCACTTCGCGTTGTACAGCCTGCCGCAAGCGCAGGAAAACCGCTGGGCGCAACAGCGCGAACTCGCGTTCGCCCATTTGCGCAGTGCCGATGGCCGCAGCGCCGCGCAGATCACCAGCGAGATGTATCGCGGCCTGTCGACCAGCGCACCGTCATGGAATCAGGCGACCGAGCAGCTCACCGCATGGCTGCGGGATCTACCGAAGCCGGTCGGCATCATTGCCGTGACCGATGCTCGTGCCCGGCATCTGCTCCAGGCGTGTTTGATTGCCGGAATTCCCGTGCCGGAGGAAGTCGCGATCATCGGCATCGACAACGATCCGTTGACACGCACGTTGACGCGAATTCCATTGTCTTCGGTGATTCAGGGCACTGAGGAAATGGGCCGCACCGCGGCTCACCTGTTGCATCAAATGCTGCATGGCGCGCGCTTTCCGGGGCGGCGCATTCTCGTGCCGCCAGTCGGCATCAACGTGCTCGAGTCGACCAGGCACCAACCGCTTGCGAGTCCTTACGTGATGCGGGCTCGCCACTTTATTCGCCAGTACGCGTGCCAGGGTATTCGCACCGAACAGGTCGCCGACTATGTGGGCGTGTCGCGTTCGTCGCTCGAAGAGTACTTCAGGCGCGAGCGGCAGTGCACCGTGCATCAGGAAATCCTGCGCCATAAACTCGATGTCGCGAAGGCGCTATTGGCGAAGCGCGATGCGTCGAGCGCGGAAGTGGCGATCCGTTGCGGCTTCACGTCACTGCAATACATGTATGCGGTGTTTCGCCGTGAACTCGGTTGCACGCCGCGCGAGTACCAGGAGCGGGTGAATTCGGCACCGGCGCCGGGCTGAGCATGCCTATTCTCTTTACTTCTCACCAACGACATGATCAGCATTGCACAACTTTCTTCTGAGCCGTGGGGCACATTGCGCAGCGGCGACGCCGTCCGGCTCTTCACGCTGCGTAACGCGCACGGCATGAAAGTCGCCATCAGCGATCTTGGCGCGACGCTGGTGTCGTGGCATGCGCCGGATCGTGCCGGCGTACTCGGCGATATCCTGCTCGGTCACGACACGCCCGCCGAGTATGTAGCGGCCAACACCTATATGGGCGGACTGATAGGACGCTGGGCGAACCGCATCGCCAATGCGCACTTCACACTCGACGGTATCGAATACACGCTCGACCGGAATAACGGCACGAACCTGTTACATGGTGGCACGAGCGGGTTTCATCGCGCGCTATGGGATGTGAGCGAGGACAACGGTGCACTGCTCATGCGTCTGGAGTCGCCCGAAGGCGACGCCGGTTTTCCGGGCAATGTGACAACGCAAGTGCGCTACTCGCTCGACGACGACGGCACGCTGACCATCGCCTATGAAGCCGTCACGGATGCGGCTACGCCGCTCAATCTGACGAGCCATCCGTACTTCAACCTCACTGGCCGCGCGGGTGCGGACATTCGTGGCCATATGCTGTCGATCGATGCCGACCGATTCTTCGAAGTCGACACCGACTTGATTCCGTGCAAGCTGGCCGAGGTGGCGGGCAACGCCTTCGATTTTCGGCAGAGCGCACCGATCGGTGCGCGGCTCGAATGGCCGCACGCACAGTTGGCGACGGCCGGCGGATTCGATCATTGCTACGTGCTGCGCGATACGCGTGAGTTCGGCACGAATAGCGGCACGCCGGCCATGCGCCAGGTTGCCCGCGCCTACGACCCTGCTAGCGGACGTGAATTGACCGTGTCGACCGATCAACGCGGCTTACAGTTCTATAGCGGCAATTCGCTGAATGGCGATGTGGGACGCGGCGGCATTGCGTATCAACCGCACGCGGGCTTTTGTCTCGAAGCAGGCGGATTTCCGAATCAGGTCAACATGGCCGAACAGGACGAGGTGATCGTGCGCGCAGGCGACACCTATCGGCAGGTCACCGCCTACCGAGTGGATGTACGCCAGGGCGTGTAAAAACGTTTACTCAAATATTACGGCGGACATTACATCACGCCGACTTGTTGTTTGCCGCAACACTGAATTACCGCGTTAGTGGTTTCCCCTGGAGCACTCGCTTCCTAGAATCCGTGCATGGTGCCGAAGATTGGTGCGGCGCCCCAAAAAAATTCTCGGAGGGAAGCATCATGAAATCGCTCATCAAGGCAGTGGCGCTAGTCGTCGTGCTGGCCGCCCCGCTGGCGTCGTTCGCGCAATCCGAGCAACCGCTCACGCGTGCCGAGGTCAAGGCGCAATTGAAGCAGCTCGAA
The DNA here is from genome assembly GCF_900104795.1 of Burkholderia sp. WP9. Classification (NCBI taxonomy): domain Bacteria; kingdom Pseudomonadati; phylum Pseudomonadota; class Betaproteobacteria; order Burkholderiales; family Burkholderiaceae; genus Burkholderia; species Burkholderia sp. WP9. The sequence goes on from NZ_FNTG01000002.1 coordinate 1,438,888, forward strand.
CAGGCCGGCTACAACCCCGCGGTCGCAACGGACTCCACCTATCCCGCCGACATTCAGGCGGCCGAAGCCCGCGTTTCCGCGCAGAACAATGTGGCTACCGGATACGGTCCCTCCACGACAGGCTCGTCCGAAACCGGCTCTGGCGTTCCCGCCGGCAATCCGAATCTGCAGGGTCAATAGCGCTTCATCGTCGCGCATTCGATGCGAGCCATGCTTCATGTCATGCGCTCGCATTAGTACGTTCACCAGCGTATTGTCAGAAAATCCTTTGACGAAAATAATGGCTCGGCTATCCTAGGACGGCAGTTCGGTGGTTCTCACCGTGCATGCATGTGCATTATCGAGAACTTCTACTCAACGTCGCTTCGGGTTCAATCGTGAAAGTCCGTGGTCCATTGGTGAGATACCAGCGCGGTCGGGAAAGAACGATCCTGTTCGGCTGTCCGATCGCTCATCAGGGAAGTCACTGCGCTTCGCCATCCCGCCCCCTGTCTATCGACACGGTATTGTCGCGTCGCTCCGTACGCCGGCATAACGTCGTTGCAGCACCCTCGGCCATTCCTGTGCGCACCGACGAGATCGCGTCGCTTCTGCCCTAGCCCCCTTCTCTTTTCGCGGACCCGTGTTGCGTGCGAGGGGCCGTTCGTTTAGCGCTCGCGCCTGCAACGTCGTCCGTTCATGCCCGGCAAGCTCGCTTGCCGGCGCTTATCCGCATTCTTTTTAGCTCTGCTGTGCGCTTGCGCCGCGGCAGGCGACGCCACGTCTCTTGTCGTCGTTCGCATTCGTTGCGGATTGCGCGAATCGAGAAGGAAGGCACGCGCACGCCCGTACTGCGGTGAAAACTGAAGATCGATATCAAGGAGATTGCAGAATGAAGACTCGTCACGCCACGCTGCTTTCGCTTGCCGGCACGATGCTGTGCTCGCTGACCGCTTTGACCGCAATGAACGCCGCGCGCGCTGCGGACACATCGCTGAATGTCTATAACTGGTCGGACTATATTGGCAAGGACACGATTGCCAACTTCGAAAAGCAATCCGGCATTAACGTGAAATACGACAGTTACGACAGCGACGACACGCTGCAGGCCAAACTGCTTGCGGGCAGTTCCGGCTATGACATCGTGGTGCCGACATCGAGTTATATGGCGCGGCAGATCGAAGCCGGCATCTATCAGAAGATCGACAAGTCGAAGATGCCGAACCTCGCCAACCTCGATCCTGGCTTGATGAAACTGATTGCCGACGCGGACCCCGGCAATCAATACGGCGTGCCGTGGGCGTGGGGCACCGACGGTATCGGCTACAACGTGCAAGCGGTGAAGAAAGCGCTTGGAGGCGAAGCGCCTGTGGATAGCTGGTCGCTGTTATTCGACCCGGCGAATCTCGCGAAGGTGAAAAGCTGCGGGGTGTCGTTTCTCGACTCGGCCGCCGACGTCTTCCCCGCGGTGCTGCAGTACATGCATAAGGATCCGAACAGCACCAATCCCGGCGACTACCAGGCCGCATATGAGGTGCTGAAGAAAGTCCGGCCGTATATCACGCAATTCAATTCGTCCGGCTATATCAACGATCTGGCAAACAACGACATCTGCGTGGCGTTCGGCTTTTCCGGCGACGTGGGGATTGCACGGCGACGCGCATCGGAAGCCAGACGCGCGTATGAGGTGCGGTTCTCGAACATCAAGGACGCGGGCCTCGTCTGGATGGACGTGATGGTGATACCCAAAGATGCACCGCACCCCGAAGCGGCGATGAAATGGATGAACTACATCGAAGATCCGAAAGTGAGTGCGGAGATTACGAACGAAGTGTTCTATCCGACTGCGAATCGCGCAGCGCGGCAGTATGTGACGCCGGCGATCGAGCAGGATGCGAATGTGTATCCGCCTGAAGCCGTGCTGAACAAGATGACGTTGATGCGGCCACAGCCTGCGCCGATCATGCGGCTCGAGAACCGGCTTTGGGCCCAATTGAAGTCAGGCAGTTGAGTGACTGAGTGCCTGGTGATTGTGTTTTGAATCGCTCTTTGCGCTATTGCTATGGGGCGACATTCTTTTGGGCGCGGCGCGGGCAGTGGGTGCGCGCGCTGCGCTTCTTTTCCGTTGCGTTCTCTTTATTCCTCCATTCGAGACTTTATGAGTATTCTGAACATCGTGGATTTTTCAGCGCCTGCCAAGGAAAGCGCCGAGTACATGCCGAAGGCAGAAGCGGTGCTGGCCGGTGATCCTTTCCAAACCGTTCATACGCATTTCGCCAGCCCGTGCGGACAGCTTGCGGCGGGAATCTGGGAAGGGGCTTGCGGTCAGTGGGCCGTGAATTTCACCGAAAGCGAGTACTGCGAGATTCTCGAAGGCGTGTCGGTCATTCGGGATGCGAATGGAACCGCGAAAACCGTGCGCGCGGGGGACCGGTTTCTGATTCCCGCAGGATTTCAGGGAACCTGGGAGGTTGTCGAGCCGTGCAGGAAGGTCTTTGTTTCGGTCGAGTTCAAAGGCTAGATTGTGTCGCCGCTTCGCTGCGGCTGATGAAGGAGGCGCGCCCGCCATTAAGCCATGTTGTCAGGCGTTGCCGCTTGGCACGCCGAGCGGATCGGCAACGATCCGATCACGCCCAGCCTCTTTTGCCTGATACAGCAGACGATCGGCGTGCCTGAAAAGGCGGCCCACGTCGCGCGATTCGCAGGCTGACGCGAGCGCGACGCCAAAGCTTGCGGTGATAGTGAAGCCATCGCCGCCGTTGCAAGGGATTCGGGTCTCGCTGATCTTGCGACGCAAGCGATCCGCTATCGCAAGCGCCTCTGCCGCGTCGTGCACGCGGCTGAGTACCGCAAACTCTTCCCCACCCCATCTCGCGACGACATCCGAATCCCGGCAGGTTTCACGGCAAAGACGGGCGACGAGTTGCAACGCGTGATCGCCTGTGGCGTGACCATAGGTATCGTTGATCCTCTTGAAGTGGTCGATGTCGAACATGATCAGCGCGAGTTCCGGTTCGGCCGCATTCCGTTCGGCACAGCTTACGCGCGCTCTGCTCTCGAACGCGCGGCGATTGAGCAGGTGGGTCAGGAAGTCGGTTTCCGCCATGGCTTTCAGTTCATGGATCAGACGGCCGCGCTCGCGTTCGAGCTGCTGCCGCTCGACGCTGTTCGCTTTCAGCACGCCGATTGCATTGAACATGGCCTTGATCTCACCCCGATAGCGCGCTGCCGGGATTTCCGCGGTGAGGTCGCCGTTTGCTATCGCGCCAATTACATGCGTTGCGTCGAGGAGCGGTCGAATCACGCGTCTTCTGAATAACGTCGCGATCGAAAGCAGTATCGCCAACAGCAGAAATACGGAGAGGGCGCTGGCCGCGAGTAGCATCAAGGCATTGCTACGGTGTTGACGGATCTCCGTGTCAGCAAGATCCAACACCTGGTCGCGGAACGCCGTAACCGGCCGCATCAGCGGCACGTAGTGATCCGCCAGCTGCGCGGGGGATATGCCGGCGCCGCCCGGCCGGCTCGCGAGGCGGCGAACCTCTGCGATATAGGCAATGCCCTCCCCGAAATACTGCTGATTCATTTTGTCGAACGCCGTTGATTCCAGCGCCGACCGGTCCCGGACATGCGCATCGATCAGTTCACGCAACTGGTCGACTCTCCCCTGCGTCCGCTCGATGGCGAGCTGATCGTCTTCACCGAGCGCTCTGCGCGCCGTCAGGGTCGCGGTAAAGTGTGAGCCGAGTTGGCCAGCCGCTTCCCGCAGATCCGCGGTCAGCGTGGCAAGGATCAGGCAATTCAACGCACGCGTATCGCCCTTGACCACATTTGCGGCCAACGCGTCGATCGCGGGCGCAAACTGTGGAATGACCTTGATCATCCCGTCCACTGCGCTCGACACCGCACGCTCCCGCCGTTGTGCCAACGGCAGACGGATGAGCGCATCGACATTCACCCGTGCGGCTGCGAGCTCGTCGCGTGCTTCCCTGATATGCGCAAGCTCCACGGCACATGCTGGACAGTGGCCGGACTGAAGCATCTCGATCAACTTCTCGATCGCGGCATCACTCTCCTCGCGCGCGAGACGCAGCTTCGCACTTCTCGCGTCAGGAGTCGGTAAGTCTTCGCCCAGCACGCTGTTCGTCGGGCCGCGCTCAGCCGAGACGCGCTCGATTGCCTGCAATCCGGCGCGATAGCTCTGGAACGCGTAGAGGGCGTCGTCAGCGACAATATACGAGTGCCACTCGTGCACAACCAGCCTGCCGCACAAAACCAGGACCGGAAGGAGTGCGACTGCGACACTGAGACTAAAACGCCTGTCTATGGACATGGCGGAGAATGCATTCCTGATCATGGAAACTTGCGCAAGACGTCGCGCGTCAAAAAGAAGAGGGATACCCCGAGAACGGGCGCACACGTATGCGATCACATCCCGGTACGTTGCAGCCGCCTGCGGGAGGTGACATCGCTCAGTGTTCCACCGCTTCGCTCATGATGGCGGTCACCAACCTCTGGCGTGCCGACCGATAGGCCACACTGTCCGGTCCGTGACTTACCGCCGCCGCAATCAGCGCTCGCTGCGCGGTCGGATCCGACAGTTCCCTCGGCAGAATGGACTCCGTTTCACTAAAGAACCTGGAGAATGGACAAACCTGACACGCAGAGTCGAGTGGCGCCGGCGCAGCCGCCGCAACGACTCCGATCGCGGGCTGCGTCGTCACAATGTCAAACAGCCTGCCAAAAGCGCGCGGGTCCTCGCAAATCAGATGCAGGCGTTCTTCCCAGATCAACAACGTCGCCAGTTTCCCCAACGCGCTTTTCGCGCTCAGAGAGCGCGGCAACTGGGGCCGGTTATGCATCCACGCCGTCAACTGCTGCGCGGGCATGGGGCGCGCAATCGCATAGCCTTGAGCGACGTCGGCACCGAGAATGACGATGGCCTCCAGCATGCCCGCATCTTCAATCCCTTCCACGACCACCGATTTACCCAACGAGCGGCCAAGCCTTGTCAACTGATAGACGAAACGCAACACATTAGAGGCATCCTGACCCGCAACACTCACGATACTGCGGTCGATCTTGATCCAGTCAAACGGCAGTTCACGCAACCGATTCAGGCTGCTGTGCCCGGATCCGAGATCGTCTTCGGCCAGGTTGATGCCGAGCAACTTGAATTTCGCCAGTTCGCCGCACACATCCATGCCGGATGGAAGTGCATCCGTTTCCAGAATTTCGAGGGTCAGCATGTCCGGGCAGCAAACGTATTCCGTCAAGGCTTGCCGGGTGGCTTCGAAATAGCGGTTGTCACCCAACGCACTGGACGGCAGATTCACCGACACCTTCAACTCGAAACCCGCCTGGAGCCAGCGATTGCGCTGCGACAGCACCTGTGCCAAGCCCCGGACGTAAAGGTCGAGGAAATCATCCGAGGACAGCGCCGGGAAAAACTCACCAGGCGTCAGAACCCTATCGCCGTCGCGCAGTCGAGCCAGCGCTTCGACTTTGGTCACCTGCCCGGTTTTGAGGTCCAATAGCGGCTGATAGTACATTTCCAGCGCATCCGATCTGAGCAGCGCCGCCCAATGCTGTCGCGTCGCATAAGGGACCGCCTGAGTCCGCCCTTCCTGATTCTCGATCCGCGCAATCGCGAGCCCCAAAAGAGTTTGTAATGGCGTGATGAAAGCCATCTGATCCGCTGCCGAATACCCGCCGGGAAACGCGCTATAGAGCAAAAGAATGGCTTTGGGAGCATGCCCGGGCTGACGTAAAGGAATCGCCACGCTGGAGCGGAAATTCTCCTGCATTGCCAGTGTCTTCCACGGCGCCATCAGGGGATCCGTCGCAAAGTTGATGCTTCGCTCCACGTTCCCGCTACGCCAGGCGCGCCCGACCGGGCCCTGGCCTTGAGGCAGGTCGCCATTCGAGATCGGCCGTTGGGTCGAGTTCTCCATGTCGGCAAGGTACCGCTCCATGGTTTTGCCTGACACCGACTCGAAGCGAAAAATCCCCTGACTATCGGGTCGCCCAACGGAGCAGCCCGCGACCTCGTCGTGTTCGCCGAGGATCTGAACAACCCGGCCGATTAGATCCGTGTAACTCTCCACTTCCCACGCCAACCGGGTCACGCGCAACAGTACGTCCTGACGCGAAGTCTGCAGACGCTGGTAGGCCTCCGTTTGCCACGCCAGATCCTGCGTCAATCGCCTTCCCAATACCGCCAGCGCCCTGCCGTGCAGTGTCGTATCGAGTGTGTCGTGAATCGCAGCGGAAAGAATGCCCCGGCTGCGAATCAGGTCTTCCCACTCCAACCCGACAATGGCGTGGATACGTCCGACCCGCAACGCCATTGCGCGATGATCCATTGCGGTTAGCTCCGGCGACGCCAGCGCGTACAGATTCTGGATCTGTTGCGTCTTGAGATGCTGAAGTTCCCGCTCCGACAGCGCCGCAAGCGTGTGCTCCGACTTGGGCAGGCGAATCAGGCCATCATAGAATCGCTTGACGATATCGGCGGCATTGTGCCGCAACACCTCCGTCAGCGAGGTGAGCGACGACGCCCATGCCTGGCTGTACAGATGTGAACCGTCGTCCATCAGGTCGTTCTCAGGCGTTGCGTCGGAAACCTCTTTCGACATGGCCATGGAAGCTCCGGGGTGTAGGCTTTCTTGCATGTTGTTGGCAGCGCGTCGCGCAGTCCGTGCGGGCATGAGTGCCGTTGGCATCAAGGCGGGCTTCGCGATGCATCGAGATGCGCCGGAACCCCACTGCGCGCCTGAGCGGCGAAGCACACGCCGGCACCACGCTATGCATCCAGCCGGAACATGGAAACGGCAGCCTTCAGATCGTCTGCCTGCATCTCCAGCGAACTGGCTGCGGCCGCGGCTTCTTCGACCAGTGCCGCGTTCTGCTGCGTGACCTGATCCATCTGCGTAACAGCCTCATTGACCTCGCCGATGCCCTTGCTCTGTTCCTGCGAAGAAGCTGCGATTTCACTCATGAGATCCGTCACACGCTTCACCTCCTGCGTAATCCTGTCCATGGCTTCGCCGGCTTCCTGCGCGTAGCCGGCACCGGTGCGCACCCGCTGCACGGAATCAAGAATGAGTTCCCTGATCTCTTTCGACGCGGTCGACGAACGCTGCGCGAGCGAGCGCACCTCGGAGGCGACCACCGCAAAGCCTCTGCCCTGCTCGCCGGCACGCGCCGCCTCCACCGCCGCGTTCAAGGCGAGGATATTCGTCTGGAATGCGATGCTTTCGATCATGCCGACAATATCGGCAATCTTGTCGGAACTGGCGTTGATCCCGCCCATGGTTTCCACCACGCGCGTCACTACGACACCGCCCTGTTCGGCCACTTTGACCGCCTGAGCAGCGAGATGATTAGCCTCGCTCGCATTCTCGGCGTTCTGAGTAACCGTGGAAATGAGTTGTTCCATGCTGGCTGCTGTTTGCTCCAGGGCCGCGGCCTGCTCCTCTGTGCGCTGCGACAGGTCCTGGTTGCCGACTGCAATCTGATGCGAAGCCGTCGCGATCGAATCGGCAGAAACCTTGATCGCGCCGATCGTTCGCGTGAGTTGCTCCTGCATGCTCTTCATCGAAAATAGCAGGCTCGATTGATCATCCCGATTCGTTCTGACCACCGCGGTCAGGTCATTGCTCGCAATCTGGTTAGCGAGTTCGGCCGCGTAGGATGGTTCTCCGCCCATCGCGCGCAGGATGCCGCGATTGAACAGCACCACGACAGTCGACAAAGCGCCGACTAGCACCAGCATGATTCCAAGGCTGCGATACAACATTGAACGGAACGCCGCGTCGATGTCGTCGACATAGACTCCTGTCGTGAGAATCCAGCCCCACGGCTGATAGCTCACGTTGTACGAAATTTTAGGAGAGGCCGCGGTCGAGCCCGGCCGCGGAAATGCATACTCGTTGAACCCTTTGCCGTCGCGCTTGACGGCATCCACCGCGGCGCGAAAAACATACACGCCGTTCGGGTCCCTGTAGTTGCTCGCGTCCTTGCCGTTCAACTCTGGCCGTGTCGGATGCATCAGCACTGTTGCTTGCGAATTGATGATCGCGAAATAGCCTTCGTCGCCATACCGGATAGCACGGACCTTATCCATGGCCTGTTTCCTGGCTTCCGTCTCGGACAATGATCCCGCCGCTACCGCATCACCATATGTCTTGACGATGCTAAGGGCGATATCCGAAGCGTGGACCAGATCCATTTTTCGATCATCCAACTGCCCCTCCCTCTCTTCGTAGGCGTTGTAGATCGACATGCCGGCAACACATGACAGGCTCAGAACGAGCGGGAGCCAGAGCTTCTGGGAGAAGGACAACTTCATACGCTAACAAACCTCTCAAATTGATCACAACGATCAGACAGTGCGGCATCCCCACAGCTTGCTAACGGCCTCAGCCTCGATATCTTTAGAGAAAACCTCACTTCAATATAATGTTCGGTCTACCAATTATCATCGACAAGGCAGATTGACGTTTACTCAATCGCCACCTGCAAACTGCGCCCGCGCTCACGGAACAATTCAGTCCCCGCTAGCAGGCGTGCCGTTGCACGATAGGCAGCTCGTAGCGCCGGCGCGAACACACTTCGCATAGCACGTTCGCAACTTCGTCAGCCGCGCCCTCGATATGGATGCATCGGTTCCGCAGAATCATGTTGATTGTCTTACGCTCGCTTTCGCGCAGTCCTGCAGACTCGTCAGCTAGTAGTTCATCTAACAGCGCGTAAAGGCGATTGATCGCTGAACCCAACGCGGACGTGATGGGCCATGCATTCATCAAGTAGCACAGCGGCAGCACCGCGCGTCTCTCGCACCACTTGTCGAACAACGTCAGACAATGGTCATCCGCTGACCGCATGCACAAACACCATCGATCACGCATAAGAAAGTGCGCCTGCAAATGGGCGGGTCATATGAGTTGAAATAGCAAAAGTCTGATGAATGCACGCCCGTTCATGCGATGCTTTAGATCGTTGGTTTAAGGTCCCTACCAAGATACCGGTTCATATCGCCACACTTGGCCCATTGGCGGCCCGGCAAACCTTCTCGTTTGACTTTAGTCAACTTCATGCGCTGTACCGGTAAGCGCTTAAAGTCGAGCGGGGAATATGATCGGTTCAGGACACAGTTTTGCCAGCATGTCAGGTTCACGGAGAAACCTGCGCGGATGGGACATGCAGCCGTGAGCCTAATCGGCGTTTTCGGCTCGCCCTTGCAACGTTGGCTAATGACTACATTTAGATTGAGACAGCCAATCGACGCGACGTAGGCCACGGTGTGGATGGCCAGGCACCGCCGGCACGACTGGCGCAAACGCGCTGGCGCATCCAACTGCGAATAAACACCCCCCTCGCCATTTCGTTGACGAAAGGGTCATGCACCGCCAATCAAAACTACGCCACGCGCGCGGCTCACCCGGTACTCATCATTCATGGACCACGAACTCCTCATCGCCCTTGGCAAGCAATCTTTCGCTAGCGAGCGCCCCAATCATTGTGCTCAATGCGGAATCCGCGACCTGTGTCTTGGGAGTGGGCTTGACTCGCATCAGATGTCGAGTCTCGCCGACGTGGTCGTCGAAAGAAGGCGCGTAGAACAAGGCAAGGTTCTCTATGAGCAAGGATCCCCGTTCACGCATGTCTTCGCGATTGCGAGCGGTTCGTCAAAAGCCGTAGTGCGATCCGTCGACGGGCGTCTTCAGATCGCGGCGCTTGCCCTGAGAGGTGATGTTGTTGGTTTTCTCGGCGCTGCGTCCGGGGCACAACCCGTTACGGTGGTTGCCCTTGAGAATTCGGTCTTCTGTGTTATCCCTTACCGGCACCTGTTGCGGCGTATCTCCCAGAACCAGCTGGTTGGCACCCAGTTTCAACGTCTCGTCGCGCGCGTCATGCAACAACGGCAGGCGGCGTTCCTGTCCACCGCGAGCGCCAATGCCGAACGGCGTGTGTGTGGTTTCCTCCTCTGGTTCTCGGACCAGCTTGCCGCGCGCAAACAGCATTTCACCGAATTTTCGCTTCCCCTCAGTCGGACCGATATTGCTGATTTTGTCGGTCTGCGACTGGAAACCGTGAGCAGGGCATTCACCCGCCTTTGCGATCTGAATCTCATCGAGGCCAAGGGCCGGCATATCCGCATCCCGGACGTGCAGCTTTTGCGGAGATGGTTTTCAGAGTCGCGTTGAATGCCTGCGCACGATCGTACAACGGCCCTATGGTGGGCTTATCCAAGCCAGCCCTTGATGGTTGCTGTCATGACATGGGTCGAGATGCCGTAGCGATCATGCAAGGTCGGCAACGCGCCGGCAGCGAGAAACTCGTCGGGCAGCGCGATCTGACGGTACATCGGCGTGACGCCGGCCGTGAGCAGCGTGGTCGCGACCGCCTCTCCGAGACCGCCGATTACCGAGTGATTTTCGGCGACCACCACCATGCGCCCCGTACGCCGGGCTTCGCGCAAGATCGTCTCAGTATCGAGCGGCTTGATGGTCGGCACATGCAACACCGCGACGCCGACATTGTCCACTTCCAGCGCCTTCGCGACTTCCAGCGAGCGCATGGTCATAATGCCCGAAGAAATAATCAGCACCTCCGCGCCGTCGCGAAGCAGCTTCGCCTTGCCCAACTCGAACTGATAGTCGTACTCATCGAGCACGGCCGGAACGTTGCCACGCAGCAGGCGCGCGTACACCGGGCCGTTATGCGCGGCGATCGCTGGCACCATCTGTTCGGTATCCAGCGCGTCGCACGGATCGATGACCGTCATGTTCGGCATCGCACGCATCAGGGCGAGATCCTCTGCCGCCTGATGGCTCGGGCCGTAGCCGGTCGTGAGGCCAGGCAGTGCGCAGATGATCTTTACGTCGAGGTTGTCCTCGGCAATGGCCTGGTGCATGAAGTCATACGCGCGGCGGGTTGCGAATACGGCATACGTCGTCACGAAAGGCTGGGCGCCCTCGTGTGCCATACCGGCGGCCGCGCCCATCAGCAACTGCTCGGCCATGCCCATCTGGTAGTAACGTTCAGGGAATTCCTTGCAAAAAATGTGCAAGTCCGTGTACTTGCCGAGGTCGGCTGTCATGCCAACGACATTCTTCTTCTCCCGAGCCAACTGGGCTAATGCGTGACCAAACGGAGCGGAACGCGTGACCTGTCCCTCGCCGGCGATCGATGCAATCATCGCCGAAGTCTTCAGACGCGGCTTTTGGGTGGTGGTGTCGCTCATGCTTGTCTCCCTGCTTCGAGTGCTGCGAGCGCCAGTTGCCACTCGTGGGCATCGACGCGGATAAAATGGTTCTTCTCCCGTTCTTCGAGGAACGGTACGCCGCAGCCCATGCGGGTATCGCAAACGATAATCCGCGGCTGCTCTTTCGGATGATTGCGTGCAGCATCGAAGGCCGCCTTCACTGCTTCGATGTCGTTGCCGTCCACCCGCTGCGTGAACCAGCCAAATGCTTCGAGCTTCTCGACGAGCGGCTCGAATGCCATGATCTTCGAAGAAGGACCGTCGGCTTGCTGGTTGTTAACGTCGACCATCGCGATCAGATTGTCCAGCTTCCAATGAGCGGCCGACATCAAGCCCTCCCAGATCGCGCCTTCGTCGAGTTCGCCGTCGGAGAAAAGCGTGTAGACGAAGGCGTTCGAGCCTTTGCGCTTCAGTCCCAGGCAGCGGCCCACCGCGATCGTGAGACCGTGGCCGAGCGAACCGCCGGACATCTCCATGCCAGGCGTGTAGCTCGCCATTCCGGACATGGGCAACCGGCTGTCGTCGCTGCCGTAGGTTTCGAGTTCTTCCGGTGGCAGGAAGCCGGCTTCGAAAAGCGCGGCGTAAAGCGCGATTGCATAGTGGCCATTGGACAAGAGGAAGCGATCGCGGCCTTCCCAGTCGGGGTTGTCGGGCTGGTAGCGCATCGCGCCAAAGTAGGCAACCGCGAGTACATCGGCGATATCGAGTGCCTGGCCGATATAGCCCTGGCCCTGTACTTCGCCCATCAGCAAGGCGTTTCTGCGAATCCGGTAGGCGCGCTCGGCGAGCGTCACCCCATCTGATGACGAACTGTTCATGGTGTCTCCTTGATTCAAAAAAGTGAGTCTTTGCAGCGGCCGGTGTCAGCGATTGACGGTTTTGGCTGGCACGAGGAAAACAAGCCCGGCACCGATGACGATGGCGACGGAGATGAAGATGAGCCCAGCCGTCGATTTACCGGTCAGATCGTTCAACCAGCCCACGATGGCCGGCGAGAAGAAGCCGGCGAGATTGGCGAAACAGTTCACCGCCGCGATACCCGCCGCGGCGGACATGCCACCAAGAAGCGCGGTCGGCAGTGACCAGAACTGTGAAGACGAAGCGAGAATGCCGGCTGCGGCAACACTGACACACACCAGCGATGCGCCGACTCCGCCCAGCATCGGAAGCGTTGCAAAGCCAGCTGCCGATACGAGCATCGGGATCGCAAGATGCAGACGGCGTTCGCGATGGCGGTCAGCACTCGCTCCCACCAGCGGCAGCGCAATGATGGCGCACAGGTACGGGATGGCTGTAAAGACGCCCACCCACAGCGGATCGGCTACGCCGGATTTGCGGATGATCGTCGGCAGCCAGAATGTGAGCCCATATTGACCGAGCACTACGCAGAAGTAGATGGAGGCCATCAACCACAGACGACGATCGCCAATGAATGACCTGATCGACACATGCGCGATCTTGTGTGCGTTGTCGTTGGCCACGTTTCGTGCAAGGAGTGCTTTCTCCGCATCGGTGAGCCACTTCGCGGCGGCGATACCGTTGTCGAGGTAGAGCAGAATGGCGACGCCAAGGAGCAGCGACGGCAGGGCTTCGAGGATGAACAGCCACTTCCAGCCAGCCAGTCCATGCACCCCCTGGAACGCATGCAGGATGTAACCGGACAGCGGCCCGCCGACAATGCCGGCCAGCGGAATCGCCATGAAAAAGAGTGAGAGTGCCTTTGCGCGCCGTGCCGAAGGAAACCAGTACGTCAGATACAGAATGACGCCTGGCGCGAACCCCGCCTCGGCCACGCCCAACATGAAGCGGAGAACATAGAACGTGGTGGGCGATTTGACGAAGACGAACGAGGCGGAGATCACAGCCCAGGTCAGCATGATGCGGGCGAGCCAGTTTCGTGCGCCCACTTTGTGCAACATGAGATTACTCGGTACTTCGAAGAGAAAATAGCCGAGAAAGAAAATGCCGGCGCCAAGGCCGTACACGGTTTCGCTAAATCGCAGGTCGTTGAGCATCTGCAGTTTTGCAAAGCCCACGTTGACACGATCGAGATAAGCGCCCAGATAGCAGAGCATCAGGAACGGTATCAGGCGCCGTCCGACTTTCGCATACGTTTTTGATTCGAAGCTCGCCGAGTCGGCGAGCGTCGTGACATCGCCCGCCATTGACGGCGCGGTTGCCTTCGTTTTCATGGTTGTCTCCTGTCAGCCAGAGTTAGCGCTTTAGCGCTTACTTCTGGCCCCATGCAAGATGTTTGCGGACATATCGCCCCGGGTTTTACCGCCGGGTGCATTGACCCATCTGCCGCAGTCGCGACAGATGTCGTACTCAATGGATCAGCATTCCGCCGTTGACGTCGAGCGTGATGCCAGTGAGGTAAGTCGACAGGCCGCTTGAGAGGAACAGGCAGGCGTTCGCGACGTCCGCGGCATCGCCGAGCCGGCCGAGCGGAATGCCCTTGATGACGTCGGCGCGCATCTCCGTCGTAAGCTTGTCGCCGGTGATGTCGGTCTGAATGAGACCTGGCGTGATCGAGTTGACGCGGATGTTGTCCGGGCCGAGTTCACGTGCCATCGCGCGAGCGAGACCGAGCACGCCGGCTTTGGCCGCGCTGTAGTGCGGCCCGCCGAAGATGCCACCGCCGCGTTGCGCGGAAACGGATGACATGCAGACGATGCTGCCGCTCTTTTGCGCCCGCATTTGCGGAATGACCGCTTGCGACATATAGAGTGTGCCGCGCAGGTTCACGTCGATGACGGCATCGAAATTGTCAGCGCCGATGTCCATCGTCTTCAAAGGCTGCGTGATGCCTGCGTTATTGATCAATCCATCTACACGACCGTACTTCTCGATCACGGCCGTGGCGGCAGCAACACATGCGGCTTTGTCGGTCACGTCGCAGGCGAGGCCGAGGTGGTCCTCGCCGAGTTCACGCGCGGCACGCTCGGCGTCTTCCTTGCGAAGGTCCAGAATCACCACGCGCGCGCCTTGGGCAGCGAGCGCTTTTGCGGTCGCCTTGCCAATACCGCGCGGCGAGGCTCCACCGGTTACGATTACTACTTTGCTGTCGAGCAACATGTTTGTCTCCATCGATCACGTTAGTTGGTAGACGCAGTTTCAGTGCTTCGACCATCTCGATCAATGCAGTTCGGCTCAACTATTGCTGAAGAATTTTCAGGTGTCGCTGCGACCCTCTGGCATCACGCTGGGGTGCCGCCGCCCCGCTTGGCGTCGCCTGGCGCTACACGGCGGCGCGGCTGGTCTCCTGCTCGACCCAGGCCAAAAATTTGGCCACGCGTGGCAAATCCACGCTCCGAGCAGGGTAAACGAGGTGATGAGCTCCGACCTCGACTGCATACGTGCGATCGAAGACCGGTATGAGTGAACCTCGTTTGAGATGGACGGATGCGAGCATCGTGCTTTCGAGCGCGATGCCATGTCCCAATGCCGCGGCCTCGAGGGACATATACGAGCGGTCGAACGCGAAATCGTATGCCTTGTGCGACACCGCGACGCCGAATTTGCCGAACCATTGCTTCCACTGCACGAGAGGCGTTTCCGAGAAAATCAGGCGCCGTTCGAGCAGATCCTCGGGGGTACGCACCGGGTGTCGTTTGAGATACTCCTCCGAGGCAAGCGGCGCGATGAACTCGTTGCGTAGCGTTTTGATCTCGCCATCGGTCCAATGCGCGTAGCCATGCCTTATGTCGAGATCATAGTGGCCCGAGGTGAACGACACGTCCTCGTACGAGCACGCGAGATTCAACTGAATGTCGCCGTTCGCTTCCTGAAACAAGGCCAGCCGCGGCAGCAGCCACATCAGCCCGAAGCTGGGACTCGAGTGAATGCGAAGAATCTCGACACCCGATTGACTCGATGCCCGCTCGGTTGCGCGGCTCAGGTCGGCGAGCGATCCGGTGACATCCGCCAGATATTGCTGCCCCGTTGGCGTCAGCACCAGTCCTCGCCCCAGTCTTGTGAACAAGGGCCTTCCCACAATGGATTCGAGGTTGGCAATTTGATGGCTCACTGCCGACGGTGTTAACCCTAGTTCGTCAGCCGCCCGATTGACGCTCTTTGTTCGAGCGACACTCTCGAACGCGACGATAGCTTTTAGTGGAGGGATGCGCATTGTTTTTGGGTGCAGGGGTGCAAACCGTCTTGCTTCAGCATATTCTGCCGCGCTTCTGGCGATTCCAGAAATCTCGCGCATTCGATAGGTAAAGGCAAGCGGTGGTTCGGCTGACTGGCGCTCGTCGATGGGCGCAGTCTTTTCGCGTGGAGTGACCCAGAGCCGCTTTTATCTCTGGATACCAGGCGTGCGCGGTCGCTCGCTGAACGCTGACCCGCTTCTTCATGTTTTTCTGCCCGCCAGTTCGACCTTCAGAAGCCGCTGTCGAATCCATTCTTCTCAAACACGACGGGAGGTGTCGCTGCTTCATTGACATGCAGACGGAAGATGTCCGGGCGTGAGTAGTCTCCCACGACGTCAAAATCATATTTCGCGCGCGCAAGATCGTTGAGGTCAAGATCGGCCACAAGCAACGCATCCTGCTCAAAGATTGGCCCGGCAATGAGTTCGCCAAGCGGGCCGAACGTGCAACTTCCACCGCTCATCAGCACAGTGGACGGGTCGTTACCCTGGATCGCGGCATAGTCGACAGGACAATCGGATCGGCGCAGGTGCTGGCAGGCCGATAACACGAAGCAGCGCCCTTCCAGGGCCACGTGCTGCATGGAGGATGCCCAGGTGGGCCGGCTATCCGCGGTGGGGGCACAGTAAATCTGGACGCCTTTGGCGTACATTGCCATACGCAGCAACGGCATATAGTTTTCCCAGCAGATCACCGCGCCGAGCCGGCCGAACGGCGTGTCGAAAACCGGCAGGGTCGCCCCATCGCCATAGCCCCAGATCACCCTCTCGCAGCCGGTCGGCATCAGCTTGCGATGCTTGCCGAGCATCGTACCGTCCGGACCGTAAAACAGCGCAGTGCAATATAGCGTGCCGCGATCTCGCTCGATGACACCGATCACGATGTATTGCTTGTGCTCGCCGGCAATCTCGGCCAACCGGCGGACACCGGAACCCGGTACTTCGACAGCGCTGTCATAGTAGCGACGATAGTCGTCGCGCCCGGCAGCCGTTCTTCCACCGACGGTCGAGCCGAAATCGAGACCCTTTGGATAGCCCGAAACGAATGCCTCTGGAAATACGATAAGTTGTGTGCCTTGTCGCGCGGCGTCGGCTGTGAGCGTCGAGACTTTATCGATGGTTCTGTCTGCATCGAACACGACAGAACCCGATTGCGCCACCGCGGCACGTAATCTCTGTTGCATCAGAATTCTCCATTGGTGTCATCGCCGCAATCGTAGACTGCGAGCACGGCCAACCTGGATTGCAACGACTCCAGGCAACTCCTCGCTGAGATTCGCAAGCAAGCGGAAGTCGGAGTCGGACCCGGATCGGCCGAATGCACGAGCGCACCGAGGACAACTATACGGTCCGTGCCGAAAGATGCACCGGCATGGCACTCGGGACCATGGTGAACGCAGTGATCTCCCGAATCGTATCCGGGTCGACCGCCATTCGGACCGTGAAATTGGCCATCAGCATCGACAGCACGAGGCGCATTTCCACAGCGGCCAAATAACGTCCCGGACATACACGTGGCCCGGCACCGAACTGCAGATATGCACGCGAGTCGTGCACTGTACGCGAGCGGCTATCGTCATGCAGCCAGCGATCCGGGTCGAACTGCAAAGGATTCGAAAAATTGCGCGCGTCGATAGTGGCGGGCCGATTCAGGAAAAACATTTTCGTGCCGGCCGGCAACAAGATGTCGGCGAGACACACGTCTTCCAATGGCTCAAACGAATTCACCGCGGCGACCGGACGGAGCCTTCCGGTTTCCGTGCACACTGCCTCGCACAGATCCAACTGCTTTAACGACGTAAAGTCCGGGCATACCGATGAAGAACCGAGCACACTGCGCGACGAGTCAAAGAGCCGCTGTTGCAAAGCCGGATCCGTAGCAACGTATAGCAGCGTCCACGCTATGGAATTCGCCGTCGTGTCTTCGCCTGCAAGCAGTAGCGTGAGAACATTCGCAGCCACCTGGTCATCGGTTACGTCGGACTGTGGCGCGTCGCGCATGACGAGCATCGCTTCAAGGAGATGACGTGGCGACTCCGAGGGGTCATCGCGCATCCGCTCACGTGCCCGGCTCATCATATTTCGCACATACCGGTGAACTTCGATCAGAGAGCGGTCGAGTTCGCGGTCCCGAGGAAATCTCACATATCGCCAGTAGGGAAAAGGCGCGTTGATACGTTTCATCAACATGGGAAAGATCAGCGCGAGATGCTCCTGTATGACGCCACGGTCCTGGTCGATGGTCCTCGAGTCTTCGCCAAAAGCAAGAGCACTGGTGACGTCCACCGTGTAGCGCTTGAGATCGTCAGTCATCTCGACTACAGTTCCGTGCGCCGCTGCGCGTTGCCAGCGTAGGTAAAGCCTTTCCGTGATGGCCTTCAGACTGGGATAAAAAGCTTTGATATGCGGAATGGACAACGAATGCATGATCAGCTTTCGTTGCGGCGCCCACGCTGCGCCCTCGACCGAGAAGAGACCGTTGCAGCCGATTTCCTCCAGCACCGACTCTATCGACGCATAACGGCGATACCGGTGCGGACGTTCGCGCATGATGGTCTGACATAGCTCCGGATCGGTCCACACTGTCACCGGCATTCGACAGATCTGAAATCTGAAAGGCGAGCCTAGCTCCCGCGCCCATTGTTCGAGTACGAGGTGCAGCCGGGTCGGGGATAGCTGATGGAGGTTGCCAAAAAAAGGCAAACCCTTAGGACATGGGAGATCGGCCACCTGCCTGTACCGGATGTGGGAAGTGGACACTGTATCCATGGAATGCCCCTTGTTTCGCGGTTCCTTGATCGAGACGGCCGCAGCCTGGCGCTGACTATCAGTCATTCAGCATAGATCATCCAGCATGCGCGGAGTCGGGAGAATGCCTGCTTTCATAAATCAGGCGGTGCAGTACTACGTACTACTAGCTTCAATAGAACGATTCTGGGAAGCGATAAATTTAGACTGCCCTGCCAGGTCGAGCAGCAAAGAACCATGCCTAGTCCGGTAGGCGGAACTCTGAGGAGGTGATCATGGCGCGAATCGAAGCGAAGTTGGCGGAATTAGGCTTGACGTTGCCTGCGCCGCCACAGATGCCGGCAAACATCCGCATGACTTTGCCTTTTGCATGGGTTCGAGTAAGGGGTCCGCGAGCCTTCGTTTCAGGACACGTTCCGCTTAACCTCGACGGGACAATTGCGCAACCGGCCGGCAGAGTTGGCGCTGAAGTATCGGTGGACGAAGGCTATACAGCGGCGCGCCTCGTGGCGCTCGCGCATTTGGCGAGCCTGCAGAAAGCGCTTGGAGACCTGGATCGCATTACGGCATGGCTGCGCGTTTTTGCAATGATTAATGTAGTGCCGGGCTTCGATCAGATGCCAAAGATCGCCAATGGCTACTCTGATCTCATTCTTGAAGTGTTTGGGCCGGACATTGGCACGCACTCTCGCTCGGCAGTGGGCGTGGCGCTTCCTCTGAATGTGCCAGTCGAGTGCGAGGCTGAGCTCGAGATCGACGGCGGCCGAAGCGACAGCCTTGAACCTCAACCGTAGTGGCGAAGACGAAGCGAAAACTCCCTTAGTGCGTCGATTCGACTTTGTTCTGCGCGTCGGCACCAGTCTTCCAGCTGGAACAGGAGTTGTTCGCGAGAGCGATTCGAGCGCTCCCAGATTGCCGCCAGATCCTCGCGCAGTTCGACGTAGACAAGAAGCTTCGCGTCGTTGCCGCAGAGTTCCTTGGGCACGGGATGACCCGCTCCGCCTTGCCCTGCCTCCCCGTCGCGAAACCATTTTTTCACACCACGCATCAGCAAGGCTCTCTCCCTCCGGCTGATATGCTTCACTCGCGCAAGTTCCTGCCGATAAGCGCGCTCAGCCGTTCTCGCATAGCTTGCCATCACCTCGCAGCGGTTTCGAAGCACGGCTTGCAGCGTCTCGTCGTCGAGAACCGCTTTGCCTTCGACCATTCGCGGTCTAGGCGCCACTTTCCTGACTGTGGCCAACCCGAGCGCGGAAAGCACGCAAATATACATCCAGCCCATGTCGAACTCGTACCACCTGTTCGACAGCTTTGCGGACGTTGCATACGCATGGTGATTATTGTGAAGTTCTTCTCCGCCGATCAGAATGCCGATCGGAATCACATTCGTGCTCGCATCAGGCGGACCGAAATTTCGGTAACCCCAGAAATGGCCCAGCCCGTTGACCACGCCGCCGGCCCAGAAAGGAATCCACATCATCTGAACGGCCCACACCGATACGCCGACAATACCAAACAGCGCCACGTCGATCACCATCAACAGGCTGATACCCAGATCCGGATATTTTTCATAGACATTCCGCTCCAGCCAGTCGGCCGGCGTACCGTGCCCGAACCGGCGCAGCGTCTCCTCGTTCTTCGCTTCGGTGCGGTACAGTTCGGCGCCACCAAGCAAGACCCTCCAGATTCCGCTGACCTGTGGGCTGTGAGGATCCTCCTGCGTCTCGCACTTCGCATGGTGTTTGCGGTGAACCGCGGCCCACTTGCCGGTCACGATCCCAGTTGTCATCCATAACCAGAAACGAAAAAAATGACTGGCGAGAGGATGCAGATCAAGCGCGCGATGCGCCTGGCACCGGTGCAGATAGACCGTCACGCTGACGATCGTAATGTGCGTCGACACCAGCGTGGCCAGCAGGATCTGCCACCACGAAATGGCCAGTAGGCCCTCTGAGAAGAATGCGAGTGTATGACTAAACAAGTGAACCCTCTTTCTACAACGGCGTGGCGCCAATCCAGAAACACATGGCCACCGGCCTGACGCTCCGGGCAGGCAACAGCTCAACGCACGCAGCAAAGGATTCGGGACGGACTGATCGACACCGGCAAGACGGGGGTTGGCGATCCGGACGCGAGGTGACCGTGCAGTCACGACTCTTTCAGCGAGCGTATCTTCAATGATGTCTGAAACTTTAAGAGACGTCGGTACGGTGCCGCACCGGGCGCCAACGAATCGCGGGCACACGATGTATGCGTTTAACGAGGGATATTCTTGCGCGGGCCACGTCTTGTAACGACGCACGGAAGACAGCACGGCGTCCCGCAGGCGGAGCTTGGCGAGAGCAAGTCGCGTCGACCGAGCGCCAAAAGTTGCAGCGGTTTACATCCGGAACTGCGCGCTTCGATATAGCGCATTAACGGCACACGCCCTGCGGTTTTATAAATTCGTTATACCGTTGATGACAGAATCTCAATTCAAAGAACGAGGTTCTACATGCTCCGGTTGAGATTTCGTCAATACAAGACAATTGCAGCAGCGAGTATCGAGGATACGGGTAAGGGCAGGAGCCTCATTGTTGCCCATCAGATTCAGCGTCGCTGGTGTTTGGCGCTCGTGGTCATTGCGAGCGTTTCCACCATGTTTGCGCTTAGCCTGGGGTTTGCTACGGTCGGCGTCGCCATCGCCGTCGCGGCCATTTTGCCGTTCGCATTCGTGTCATAGTCGGCTGCCGCAAGCGCTTGCAGGAGCATGCCAAGGTGTGTGGGCGCCGAAAACCGCACCAAGTGTATGGTTCCGCCGAACACCGAGGATATTTTCCTACGAGCGCTTGCGTCAGCGTTGCACTGCTCGCGTCAACAAAGAAACCCGCGGATCGATGATCCACGTACGGCTAAAAACCCTACCCGCGCGGGCGGACCCGTTTGACGCCCGCAGGTGGATCACCCGCGGGATTTGTGTGCGGCCCCCTACGTCCAACATCACCCACCGCCTCGTAGCTGGCGAACAGTTGGGATACGGCCCGCGCGTCGATACAGCGATGTAGCAGCTCGCGGAACTGATGGTCGCAGAAACGCTGTGCCACGTCAGCCAGCAAAAGCAGATGCGTGCTGTTTGCCCATTCCGGAACCAGCAGAACGATCACGTCGCTCACAGGTTGCCCATCCGGGGCATCGAATGGAATTGGCTGCGCGGGGCGCACATAAAACGCCATGGCGTGGCGCAGCATTCTGATTTGACCGTGAGGAACAGCCACACCCTGGCCGAGACCGGTCGAGCCTAGCGCCTCGCGCGCCATCAGCCCAGTGGTCACGCTTGTTGCCGGCATGTCGTAGCGCTGCTCGAAGAAATGGCCAAACTGTTCGAACAGGGTCTCGCGGTCTGCTACGTCCCAGCCAAGTAGAACATGATCCGGGGCAAGCAGTTGGGCAAGCGTGTCTGCTTTCCCTACTGATTCAGCCTGATAATCAGACGAATCGGCGCGCGGCTGCGACGGGGTATGCATCAGAGCCCGCCAGGCGTTGGTTGGCGCCTGGGGGATTTCAAGCAGTTGTCCCACCTCCGCAGTCGGCGCCAGATGCGCAAGCCGTTGCATGGCCCCATTGACCGCGTCTTTGGGCAGATAGAGCGATAGCCGCACGCGCCCCGTTCCGTGCAGAGGGGCCACGCGAATGGTCCATTGCTGATCGCCGCAGTCCCGGATCAGCGCCTGGCGCAAAGGTGTGGCGTGTTGGGCGTCCAGGGTCACGCGCATCATCACATTGCGGCTCGGCACGGACCGCGAACGGCCTTGTGGCGATGCCTTACCCATTCCAAAGAAGGTCCGCAGACCAACCAATGCGCGCGTCATGTGTGCCACCTGTCCATTGCTTTTTATCAGGCTACGCGAATTGGCGTTAACCCGGCGTAAAAAATCGCAGTAGTCAGCAATGTCCGGCACATTGACCGCCCTGGTGATGTTCCACTAGCCGAGTCGCGGCACTCAATCCAGCCCGAATCGCCGAACAAAATAGGTCTTCATCAGATGCGTCAACACGGCATAACTCAGGAGAATCAACAGAAGGGCTGGCCAGTAAGCCGGCGGCAAGGGAATGAAGCCCAGGAATGTGCCGAGCCACGTATAGGGTATGGAGATTCCCACCGCGGCGATGACGAGACTCGTCGCAATCAGCGGCGCGCTTGCTCGACTCTGCAGAAATGGCACTTTCGAAGTCCGGATGATGTGGATGATCAACGTCTGGGTAAGCAGGGACTCCACAAACCAGCCCGTCTGAAACAAGGAAGGCTTGTCCCATGCACCGAACACATAAAGCATCATGAAATACGTGACGTAGTCAAAGATGGAGCTGATCGGCCCGATCAGCAGCATGAACTTGACGATGTTGCCGATATCCCACCGACGCGGCACACGCAGATATTCTTCATCCACGTTGTCGGTCGGAATGGCGGTTTGCGAAAAGTCGTATAGCAGGTTGTTGGTGAGCACCTGGATTGGCGCCATGGGCAGAAACGGAAGGATGATGCTGGCGCCGAGCACGCTGAACATATTCCCGAAGTTCGAACTGGCGCCCATCTTGATGTACTTGGTGATGTTGCCGAACACCTTGCGGCCTTCGAGCACGCCTTCACCAAGCACGGCGAGGCTCTTCTCGAGCAGAATGATATCGGCCGATTCCTTCGCGATGTCGACCGCGCTATCGACCGAAATGCCGACGTCCGCGACCTTGAGCGCCGGTCCATCATTGATGCCGTCACCCAGAAAACCCACGACATGCCCCTTGCGATGCAAGGCGTCGATAACGGAAGCCTTCTGCGCCGGCGATACTTTGGCGAAGACAGAGGCGGTCTCCGCCAGATCGGCTAGTTGCTCGGGCGATAGTGATTCGAGTTCCTTGCCCAGTACGACCCGATCCACGGCAAGCCCGACTTCATGGCAAATCTTGCGGGTAACGATGTCGTTGTCCCCGGTGAGAATCTTCACCTGCACGCCGCGCTCTTTTAACGTTGCAATGGCCGCCGCCGCCGTCTCTTTGGGCGGATCGAGAAACGCAATGTAGCCGAGCAGTATCAGATCGGCCTCATCCTTGACCGCATAGGTGGCCTGCTGCGGCGGCATCTCCTTGTAGGCCACCGCGACGACGCGAAACCCATCGGCGTTGAGCGCGGCGGTGGCGTCTTTTGCCGCGGTGAAATTGCGTTCGTCGAGCGTGCCCATTACGCCGTTGATCACGTAACGGGTGCATACCGAAAAAATCTCCTCGACCGCCCCTTTGCAGATCAGAATGTGAGTACCGTCCCCCCGTGCCAGCACGACGGACATCCGGCGGCGCTCGAAATCGAATGGCATCTCGTCGATCTTGGTGTACTGCTCGTGCGCCTTGAGTTGCTCATGAAGCTCCACGTGCTTCAACACGGCGACATCCAGCAGGTTCTTGAGGCCCGACTGGTGAGCGCTGTTCAGATACGCATATTCGAGCACCTGATCCGATTCGTCACCATGGAAATCGAGGTGGCGCTTGAGGATGATTCGGTCCTGCGTCAGCGTGCCGGTCTTGTCCGTGCAAAGAATATCCATCGCGCCGAAATTCTGGATCGCGTTGATACGCTTCACGATGACTTTCTTCCGCGACATCGCAATCGCGCCCTTGGCCAGATTGACCGTCACGATCATCGGCAGCATCTCGGGCGTGAGCCCCACTGCCACGGCGACCGCGAAAAGCAACGCCTCGAACCAGTCACCTTTGGTCAGCCCATTGATAACGAATACGAGCGGAACCATCACCAGGATAAAAGCCATCATCAGCCAGGTGAATCGTGCAATGCCTTTGTCGAAGCTCGTCTGGACACGCTGCGCGGCGATCAGATCAGCGACGCGGCCGAAAGCCGTCCTGCCTCCGGTCAGCACCACGACGCCGCAGCCGACGCCGCTGACAACGGCGCTACCCATGAAACAGATATTCGGCAGGTCGAAATGCGTTTCGGCAGAAGTGCTGCAGGCATGCGCGAATTTTTCGAGTGGCATTGCCTCGCCAGTGAGCGCCGATTGATTGACGAATAGATCTCTCGCCGAGATCAGCCGCAGGTCAGCGGGAATCATATCGCCAGCGGACAACAGGACGACGTCGCCAGGAACGATCTGTTCGATTGGAATGTCGATATGATCCGCTTCAGCCGCCGTTGCACGCCGGCGTACACTGGCGTTCGTTCGCACCATTTTGCGCAGTGCGTCGGCGGCTTTGTTCGAGCGGTGCTCCTGAAGAAAACCCAGCGAAACGCTAAGCACCACCATCACCGCGATCATGATCGCGGCGCGTGAGTCGCCCAGAAAGTACGATGCAGTTGCCAGCGACAACAGCAACAGGTTCAGCGGATTGATCGATCGATTCGCGAGTTCACCGAGGATCGTATGGCGCACTTCGTGAGCCACCTGATTGGCGCCGGTAGTGCGCAAGCGCTCCGCTACCTCGTCGGCGGACAGGCCGCTCGCCGTGCTGTGCAAGCGTTGGAGCGCTTCGTCAGGTGAAAGCCCGGCGATCTCGCTGAGCGTTTCGCTGCTCGTGGCGGACCCATGCGCGCCTGCCGGCGACGGCGAACGGCGCAGCCAGGTCCTGAAGAAAGGGATCATGGTGCGCATTCCATACTTGCCGTCGAGAAGTATCATGGCCTGGTCGATCGAAAGTTGAACAGCGGTTT
Organism: Burkholderia sp. WP9; assembly: GCF_900104795.1. Taxonomy (NCBI): domain Bacteria; kingdom Pseudomonadati; phylum Pseudomonadota; class Betaproteobacteria; order Burkholderiales; family Burkholderiaceae; genus Burkholderia; species Burkholderia sp. WP9. The sequence continues at coordinate 1,463,731 of NZ_FNTG01000002.1, forward strand.
CCTTCGCCTGCAGGAAACGAAAGAAGAAGAACAATTCGCCGGGCGATTCCCCCTTCACCATCATGCACCCTGAACGCGTCATACGCGTTTCTGCGGATGCTCGCGCAGGTCAATCGGTGCGCAGTTGATGTGTATCAACGAATACTCCGGCCTCGTCGCTGCTGTCAGGAAAGTGTCATATACGCAGCCGAGACTGGACCACCTACCCGCACAAGTGGCTCCCATGACGCAAAAGACCCAGGCAATTGCTGCAATGGGACAGCGCAGTCTGCTGCTGCCAGGCTGGATCAAGGCGGCACTGTCCGCCAACGACCGTCTTAAGCTCTACCTGAGCGTGCTGCAGGTTGCATTCGCGCACGCCGAACATCCCGACCGCGAATTGCCGGACCTGACCGCGGAACTGGTCGCCGCACACGTCGACGCGCCATGGCTTCGCAACATGCCTGCAAGCGCTTCGCTAGTCGACGGCACGTTGCTGCTGCCCGACCTCGCGCGTCTCGTGCAGCGTCTCGCCGAAGATCTGGAGACGATGGCCCGACCGCTGCTCCAACCGGACGATCAGACAGACACATTGAACGCACGTGTCCAGCACTGGCTGGACGGATTCGACGCACTGCGCGGCGAACGCCTTAGCCGCGCACAACTGCAATCGCTAACGCGCGGCCAGCGAACGAATGGAGACGACAGCCTGCACCTGCTGGTGATGGACCTTCACCGTGCGCTCAACCAACTGGCGAATACGGTGTCGAGCGAGCAGATCGACGGTGCGCACGTGTGGCAACTGCAACCGGCCGACCGCGCGCGCGTCGTCGCGTTCATGCGTGGGCTGAACCGCACGGCGCCACTGAAGTTCGATCATCCGGGGCTCGACACCGCCGCGACACGCGACGGCGAGCGGCTGCTGCTGCAAAACGACATCGGCACCAACGACGTTCATGTGCTGGTCGTGCAGGTTGAAGGCCTGACGATTACGTTGAGTTATTCGGATCTGCACCGGCCGCGCTTCGCGTTCTTCCAGTCGCTGCTGGTGCCTTACGGTGCGCAGTGGAGCGACTTGCAATCGAAGGTCAATGCCGCGCTGAACGAAGGTGACGCTTACACGTTCGGCATTGCGCGCTTTGATTGTGCCGACGAGCGCACGCTCGACACCGCGCTCGAAGGAATCGGGTCACGCATTGTTTTTCTGATCGACTGGAATCGGGCCCGCAAGCGGTTGCTGTCGTTTGTCGACAAAGACGCGGCTATCGAGGTTCTGCGCGATGCGGCCCGGCTCGACGTGGGTCACATGGCGTGGTTGAAGGCCGGTGGTGAAGCGCTCATCTACGCTGCGATGCAGGCCGTCGGTCAAGGGGCGTTCCGCATCGGCGACCGGCTGGACGCAGTGCTCGGCTCGCGCGATGCGCAGGCGTTCATGGTCGAAGTGCTGCAGATGGCCAGTCACGCGCTGATCGGCGGGCAGCCGGCGGCGCTCGTCGCCGATCAAACGCGGTTGCTGCTCGCCCGGCGTGTGCGCCAGCACAGCAGCGCGTTCGAGCTGCTGGAGGAGCACGCCGCGTACTGCCACGCACTGGCGCAAGCGGTAAGCGACGGCCTGACGCATGACGTCATGTGCGCGCCGCCGGCGGGCGAGAACCCTGCGCAGGCGCTGGCCGCGAGAGCGAAGGCATGGGAGCGGCAGGCGGACCATCTGGTAATGCGCGCGCGTGAGCAGGCGCAGCGTCAGCCTCGCTGGCAGCCGTTCAAGCAACTGCTTGAACTCTCCGACGACATCGCCGACGCGCTCGAAGAAGCCGCGTTCCTGATGAGCCTGATCGCCGACGGCCACCAGCAAGGTTGGGACAGCAACGTCCACGAATCGCTGTCGCGCCTCGCACAAACCGTGCTGATGGCGACACAGGAGCACGTCAAGTCGCTCGCTATCGCACGCAGCCTCGGCACCGCCAGCGATACGTCCGACAGCGATGCGTTTCTTGCCGCGTCGTGGAACGTGCTGCGCTCGGAGCGCCAGTGTGACGAACTGCTGCGCGCGGCACGCCGCGCCATTCTCGGTGTCGTGCGCGATGCCGCCAGCCTGATGCTCGCCAACGATCTCGCAACGACACTCGAACTGGCCTCGGATCGTCTGCTGGTGGCCGGCTATGCGTTGCGCGATGTCGCCTTCGGCGAAACCGGAGCGAACACATGACAGCCCTTCAACCGGATGCCGCTCAACGCTGGCCCGACGAGGTCTACCTGATCGGCTGCGACGCCACACCACGCGGCAATCCCGAAGCGACCCATGCGTCGGCGGAAACGGTCGGCTTCAAGGCCTACAATCTGCTGCGCATGGCTGATCTCGGCCTGCCGGTGCCGCCGGCTTTCGTGCTGGGCACGCACTACTGTCGCGACGCTCGAGCCCGCGAAACTGCCACCGCGAGCGCGGTGTGGGCACCCGGTCTATGGGAACTGGAGCATGCCACCGGTCAGCGCTTCGGCGACGCGCGCGTGCCGCTGCTGCTCTCGGTGCGCTCGGGGGCGCCTGTGTCGATGCCGGGGATGATGGATACGCTGCTCAACGTCGGCCTGTGCGACACCACCCTTGCCGGCATGCTCCGCCAGACCGGCAATCCGCGTCTGGTCTGGGACACCTATCGCAGACTCGTTGCGAGCTACGGTGAACTGGTCGCGGGCGTGCCCCCGTCGATCTTCGAAGCGGAATACGCCGCGCTCGCCGGAACTCGCGACGAGCACGGGCTCGATTTCGCGGAACTACGCGAACTCACGCATCGTTGCATCGCCGCCTACGAGGGTGCTGCCGGCCAGCCATTTCCGCAAGATCCACAGGTTCAACTGGCGAACGCCATCGGCGCGGTGCTGACGAGTTGGCAATCATCCAGGGCCTGTGCGTACCGCAAACAGTGCGGCATCAGCGATGCAATCGGGACGGCCGTGACTGTGCAGGCCATGGTGTTCGGCAATGCGGGCGGGCGTTCGGGCGCGGGCGTCGGGTTTACGCGCGATCCGGTCAGCGGCGAGCCGGCGCTTTGGGTCGACTTCCTGTTCAGCGCGCAAGGAGAAGATGTCGTCTCGGGCCGCCGTAGCGCGCGCGGCCACCAAGAGCTCGCCCAGGCAATGCCCGCGGTCTGGGAAGCATTGCGCGATGCGGCGACGCGGCTCGAACGCGCGTTCGGCGACATGCAGGACATTGAGTTCACTGTGCAGGATGCACACCTGTACATGCTGCAGACGCGCAATGGAAAACGCACGCCGCAAGCCGCCGCGCGGATTGCGCTGGATCTGTTCGACGAGGGCTCGATCAGTGCTGATGTGGCGCGTGAGCGCACGGCCGCGCTGAAGCCCGCTGCGTTGATGCGCATGTCTATCGCGGCATCCGATAACGATCGCCCGCTCACGCCACTCGCGCACGCCGCGAGTGCGAGTAGCGGGATCACGTCAGGGGAAATCGCTTTCGACAAAGCACGCGCGCGCACGCGTCATGCTGTTGGTGCGTCGGTCATCCTGGTGCGTCGCGATGCGGAGACCGACGACATCGCCGCACTGGAGGTGGCTGCGGGTCTGCTCACGCAGCGAGGCGCACGCACCTCGCATGCTGCGGTCGTCGCGCGTCAACTTGGCAGGGTTTGCCTTGTCGGCTGCGCGGCGCTGCATCTCGATGAATCGACACGTACTCTGCAAATAGGAGATACGGTGATGCATGAGGGTGACGAAGTGACCCTCGACGGCAACGACGGTGCGATCTATGCGGGCACGGTGCGCACGGTCGTCGAGCCGTTGGCCGAATTGCAGGCACGTCTTGAGCGATTGCGTGCGCCATGAATCGGGATGTGCGGCAAGCGGGTGCCGCGCCCGTCCGATAGCGCCTTGATAAGAATCAAGGCCGAGCATTCCTGCGGGTGAAATACTAACGAATTGCAAGGCCAGATCTTTCCCCCGTGATCGAAAAAGGAGTGTGTGATGTTCCCTGAATTTCGCGACCTGATTTCCCGCCTGAAAACCGAAGACGCTCATTTCTCGCGGCTCTTTGATCGTCACAATGAACTGGACCACCAGATCAGCAACATGGAAGCGGGCGTGACCCCGTCTGACAACCCCGCTATCGAAACGCTGAAGAAAGAAAAGCTCCAGCTCAAAGATCAGCTTTATGCGGTGCTGAAGAAGGCCTCTGCTGCGTAAGCTGCTTTCCGCCGAGATCACTTCCGTGAGGCAAGCCAAATATTTTGCAAGCACTGACGTAATGCCGCGTTCTTCTCAAACGTTGTCGATATGGTTTGGAGCTGTGGCCACGGTGGCCCGAATGATCGGCATGACAGCGACGTAGCGTCCGGTGCAACTCACGGTGACGCACCTTTAGACTGCTGACAACAGCCGCGTGGTTGCAGTCTTGTATTCGATTCAACGCCGACATATAACGAATCATGCGATGCGCTCCCACGGCGGTGGGCGCCTCGTCAAGATACATCAGGCAGATTCCGTGCGACGGTTCAGCACCTGTTGAGGCATGCCAACAATGCGGCACCCTCGGCTATGCATTGGGTAGCAGCAGATGAAGCTCGCCCCGGCAGGAGAACAGCATGAACGTCCACGTAAAAACGCGAGAACGTACCGCGATCATCACGCTTGCTACGAGGGGACTGCGAACATCGGCAGGGACGATCGCGCTTGCCATTCTTTTAGCTGGATGTGGCGGAGGTGCCGGGAGTGACAGCGCCGCCACCTCGGTGATCGCCAATAGCGTGAATCCACAGGACGTGGTCGTGAATCGCCATGTCGTGTCGCTCAATGTGCAGTTCCGCGGCAAAACATATAGTCAGTGGGCGGTCTCGTTCTGGCGGTGGGCGCTGGAATTGCCGCTCGGCCCCCTTCCCCATCCGTTCGACGACTGCAACCATCGTCCCATCTCAGCGGCGCAAACGGGAAACGTCTGGTATTGGGCCACGCCCAATTCTGCACCGCTGACCTGCAATCAGCTGGCGACAACCATTCCTGCTGGGACGTCTATCTTTCTGTCGGTGCTCGACGGAACGTCTATCTTCCTGCCCATGTTCAATGGGACGTCGTCGCTGAACAATCCACCACTCCAGGCGTTCACGCCGGACCAGTTGAAAATTGTCAGTGCCTTCGCAAGCGACATCCGTGATTTGTTCTGCACCATCGACGGTGTTTCCGTAGGCAACATCTCGGCTTATCGCACGCCGATCGGCCAATTCTCGTTTTCTGCTCCGAGCCCGTGGATTTTTGGCCATACTGGTGGAACAGGGACTGCCGTCGCTGACGGCTACTACCTGCTTCTGGAGCCACTATCCGCAGGGTTGCACACGATTCACTATGGTGGGAAGTTTGTTATTCCCGCCGGTGTGTTCGGATCCGAGCAGGCTGTCATTGCCAAAGACATCACGCTCCTGATCAGGGTCGGCTCATAGGTTCTGGTAAGCCTATCGCCGACTTCCCTGCCATCCTCATCAATTGCGAAGTTGCGCCGATAGACTGGCTCGCTTTGTAGCCTGTGCGATATTCCACTTCTGAGTAGCGGAGACCTGTAAATGAGTGTTGGCGAATGAGGTATTGCGAGGCGCAATCACCCGACGACCAGGCGGCGCCAATCAGGCTTCAGGAAGACTCCGCGTCTGCGGCATTGCGCGACGCGCACAGGCGCCATGCGGTCTTCGGCGCAGCGGCGGTCTCGACGGCATGGCGCCACCAGCGTTCGCCGCGATGCGGGGCGCTCAGATCCAGCCGCTCGCCCATGCCGGGCGTCGAGAGCGCGACACCATGCACGAGAGCGAGGCCGCTCACCCTTTCGAACGGCTCCTGCCAGTGGTGCATCGCGAGGTCGAACGTGCCGTTGTGAATGGGCACGAGCCAGCGGCCGCGCAGATCGATGTGCGCCTGCACGGTTTCTTCGGGCTGCATATGAACGTACGGCCACTGCGGGTCGTATGCGCCGGTCTCGACCAGCGTGACGTCGAATGGTCCAAGGCGCTCGCCGATCGTCCTGAAGCCGTCGAAGTAGCCGGTGTCGCCGCTGAAGAAAACACGCAGATCATCGTCGACGATCACCCACGACGCCCATAACGTGCTGTTGCCGTCGAACAGGCTACGACCGGAAAAGTGCTGCGCGGGCGTCGCGGTGAACTGCATGCCATCCACCTCCGTGCCTTGCCACCAGTCGAACTGCCGTACCTTCTCAGCGTCGATGCCCCATTCGATCAACCGGTCACCCACGCCGAGCGGTGTCAGAAACACACCGGTGCTCTGCGCGAGCGAGAGCACGGTTTCGCGATCCAGATGGTCATAGTGATCGTGTGACAGGATCACGCCTCGTAGCGGCGGCAAATCGGCCAGCGCGATCGGCGGCGCATGGAAGCGCTTCGGGCCCAGATTCCGGAACGGCGACGCACGCTCGGCGAAAACGGGATCGGTCAGCCAGAACTGGCCGCGCAGCTTCAGCAACATCGTCGAGTGGCCGAGCCGGTAGAGGCTGCGGTCGGGCGCCTCGTCGAGTTGCGAACGCGTCAGCGCGCCCACAGGCAACGCGACCGTCGGCACCGTGCCGCGCGGTTTGTTGAACAGCAGGTTCCACGCGATCCCAAGCGTCTTGCGCAGGCCTTCGACGGGACGCGGCTTGACGTTGCGAAAACGTTCACCGTCGTGCTGCGGTGAGTGGCTGGACAACGCGCGGCCGCGTTTCGCGGCGGTAACGCCGAGCACGCGGCTGACAAAGGCGGGGAGCGACGTCATGAGATAGGCGGTCCAAAGAAAAATGTACACTCGGCAGTGTAGTTTATTTTCGAGAAAAGTAAACTGCCCGGTGTAAAATCCGCTCATGGATTCAAGTGACACCCCTCAACGCCTGACAGACCGCAAACGTGCCGCCATTGTCGGCGCCGCGATCGAGGAATTCCTCGCGGCCGGTTACGACGCGACCAGCATGGACCGTATCGCCGCCCGCGCGAACGTCTCGAAACGTACGGTCTATAACCATTTCCCAAGCAAGGAAGCCCTTTTCGCGGCGATTCTTCATCGGCTTTGGGACGCGAGCCAGCAGGGCGACGCGCCCGCCTACCGTGCCGACGAACCATTGCGCACACAGTTGCTCGACCTGTTGGGCCGCAAGCTGCGGCTGCTAAACGACGAGTCTTTTCTGTCGCTTGCACGCGTGGCAATAGCGGCCGGAATTCATTCGCCGGAACGCGCGCGGGATATGGTCGCCCGCCTCGGTGAACGCGAAGAAGACCTGACCGTGTGGGTCCGGGCGGCCGCCGCGGACGGCCGTCTCAAGACCGACGACCCGCGTTTCGCAGCGCTGCAGTTGCAGGTGCTGGTGAAGGGCTTTGCATTCTGGCCGCAGGTGACGATGGGCCAGGCGCCGCTCGGCGAACAGGAGCAAAGTCAGCTCGCGGAATCGGTCGCTGACCTGTTCCTCGCGCGCTATGCGTGAGCCGGCGTCCGGGGCTCGCGATTCGAACTTCACATGCCGCGAACTGGTGTGGGCCACGAAGCGCAGCCTGTTCACGTGGACGATCTCTTCAATCGAGGTCCCGGACGCCGCCCGGAATTTCACGTGCGTGTAATCGATGCGCCGCCATCCACTAGCGAAGCAGTGCCGGTCACGAAAGACGAGTCGTCGGACGCCAGATAGAGCACCGAACGGGCAAGTTCCTCCGGCCGCGCAACCCGCTTGAGCGCATGCAACGCGGTGACGAACGCTTGTGACTCGGCCGTATCATTCATATCGCGATACATTGGCGTATCCACGGCGCCGGGCAGAATCGCGTTGACGCGCACGCCTTGCGGGCCGTACTCGGCAGCGAGCGCCTGCGTCAGCCCAATTAGTCCGGCTTTGCTCGCAGCGTAGGCCGCGGTGCCGGGGAACGCGAATGAATACCCGACGAACGTCGACGTAAAGATGATCGATCCGCCGCCTTGCTTCACCATTTCGGGGATCTGGTGCTTCGCGCCCAGAAAGGCGCTCGTCAGATTGGTCGCCAATGCCGCCGACCAGCCAGCCTCCGACACGCCCGTGCTCGGGCCCATTTCGCCCAGCGTGCCGGCGTTGTTATAGGCAATGTCGAGCCGGCCAAAGCGGCTGACGGCGAGCGCCACCAGCGCTTTCGCGAAGGCCTCCGACTGCACGTCGCCCGCCAGGAAAGCGGCTTCACCGCCCGCGTCGGCAATCTCAGCAGCGAGCGTTTCAAGTTCAGCTTCGCGGCGCGCCGCGATCACCACTTTCGCACCTTCCGCAGCGAATAGTTTTGCGGTGGCCCGGCCAATTCCCGCGCTGGCACCAGTCACGATGGCGACTTTTCCATTCAAGCGTTGCATGTTCAATCTCCTGCAGCAGTTTGTCGACCGAGGCCGAATACCTCGGTCCGTGGAAAGCACTATAGGCTTCAGCCATGCATGCAGAAAGGCGCAAAACATAGGTATATCATTCAGCAATTATGAATGATCAGGGGCAGACATGGACCGGCTGCGCGCTTTTGAAGTCTTCGTGACCGTGGTGAGCCGAGGCAGCTTCACGCGAGCAGCCGATGTGCTCGAAACCTCGCCCGCCAACGTGACCCGCTACGTGAATGAGTTGGAGGCGCATCTCGGCACGCGCCTGCTGAATCGCACGTCACGCAAACTCTCGCTCACCGAGGGCGGCGAGACCTTTTACTCACGCTGCAAATCCATTCTCGACGACGTCGCCGAGACCGAGCGGCTCGTGTCGTCCGCGTCGATCGAACCGCGCGGCCGGCTGCGCATCAACGCGCCTGTGAGTTTTGGAATTCTGCACCTGGCGCCGCTATGGCCCGAGTTCATGCGGAAATATCCCGAAGTGGAACTCGACGTCTCGCTGATCGACCGCGTGGTCGATATTGTCGATGAAGGTTACGACCTCGCCATTCGCATCTCACGCGCCGGTTCGACTAACTACGCAGCCCGCAAGCTTGCGACATCCACCAACATTCTGTGTGCGTCGCCGGCTTACCTCGCGCATTACGGATATCCCGCAGCGCCCGCGGACCTGAACGAACATCGATGCATCGGCTACTCGTATGCGGCCACCGGCGACGAATGGCAACTGATCGACAGAAATGGCAAGGCTCACATCGTGAAGGTCAACTGCCACATGCGCACCAACAATGGCGACACAGCGCGTGCTGCCGCGCTTGCCGGGCAAGGCGTGATCTGGCAGCCCACGTTTCTGGTCGGCAACGACCTGCGTGCCGGCCATCTCGTTCGGGTCCTGCCTGAGTATCGTCTGCCTGACATCGACGTGCTCGCGTTGTACCCGAGTCGTCGACACATGAGCGCCAAGATGCGCGCGTTGATCGATTTCCTCGTCGATGCATTCGGCGGAACGCCTCCGTGGGATCGGCCCGACCACGCGTAAGCGCGTGTCGCAGCGCCGACGAATCGAAGGCGCATGGAAAACTGCGTCCAGCGCGCGCCGACATTGCCGTTTACGCCGCGTATGAACTGTCCGCGCTTTGGAAGCGGACGTTACTCCGGCTTCCCGTCATGATCGCCGATCGGTCTGATTGGCCAGTCCGTCCAGCGGTCCGCGCGCGTCAGTTCGTACGCTTCATTTAGCGGATATCGGATACGGTTGTCTTCGCGCGGGCGCTCGCCGATCACCATCAGCCTGACTTCGTCGGCAGTGTTGTTGATGAACGTGTGGCAGATACCGGTGCCGGCCGGAAACGCAACCGAGTCGCCTTCGACAAGAGCGTGCAGAACGCCGTCGATCCAGACATCGGGCTTGCCTTGAAGCACGTAGACAAACTCTTGCTCGGTACTTTCAGCATGCGGATATGAAGTGCGCCGACCCGGCAAGAGCCTGACATGATGTATGCCGATCCGCGTAATACCCATCGCGGCGGAGAGGGGCGCGTCGAGTCCCATCGGCTCGGAGTCACCCCGATAGCAATGCGCATGCGGCTCTTCCAGTTCGGTCCAGTGCTTGATGAAATCCGGGCGACTCATCGCTTGTTCTCCTTGGTGACGAAAAACGATGATAGCGGGTTACAGAGAGAACGAACGACGCACGATCCTCGCGCGGTGGCCTTCAATGCCTGAAGCAATCCCCGCCTTTGCTGTTCAGAGGAACGGCGTGGCGGGGTTTGATCAGTTGTCTTCAGCTAAAGCCAGAGCTATCGACCCGCTCGATAACGCGCGGTCCGGCCAGCGCAGCCACGGCCGCCGCTGCGGATTGCGACAGAGCCCCTCGGCGCGCCGACCATGACGGGTCGGCTAAAAACGGTGCCTCAGCCCCAAGGCGGCGACGAACTGGTTCGCGCCGGACGCGCGCGAGAAGTTCGAGATCTGCGCGCCCTGAATCCCGGTTCCTTGCAACTGGTTGGCGCGTTGATAGATGGCTTCCGCATAGACGTCGGTGCTGGGCGACAGGAAGTAGGTGTTGACGATGCCGGCCTGATGCCACTTCGGATAGCGCACGCCCGTCGGCGTGGCGAAGCGGCCGAGCGTGAATGTATAGGCAGCCGAAATATCCCACCTCGGAGTGACGGCGTAGCGCACGTTGATTTCGACGTTGTCGAAGCGCACGTCGTCGCCGGGCAGGCTGATAGCGGTATCGGCCACGTTGTTGATCGACGAGGCTTTGTCCAGCCGCGTTTCGCTCAATATGAGGCCGACCGCCGTTTGAGTGAAATGATAAAGGCCGCCCGCCGCCCAGGTGCGCTGCCGCTCCGCGTTGAACGGCGCGCCGGCCGGTTCGGCGCCGTTCGTATTGGCCGTCGCGAGGTTCGATGCGTTATTGAATTGAAAGTAGCCCGCACCGAGGTCCAGATTGGTGTACTGATACCCGAGACCAAAACTGTAGCCACGGTTATCCGCGAAGCCGCCCGCTTCGTTCGAGAAGCCATATAGCGCGCCGAGCTTCAGTCCACCCAGCAACACCGGACTCGTGTATTTGACCGAATTGTTCGTGCGTGTGTAATTGTCGAGGTTGTCGTTGTCGAAAACGTGCGCGAAAGCGGTACCGCCGTATCGTGTGCCGCCCAGCGCGAACGGCTCGACGAACTGAACGACTTCGTCGAACTGACGACCGAATGTGAGCGTGCCTGTCGACTGCGAAGCAAGTCCCATCCACGACTGAAAACCAAACAGGCGGCCCTGTTGCGCGGCGGTGCCGTTCATCACGTTAAAGCCGTTGGTCAGCGTGAAAATCGCGCTGAGATCGCTGGAGATCTGCTCGTTGCCGGACAATGCCCATCGGCTGATGTTGATGTCGCCATTCTTCGCCTGCCAGGCACTTCGATGACCATTCGCGTTGCCCGCGTCGCTGACGTAGGCGAGACCCGCGTCGACCGATCCTGACAGGCGCACCGAGTTTTGTGCGTGCACGGCCGGACTGGCGAACGCGAGCAAAACGCTCGTTATCCGAATTTTCATCTTCAACTTTCTTTTATTCATATATTAATCTGATGCTTTGCGAGGGGTTGCGATATATGTCGATATATGTCGATATGCCGGCAGGAGACGATTAATGCGCGCATTGTGTGGATTGCATTTTCCATTTCCTGAAAATGCTTTCATGCACCTGGCTGCAGGCCGAATGTTGTGCGGTCTGATCGTGTAAGCGGCTGCTTGCCGGGATTAGGGAGCTGCGTGCGTCCACGTCCATGGCTCGACGCGTGACGCAGGCATATAGTCGGCGTACGTGCCGGGGCCGATAAAGCGTATTTTCAGGAAGAGACTGTTATGGATAGCTCAACGTCGGCGTACGCGCCCCGGGCGTAACGAACCTCGGTCCATCGGGTTAGTCGAGATTACTAAATCACTATTTATTGGTTGACGGCTCTTTGCCGGAATGGCGTCCGATTAATGATTCGACTCCAATCTGCCGAATTGGAAAAAATGAAGTTAACACGCGTGATTCAATAGGCGATCGCGTGTTAACTCAAACGGCCTTTCAGCGCATGAGTCAGGTCGGCGGGCGAACGGCCACTATCTGAGAACAGGGGACATGTGAATGCCCCCTCGATCTTCCCTTCGCTATATGAGCCCTTGAGCAGCCATGGCTAACAGCAACCGCTCTGCCCCAATGCCGAAACCCGCGCCCTCCCGGTATGCCCCTCCGCCTACAACTTGCTGTTGCGCGCCGAGTTCGGTGCAGCGCATCTCGAAACCTTGGCCGTTCAGGTAATAGCTGAGTCCCCTGCGAGCCGCATCATCGATCTCATAGCGCACTCCGAGTGAATCGAGAAAGCCGACGCAATCTCCAGGCTCCGCCTCGCAGCCAGTTCAGGATTTGCGCAAAGATATTCGAATCCCAGTTGCGAAAACTCCCGATAGCGGCCGGCCTGCGGTCGCTCGTATCGATAGCAGCGCGCAACGTAGAACAGCATGCGCGCCTCTCGTTGACCAAGCAGTGCGATGCACCTCTCCTGGAATAAGGCCGTGGCTTCCGGGATCAGACAGCAAGGTCGTCCCTTCTTATCCGGAAAGGCCCACATCTGGCCGATGATCTCACTGCCGCCGGCCTTCTGGACGAACGTATCCTGCGACCACAAGGCAGGCACGATAGCCTCTTCGGCTCCAGCATCAATGAAGGTAGCTCCGGAACCGATCTTCCAGAGTGCGTATTTGTGCGGCTTCCTTCCCAACGATAAAACGAGTTCCGCGAATCATGGTCATGAGATCCTCGCGAGTCCGGAAAATAAAAAAAGGCGCCTGAGGCGCCTTGATCGTTTGTGCATGGAGACGGAGAAAACGAACTCCCGAATTCCTTGCTATGGACGTAACGAATCACGGCGCACTGGATCGTGGCCGTGATGATGGTAAAGCCGGGTCGGTACGTTACGAAGTTCCATATAGACAATACTGACACACAAAACCTGGAAGCACCATCCTGCACTGAACTCGTCGACGCGAGCGCAAACGAAACGGGGCGCTTCCGTACAGCCCACGCCCCGCGAATTCAACCTGTCGGCAGAAGATCAGTTCCGCGCTTTTTCAATTGCGCCGACGGCCAGTTGGCGCGCGAGGTCGCCGTACAACTCGGCCCATTTGCCGAGCAATCCAGGGTCGTCAGTAAGAAAGAGTGGATGTTCGGCCCACGCGCTCACGTCCGCGCCTTTCCAGGCCATTTCGAAGATTCGCAGATCTTCGTCCTCGCTCACGCCAATGTCGACCATTTCACGGAACGACGCGAGATCGGCGAGTTGCACGTTCCGCACCGGGATCGTGTGAATGGCAGCCAGTGCGCTCGCCGCGCGCTCGCGGGCGTCTTCGCGGGTGCCGGCGAACACGAACACCATGCTGTCTTCGTCGGCGTGACTGAATACGGCCCGATAGAGCGAGGATCTGCAGCGATCGCTGAGTTGCGTGCCCATGGTTGCCTTGATTGCTGAAGACGGTTCGCCATTTTGGCCGGTGGATCGGGTGCCGCCGGGTTGCGGTTCCGGTCGGTGCTTTCGGTTGCGGCATCTGTCGCTGCACAGGTACAGATACATTCCGCATACGACAAGACAAGCCAGCGAGAGAATTCCCACACCCCCAAGTACAGCCAGATCAGCGTGCGCCATTTCAGGCCCCCTTCAGTCCCGCTTATACTTCGTCTCCCATGTCCGAAGCCTTCCGGCAAGTTCAGTCGAGTCCGGGGCCGCGGCGTATCGGTCTGCGCCCTTCGTCGGATAGCATGAGGCTGTCAGCGAAGGGCGACGCTACGAGTATCCGGCGAGGTTCCCCAGCGATCAACTGAGCACACCTCTCTATTGACCAAAGCGGTTCACTATAGGACGCTAGTGGGCTGGAGTGCCGGAACCGCAAAGCGCTCGTAAGCGCAATTGCAATCGCACGGCCTTGAACGCCGCTGCTTATTACCGCCTTATCCACACAATGTTATAACGCTGTGCCGGAAAAGGCAGGTTTGATCTGGTAAACCCAGGTGCTTCCGGTAACGTACGTCGTGAAAGTGATTGTGCTGCCCGATCACACCACCCCGCCGTCTCTCAAGATGGCTTCTCCCGTGCGAGGATTCGTCAGGGTGACGTTCTCGAGCGCCTTGATTCGCCACTCGCCAGCCTGCCGCGTCAGCACCGCAAGGATCAGCGTATCGACAGCATGCGGCCCCGCCGGATGCGCCGCACCGACCGTGAGGCGGCTCCAGAAGTGCATGAGCGCCGCATCGCGGCCGATCGCGACCACGTCGATCAACTCGTTCTCCAGCGTCGAATCGCTGTAGATAGTGGCGTGGATGGGCGCATGCAGCTCGATGATCGCCTCGACGCCGCGCACGTAGTGCCCGAACCGGTTCACGAAGGTCGCGTCCTCATGGAACAACGCTCCGAGGGACTCCATGTCGTGGCGGTTCCAGGCGTTCTGAAACGCGTGGAGCGCGTCTTCGGGTTGTCTCATTTGATTCATGTGGATTCTCACAAGTGTCTACATTGGGACGCCGGCCGCTCACCGCTCACCGCTCACGCCCCACTCCGCACCCGTACCCGCCGGCGTCCCGCCACACTCCGCGCCGGCGCCACGACCTCCGCCAGCAATTCCTCGTGCAAGCCCCGCAAAACCTCGACGAACGCCGATGCGAGCCGCTCCCGCGGCCGGTGCGGAGGAAACAGCAGATAGGTCTGAAAACGCGTAGCCGGCAAGAAAGGGCGAATCTCGATCCCAGGTCCTGCGAAGTCGCGCGCGACGATCGGATGTGCGAGCGTCACCCCCATGCCGTGACGCACCATCTCGCAGCACATCGCAGTGTATTGCGCTTCGATCGCGAGGACGCGCTGCACGCCCGCGCGCTGGAACACCTCGTCCATCTGCGCACGCGTGCCGTCGCCGTGACACAGCGAGATGAACGACTCGCCTTCCAGATCCTCCGGCTTGATGCTGCGCTTCGCCGCCAGCCGATGCGCCGCGGGCAACACACACACGGCAGCCACATCCGACAGTTGCTCGACCTCGCAATCGGATGCCTCGCTGACATACACGGCCACGCCGAGGTCGCAAAACTGCGACGCCGTCCAATGATTGACAGTGCTCGACGTATTCACGTGCAGCGACACGGTGACTTCCGGGAATAGCTCGACAAAGCGTTTGATCGCATGCGGGACCAGCGTCATGCCCGCCGAAGGCATTGCCGCGATGCGCAAACGCCCGCTGCCGAGATTGCGAATCTGCGCCGCGGCAGCCACCAACCCTTGCAAGCCGACGAACGCGCGTTCGACTTCGCGAAAGAACGCCTCGCCCTCGCTGGTTGGAATCAGACGCACGCCGCTGCGCTGAAAGAGCTGCAAGCCCGTATCGCGCTCCAGTTGCGCGATCAGACGGCTGACGTTCGGCTGCGAAGTGAAGAGCGCCTTGGCCGCGGCGGTCATCGATCCCGACACCATCACCGCGCGAAACGCCTCGATGTGCTTGAGATTCATCCGTATTCTCCCTTAGACGAGGCCCACCAATCCATATCATCCATGCATAGATAGGTATTTTATTCGTATTGGACGACATGACCAGCCGGCGCGACACTGCATTGTAACGACGGGCAGTGAAGCCCGCCTCCCCACACCGGAACTGGAGATCGTCGTCATGAGAAGAGCGTTGCATCGCCGTCTGTCCGCCCCATCCCGCACCGCCATCGCGGCGCTTTCATTCACGTCCGCCCTCGCCGCGCCGCTCTTCGCACAAGCCGAGACCACGCTGTATGTCGCCAATGTCGGCGGCTCAAACGAGCAGGTCTACCGGCAAAAAATCATTCCGCCGTTCGAAAAGGCGCACAACGTCAAGATCGTCTACGTCGCCGGAAATTCGAGCGATACGCTCGCCAAGTTGCAGGCGCAGAAAGGCCATCAGCAGATCAACGTCGCGGTGATGGACGATGGTCCCATGTATCAGGCGATGCAGCTCAACCTGTGCGCAAAGCTCGACGACGCGCCCGTGATGAAAGACCTCTACCCGCTCGCGAAGCTCGGACCGACCGCGATCGGCGTCGGCATGGTGGCGACCGGCATCGGCTACAACGAAGAGGCGTTCAAGAAGGCCGGCCTGCCGCCGCCCGATTCGTGGAAGGCGCTCACCGACAGCCGCATCAAGGGCAAACTCGGCGTGCCGCCGATCACCAACACCTACGGTCTGCATACGCTCGTGATGCTCGCGCGTCTTTCCGGCGGCGGCGAGAAGAACATCGATCCAGGTTTCGCCGCGATGACCAAGGACGTCGCGCCGAACGTACTCTCCTGGGCGCCCACGCCCGGCGAAATGGACGGCCAGATGCAGGCGGGCGACGTGATTCTCGCGCCCTATGGCAGCGGCCGCGCAGTCGCATTGCAGAACACCGGCTTTCCGCTCAAGTTCATTTACCCGAAGGAAGGCGCGGTCGCGCTGCAGGTAGCGGCATGTGCCGTCGCGGAAAACGCCCAGCCGCAGTTATCGCAGCAGTTCGTGCAATACCTGTTGAGCCCGGAAGTGCAGACGTTGCAAGCGCAAGGCATCGGCCTGGGTCCGGTCAACAAGACCGTCAAACTCACGCCGGAGATTGCCGCGCGCGTGCCCTACGGTCCCGAACAGATCTCGAAGCTGACCGCGATGGACTGGACCACGATCAACCAGCATCGCACCGAGTGGACCGAGCGCTGGAACCGTTCGGTCGAACGCTGAACTCCGACACCAGCAAGTCCCTCGCGCGGCGCGCGATCTGATGAAGGAGCAAGGCGTATGGCCTTCCTGACTTTGCAAAACATCTCGAAACGCTACGGCGATTTCACGGCAATCGAACACCTGGATCTTTCCGTCGAACGCGGCGAACTGCTTTCGCTGCTCGGACCGTCCGGCTGCGGCAAGACCACTACGCTGCAAATGGTCGCGGGCTTCGTCACGCCGACCACCGGCAGCATCCTGCTCGATGGCCGCGACATTACGCACGAGCGTCCCGAGAAACGGGGCATCGGCGTGGTATTCCAGAGCTACGCGCTGTTTCCGCACATGACGGTGGCAGGCAACGTCGGCTTCGGGTTGGAGATGCGCAAGGTCAAGCGCAAGGAGCGCGATGAGCGCGTTGCCGAGGCGTTGTCGCTCGTGCGCCTGAACGGCCTCGGGCACCGCTATCCGAAGGAACTGTCGGGCGGCCAGCGGCAGCGCGTGGCGATTGCGCGCGCTATCGCGATGCAGCCCGAACTGCTGCTGCTCGACGAGCCGATGTCCAACCTCGACGCCAAGTTGCGCGAAGAGATGCACATCGAATTGCGCGCGATCCAGAAGCGGCTCGGCATCACGACGATTCTCGTCACGCACGATCAGGTCGAAGCGATGACCATGAGCGATCGCATCGCGGTGATGCATCGCGGCGTGATTGCGCAACTGAGCACGCCTTACGACGCGTACGAGCGCCCCGCCACGCCGTTTGCCTCGACGTTCCTCGGGCGCACCAACGCGTTTTCCGGCGAAGTGCTGCGCCGCAATCCGCGCTGCGCCGAGGTAGAGGTCGCGGGCACTACCCTGCATGTCCCGCACGAAGGCCGTCATGTCAACGGCGCGGTGAACGTGTACATCCGTCCGGAAAAGGTGCATCTGGCCAATGGCGATGCGCGGGTGCGCGGCCGCATCTCGACACGTGTTTTCGTCGGCAATCAATGGCTGCTCGAAGTGGACACCGAACTCGGCAAGCTGCGTATCGCGCAACCGAATCACGGCGCGCCACCGCCCGAGGAAGGCGACGAAGTCGGCCTCGCGTGGACCGACGACGACCTGCGCGTGCTCACGCGAGACAACCAGGAGAGCCCTCATGGCCACGCTTGACGACGCCCGCCCCGGTGCCGCGCCGTGGCTGCTATCGGGCCCCGCGCTGTTGCTGTTCATTGGCTTGCTGTTGGTGCCGATGCTGCTCACGCTGATGCTGTCGTTCCGCGTCTTCAGCGATACGGCGGGTGTCACGGCCGCCTATACGCTCGCGAACTACTGGGAAGTCATCAGCGACCCATATTACGGCACGATCTTCCTGCGCACCGCCGGCCTCGCCTTCGCCGTCACGCTGCTGTCCATCGTGCTCGGCGTGCCGGAGACCATCGTGCTCGCACGCATGAAGCGTCCGTGGCAGTCGCTCTGTCTGTTGATCGTGCTGGGCCCGCTGCTCATCTCCGTGGTGGTGCGCACGCTCGGCTGGCAGATTCTGCTCGGCAACAACGGCGTGCTGAATAACGTTCTGCAAGCGCTGCACATCACCAGCGAACCCATTCGCCTCGTGTTCACGATGACCGGCATGATCATCGCGCTCACCCACGTACTGGTGCCGTTCATGGTGATGTCGGTCTGGGCGACGATGCAGAAGCTCGATCCGCAGGTGGAATGGGCCGGCCGCTCGCTCGGTGGCTCGCCGTTCGCGGTGTTCCGCCGCGTGGTGCTGCCGCAGATCATGCCGGGCGTGCTGTCGGGCTCGATCATCGTATTCGCGTTGTCGGCCTCGGCGTTCGCCACGCCCGCGCTGATCGGCGGCCGGCGCCTCAAGGTGGTCGCCACCGCGGCCTACGACGAGTTCCTCGGCACGCTCAACTGGCCGCTCGGCGCGACTATCGCCGTGCTACTGCTGATCGCCAATGTGGCGATCGTGATGGGTTGCAGCCGGCTCGCCGAACGCCGCTTCCAGCACATCTTCGACTGAGCGAAGGAGACGATCATGAAACAGAACGGCATTCTCGGCCTCGTCTACAACGCGTTCTTTCTGACTTTCATTCTCGCGCCGCTCGCGGTGGTGATGCTCGTGGCGTTCACCGACAAGGGCTTCATCTCGATGCCTTTCGACGGCGCGTCGCTGCGCTGGTTCCGCGCGATCCTCGAGAACGGCGACATCGTCGCGGCATTCTGGCTCTCGGTGCGGCTCGCGTTCGCGGCGGCGACGATCGGCGTGTTGCTGGCGGTGCCTGCCGCGCTGGCGATCGCCCGCTATCGCTTTCCGGGCCGCGCCGCGCTCACGAGCTTCTTCCTCTCGCCGATGATGATTCCGGCAGTCGTGCTCGGCATCGCGTTCCTGCGCTTTCTGTCGCTGCTGCATCTGTCCGGATCGTTCTGGTCGCTGGTGTGCGCGCACGTGATCATCGTGCTGCCGTATGCGCTGCGGCTCGCGCTGTCGTCGGCGGTCGGGCTGGATCGGGATGCCGAACGCGCCGCGCTCTCCTGTGGCGCGAGCCGCTTCACCGCCTTTCGCCGCGTGGTGCTGCCGATGATCCGCACCGGCGTGGCGGGCGGCTGGGTGCTCTCGTTCATCCAGAGCTTCGACGAACTGACCATGACCATTTTCGTCGCGACGCCCGGCACCACCACGCTGCCCGTCGCCATGTACAACCAGATCGCGCAGACGATCGATCCGCTGGTCGCTTCGGTGTCGGCGGTGCTGATCGTCGGCACGGTCCTTTTGATGATCCTGCTCGACCGCATGGTCGGCCTGGATCGCATTCTGATCGGAGAAACCCGATGACATTGACTAGCACCGCCAGCCCCGACGTCCTTGTATTGGGCGGCGGCCTCGTCGGTTCGGCCGTGGCCTACGGACTCGCCCGCGAAGGCGCGCGCGTGACCGTGCTCGACGAGGACGACGGCGGCTTTCGCGCGTCGCGCGGCAATTTCGGCCTCGTCTGGGTTCAGGGCAAGGGCTATGGCCTGTCGCCTTATGCACGGTGGTCGCGCAGTTCGGCCACGCGCTGGCCGGGACTCGCGGAAGCGCTGTTGCAGGAAACAGGCGTGAACGTGGCATTGCGTCAGCCCGGCGGCTTTCACTTCTGCTTCGACGACGACGAACTCGCCGAACGCGAAAAACGCCTCTCGACACTGCAAGCCGAACTGGGCGATTACCCCTACCAGATGCTCGACGCTGCCGAAGTTCGCGCGCGCATTCCGCAGATAGGCCCCGCGGTGATCGGCGCGAGCTATACGCCAATGGATGGTCACGTGAACCCGCTCAAGCTCCTGCGCGGACTGCACACCGCCATGCAGGCGCGCGGCGTGCGGCTCGTGTCGGGCGAACGCGCGGAACGCATCGAGCCGCAAGCGCAGGGCTTCGTCGTGCATGGAAAGCGCGGGACGTATCGCGCGGCGCGGGTCGTGCTCGCTGCCGGGCTCGGCAATCGCACGCTCGCGCCGTTCGTCGGACTCGACGCGCCGGTCGCGCCCAATCGCGGCCAGGTGCTGGTGAGCGAGCGCGTCGCACCGTTTCTCGAGTATCCGACGCTCAACGTACGCCAGACCGACGAAGGCAGCGTGCAGTTCGGCGATTCGATGGAAGAAGTCGGCTTCAACGATTTCACGACCACGCATGTGCTCGCCGACATCGCCCGGCGCGGCGTGCGCGCGTTCCCGATGTTGCATGACGTGCGGCTCGTGCGCATGTGGGCCGCGTTGCGCGTCTACAGTCCCGACGGTTTTCCGATCTATGACCAGTCCGAGGCACACCCCGGCGCGTTCGTCGTCACCTGCCATAGCGGCGTGACGCTGGCGGCCGCGCATGCGCTGCGCGTCGCGCCGTGGATCATGGGCGCGCCGATGCCCGAGGAATTGCCCACTTTCTCCGCGCGCCGCTTCGAGCACGCCGGAGAACTGACTCCCGCTCATTGAATTCGACATGACTACCCAATCGACTCACACACTCTTCAAGCCGCTACCGGACGCGCAAGGCGCAGCCGTTGCGAGCGTCGACATCTGGTTCAACGACCGGCCGCTGTCCGTGCCGGGCGCCCGCTCCGTGGCGGCGGCGCTGCTCGCCGCAGGCGTATCGCGCTTTCGTGCGACGCCCGTGTCGGGCGCAGCGCGCGCGCCTTTCTGCATGATGGGCGCGTGCTTCGAATGTCTCGTCGAAATCGATGGCGTGCCGAGCCGCCAGGCCTGCATGGTCGAAGTCAAAGCCGGCATGCGAATCCGCTCGCAGGAAGGCGCGCGCGACCTGCCGCCCGCAAACCTGACCGACGCACCGTTGGAGAACGCCCATGGCCGCTGATTTCGCATCCGATTTCGCTTCCGAAGCCGTCGACGTCGTCGTGGTGGGCGCCGGCCCCGCGGGCATGAGCGCAGCGACGCGCGCCGCGCGTGCCGGCCTCAAAACCGTGCTGATCGACGAACAGGACGCCGTGGGCGGCCAGATCTATCGCGGCATCGGCCGCGCCGATGCGCGCCGCAAGGAGATTCTCGGGCCGGACTACGCAGCGGGCTCCGCCATTGCCGATGCGTTCGCCGCCTCCGGCGCGCGCCACGTGACCCATGCGACGGTGTGGCAGGTCACGCGCGAGCGCGGCGTCAATTATCTGAAGGACGGCAAGATCAGCAGCGTCGACGCGCAATGCGTGATTCTCGCGAGCGGTGCGTTGGAGCGGCCCTTCCCGATTCCGGGCTGGACGCTGCCCGGCGTGCTGACGGCGGGCGCAGCGCAAATTCTGTTGAAGAGCGCGGGCGAAGTGCCGGCCGCGCCGCCGGTGCTGGCGGGCTGCGGGCCGCTGCTGTATCTGCTCGGCTGGCAGTATGTGCGCGCCGGCGTGCCGATCCGCGCGCTGGTCGATACCACGCGTCACGAGGACCGCTGGCGCGCGAAGCGTCACGCGCTGGCGGCGCTGCGCGCGTGGCCGTTTCTGAGCAAAGGCTTGCAACTGATCCGCACGCTGCGCGAAGCGGGTGTGCCGATCTTCGAGGCGGCGGACGATCTGCGCGTGGAAGCGCGCATCGGCACGGATCACGTGGAGCGCGCCGCCGCGCTTCACTTCACGACACAAGGCACGGCGCATCGTATCGAAGCCGATGTGATCCTGCTGCACCAAGGCGTCGTGCCGAACACGCAATTCACGCAAGCGCTGCGCGCGTCGCACCGCTGGGACAACGCGCAGCTCTGCTTCACCCCGAAAGTCGATGCATGGGGCGAACTGGACGTGCCCGGCATTTTCGTCGCGGGCGATGGCGCGGGCATCGGCGGCGCGCAGGCAGCGGCCTTGCAGGGCACGCTCGCGGGTCTCGCGGCGGCCGCGCAACTCGGCGCGATCACCCCGGCGACACGCGACGCGGAAGCCGTCGCGCATCGCCGCGCACTGGCGGGCGTGATGCGCATCCGGCCTTTTCTCGACAGCCTGTATCGTCCGCGCGACGTCAATCGCATTCCGCGCGACGAGACTATCGTGTGCCGTTGCGAGGAAGTCACCGCGGGCGAGTTGCGCAAGTTCGTCGAACTCGGCTGTGTCGGACCGAATCAGGCGAAGTCGTTCGGACGCTGCGGCATGGGTCCGTGTCAGGGACGCATGTGCGGCCTCACCGTGACGGAAGTGATCGCCGACGCGCGCCGCGTCTCGCCCGCCGAAGTCGGCTACTACCGCATCCGTCCGCCGATCAAGCCGCTCACGCTCGGAGAACTCGCTGGTGAGTGACACGACCGACATTCAGGAAGCCGATGTCCTCGTGGTCGGCGGCGGGCTGCATGGCACGAGCAGCGCGTTCCACATGGCGCGGCGCGGCGCGAAGGTGATCGTGCTCGAAGCCGACTACGTCGCGCGTCATTCGTCGGGCGTGAATGCAGGCGGCGTGCGCACGCTGGGCCGTCCATTGCCCGAGATTCCGCTTGCGCTGATGTCGCGGGAAATCTGGCACGGCATGACCGATCTGCTCGGTGAGGATGGCGGCTTCGTTCCTTCCGGTCAGTTGAAGATCGCGGAAACGGATGACGAACTCGAAGCATGCCGCGAGCGCGTCGCCCTGCTCGAATCGCATGGATTCACGCACGAAAAGGTCATCGACCGGGAAAGCGTGCTCGAACTCGAACCGGCGCTCGCACGGCATGTCACTGGCGGAATCTGGGTGGAGCGCGACGGCTACGCGCTGCCCTATCGAACCACCACCGCATTCCGGCTCGCCGCGCAACGACTCGGCACGCGGTTTCTGGAAGGCACGCCGGTGCGCCGCATCGAACAGCGTGGCACGCGATGGTTCGCCGTCACGTCACACGGCACGTTCAGCGCGCAAAAGCTGCTCGTCACCGCGGGCGCGTGGTCCGGCGAATTGGCGAAGCAGGTCGGCGAGCCCGTGCCGGTGCACCCCGAAGGTTTGATGCTGATGGTCACGCATCGTGTTGCACCGTTCTGCTCCGCGACGCTCGGCGCAACGGGCAGGCCGCTGTCTTTCAAGCAGTTCGACAACGGCACCGTGGTAATTGGCGGCAAGCTGATCGGCATTGCGGATCTGGCCAATCGTCACGGCGAAGTCGATTTCGTTCGTCTCGTGCGCAGTGCGCGCACCGTGACCGATCTGTTTCCTCATCTGCGCAATCTTGGCGTGAACCGCGCGTGGGCCGGCGTCGAAGCGTTTACCGAAGATGAACTGCCGGTCATCTCCGCGAGCCGCAAGGCGTCGGATCTGTATTACTCGTTTGGCTATTGCGGCAGCGGCTTTCAGCTCGGGCCGGGCTGCGGCAAGCTGGTGTCCGAACTGATGCTCGACGGCGCGCCGTCGATTTCGCTCGATGCGTTTGCCATCGATCGCTTTGGCCGCACCGCGGAGTCGTCCTTTAGCGGTGCTTCGTCTCTAGCGACGCATTAAACGCTCTTATTTCTTTGCGCCGTCGTGCGAGCAGTCAGCGCGCGGCGACTTCGTTCGACTTCAACTGGAGAGAGTGTCATGACCGATATCGTTCGTATCGAAACCAATCAACGTATGAGCCGCGTCGTCAAGGCGGCCGGCCTCGTATTCGTCGGCGGCCAGACTTCCGCCGATCACACCGCTGACGTGAAACTCCAGACCGCGAAGGTGCTGGAGAAGATCGACAATTTTCTGGAGAAGGCCGGCATCGACAAGACGCGACTCGTCTCCGCACAGGTCTGGCTCGCGGACATTACCCGCGATTTCGCGGGAATGAACGAGGTATGGGACGCATGGGTTCCGCAAGGTAGCGCACCCGCGCGCGCGACGGTGCAAGCGAAGCTTGCCGCGCCCGAGTTGCTGGTCGAAATCGCGGTGGTGGCACTTGCCTGAGAGGTGCTGCTGGCGCGGGTGTTTATCTGGCGTCTGAGGGTTCGCCGACAAACGCCTTCTGCCTGGTTGATTGCCGATACAGCGCAGGAAGAAAGCGCCTGCCGGATTGTTGACATGAAGCCGGGTAGCCTGCAGTCTACGCACGTTAGGGCAGCGTTGTGCTCCTCCCGTTCGGAGGGCTGACCAAAGAGGCCGAAACGTGCCAAGGAACAACCCCGTTCTCCATCGCGCCCGGAAAGGACCCATCAGGCCGAAGCGCCCGTGGCTCTTCATCACGGGTGCGATTCTGCTGGTGGCCGTGTCGGGCTGGTTGCTGGCGATCATTCTCGAACCCGCGTTTCAGCATACGATCGTCATCACATCCGGGGCAGACCAGGGAATCTATCGCGGCTTTGCGGACCGCTACGGCCCGATCCTGAAACGCAAAGGCGTGACGCTCGATATCCGCAGTTCTTCCGGTTCGATCGAAAATTATCAGCGGCTGAAGGATCCAGACAGCGCTTACCAGGTCGGCTTTATCCAGTCAGGCACGACCAGTCCGAAAGAGACCGACAACCTCAAAACGATCGCCGCGGTGTCGTACGAACCGATCTGGGTGTTCTATCGCGGCGACACCACGATTGACCGGTTGGCGCAATTGCGTGGCAAGCGGATTTCCATTGGCGTTCCTGGCAGTGGTCTGCTGAACGTCGCGCTGCAATTGCTCGCCTACAGCGGTGTCTCCGGCGACGACGCCAAGCTGTTGCAAATGGACGCTACCAAAGCGTATCAAGGTCTCGAAACGGGACAACTCGATGCGGCATTCTTTATTGGCAGGCCGGATGCCGATATGCAACGAACCCTGCTCAACAGCAATCTGAAGCTAATGAGCTTTGCTCAGGCCGACGCGCTAGTCCAAAAATTTCCGGCTCTCTCCAAAGTCATTTTTCCGCGCGGCTCGACGAGCATTGCCAATGATCGTCCGTCGGCGGATGTCACCCTGCTCGCCGCAACGGCTTTGCTCGTGGCGAAAGACTCGTTGCACCCGGCCTTCGTCTATCTGTTGCTGGATGCGGCCAGCGCCGTCCATGGCCGCGAAGATTACTTCACGCCACTCGGCACGTTTCCCAACGTCAACACCGACGAATTTCCCGTTTCCGACGAAAGCATTCGCTACTTCAAATCTGGCCGTCCGTTCCTGCAACGCTACCTTCCGTTCTGGCTGGCCAGTTTTATCGAGCGGCGTCTTCTGATTCTTCTGCCCTTCGCGGCTTTGCTGCTTGGCGTGCTTCAGGCGTTGCCCCGAATCGCGGAGACACGGATCAAAAACCGCCTCGTAGTCTGGTATCGCGAAGTGAAACTGCTGGAAGATGAGATATGGCGAAGTGAACGGCCGAGCCAGGAACAGATCTCGCAATGGAGCGCCGAGATCGAACAGATCGACGCGAACGCTAACCAGATACGCATGCCGCAGCGTTATCTTCCAGATGTGTACGCCCTCAAGCTGGCAATTGAAGTCGTTAGAGGGCGGATTTCCCACATGGCTGCGCAGATAAATAAATAGCCTGACAGGAAAGTCGAAGGGCTCGGATCCCACGCGAGGCGGCCATGTCAGGTCGCCCTGCGAGATCGACTACATGTTCGGATAATTCGGACCGCCGCCGCCTTCAGGCGTCACCCACACGATGTTCTGCGTCGGGTCCTTGATATCGCAGGTTTTGCAGTGCACGCAGTTCTGCGCGTTGATCACGAGACGTTCGGTGTTGTCGTCGTTCTTCACGAACTCATACACTGCTGCCGGACAGTAACGTGACTCCGGGCCGGCGTAGGTCTGCCAGTTCACGTTCACTGGCACCGAAGGGTCTTTCAGCGTCAGGTGAGCGGGCTGGTTCTCTTCGTGGTTCGTGTTCGAGATGAACACTGAAGAGAGCCGGTCAAACGTCAGCTTGCCATCGGGCTTCGGATAGACGATCGGCTTGCACTGCGAAGCCGGCTTCAGCATCTCGTGATCCGAATGCTGGTGATGCAGCGTCCACGGCACATTGCCGCCCAGCAGCTTCTGCTCGATGCCCACCATCAGCGTGCCGAGATACAGACCCTTGCTCATCCACTGCTTGAAGTTGCGCGCACGATTCAGTTCGGTATGCAGCCACGAGGTCTTGAAGCTCTCCGGGTACGCGGTGAGTTCATCACTGGTGCGTCCAGCCTGCACGGCTTCAAAAGCGGCGTCGGCGGCCAGCATGCCGGTCTTGATCGCCGCATGCGAACCCTTGATCCGCGATGCGTTCAGGAAGCCCGCATCGTCGCCGACCAGTGCGCCGCCCGGGAACACGAGCTTCGGCAGTGACATGAGGCCACCGGCCGTGATCGCCCGTGCGCCGTACGACACCCGCTTGCCGCCTTCGAGCACCGCGCGGATTGCCGGATGTGTCTTGTAGCGCTGGAATTCCTCGAACGGCGACAGGTACGGATTCGTGTAGCCAAGTCCGACCACAAAACCCACCACCACCTGGTTGTTATCCATGTGATAGAGGAACGAGCCGCCATACGTGTCGTTCTCCAGCGGCCAGCCGGCGGTATGCATCACGAGACCCGGCTTGTGCTTCGACGGATCGATTTCCCACAGTTCCTTGATGCCGATACCGTAGACCTGCGGATCGACGCCTTCGCGCAGCTTGAATTTATCGTTCAGTTGACGGCCAAGATGCCCACGCGCGCCCTCACAGAACAGCGTGTACTTCGCGTGCAGCTCCATGCCGAGCTGGAAGTTCTCGGTCGGTTCGCCATCCTTGCCGATGCCCAGGTTGCCGGTCGCGACGCCTTTGACCGAACCGTCGTCGTTATAAAGGATTTCGGCCGCAGGAAAGCCCGGGAAAATCTCCACGCCCAGCGCCTCAGCCTGCTGACCCAGCCAGCGCGTCACATTCGCGAGACTGATCACATAATTACCGTGATTCTTGAAGTTATCCGGCAACGCCCAGACCGGCACGCTCTTCGAACCGGTTTCGGTCAGGAACAGGAACTTGTCTTCGGTCACATCCACGGTCAGCGGTGCGCCTTTTTCTTTCCAGTCCGGAATCAGCTCGGTCATGGCGCGCGGATCCATGACCGCGCCCGAGAGGATATGCGCCCCGATCTCCGAGCCTTTTTCCAGTACGCACACGCCAATTTCAGCGCCTTTTTCCGCCGCCAGCTGCTTCAGGCGAATCGCCGCGGACAGCCCAGCCGGGCCGCCGCCGACGATCACGACGTCGTATTCGATTGCTTCGCGGGCGAACTCATCGTCACCCAGGAATGTCGGGATTGACACAGCACCGATCTCCAATATTTTCTAGTTGATAACACAACAACATGCCGCGCCTGAGCAAACGATTCGAACCCGTCGATCTCCGGCTTCCACCTCGAAGCGGACGCCGCTCAACCTGGCAACGCAACCGGTCCTGCCGCGCCGGGCAATACCGGCATGCGCGCCACGTTCATTGACGGCCGCTTTGTTTCCGGGGGAAACACCGACCACGAACCATCGTCGTGGCGGAAGAAAAAAATCGACAGCTCACCGGTCGCCCGCCTCGACGCCACGCACACATAACGCCAACGGCCGGCCCGGGAGTGACTGAAAAGCGTCACCCGCGCCCGCATTTGCGATTCAGGTCCAAACCACTTTTCCACGAGACCGCGCAACGATGTTTCCCGGGTATTCACTGCCTCTCCTCTCATGAAGGCTGACACGGATCGGAACCGCGATCCCGCTCGATACTTCATGGACTCACAGTAAGGCAATGCGCTTCCCGTGCCACCACCCCGGTGGGGTAGAACGCCGTTCCTCCGCGGCAACACCGCATGAATAACGGGACATTTCCCCATCCAGGGCAACAAGGTTTTCCCTAGCCTACCTGTTCCGGGTGGTTGCCCACCCTCGCGCACCCATTACCGTGGCGCTACAAAGTCCGCATTACCGGCCGGGACAGCGAAGTCCGCCGGGAGCAGGACTACCGGAGACAACCTATGACCGCTTCCCCTGATTTCCAGGCAAAGTCCGCGTGGACGATGACCTTCCTGCTGACGGGGCTCGCCCTCATCAATTTCCTGGACAAGATCGTGCTCGGTCTGGTGGCCGTGCCGTTGACGGCCGAACTGCACCTGTCTCCGGAAAAATTCGGACTTGTCGCCGGCAGCTTCTTCTGGCTCTTTTCCATTTCGACCGTCCTCGTGGGGTTTCTTTCGAACCGCTTCCAGACCCGCTGGCTATTGCTGGCAATGGGCCTCAGTTGGGCGGTACTTCAATTGCCGCAGGCCATGGCGACGAGCGCGCTGGGGCTGCTCATCTGCCGCGTGATCCTGGGCGCCGCCGAAGGCCCGGCGTTTCCGGTTTCCGTGCATGCGTTGTACAAGTGGTTCCCCGACCGCAAACGCAATCTGCCTGTCGCCATCATCAACCAGGGCGCGGCTTTCGGCATGCTGCTGGCCGGCCTGCTGATTCCGCTCGTCACGAGACAGTGGGGATGGCGTATGAACTTTCTGCTCCTCGGCGCGATAGGCGCGACGTGGAGCGTACTGTGGGCATGTTTCGGGCGCGAGGGCGGCCTCGGTAGGCAGCAAGCCGCGCCGATCGCGCGAAACCGCACGTCGCGGCTACCGTATCGGAGAATCCTCACGGACCGTTCGGTCCTCTCGGTGTTCGCACTCGGATTCACCGCCTACTGGACCTTGGGCCTGAGCCTGACCTGGATCCCCACCTACCTCGAAAAAGGGCTCGGATTCAGCGGTGTCGATGCGGGTCGTTGCTTCGCCGTGGTGGTCGCGACCGCGACTCCGGTCAACGTGGGCCTGAGCTGGTTATCCCAACGCATGCTCGGACGCGGCGTGTCCACACGCAAGGCGCGTGTCCATCTGATCTGTTTGTCGGCGGTTGCCGGGGCTCTGCTGTATATCACCCTCATGCTGCTTCACCTGCCGCCGTTGCAGAAAGTGGCGTTACTCGCGGTGGCCGGCGCATTGCCGACGTTGAGCTTCACGCTGGCTCCCGCGCTGCTCGCCGAAATGGTCCCGGACATTCAGCGCGGGGCGCTCGTCGCCATCCACACGGCACTCGCAAGTCTTGGCGCCGCATTCGCACCGGCCGTGATGGGACGGATCGTACAGGTCTATGGCGGCGGCAACAGCCATGCCTATGAACTCGGCTTCACGGTCAGCGCCGTCCTGCTAATCGCGGCCTCCCTCGCCGCCGTGCGCTGGCTTCATCCTGATCGCTCGCACAGAACCCTCAATCACTTCGCCACGCAAGCCGCCACTTGATTGATCTGGCTATGGCTGCGGCGACAAAGACAACGGCCGCTGCGCGTGCACACATCCCTTTCAACGAACAGAGGCGCCATGATCAGAACTGGTAACAACGCTCGCAACAGCATGATCGCGGCCGAGTACGACTATATCGTCGTCGGCGCAGGCTCCGCAGGCTGCGCGGTGGCCGCCAGACTGGCGGAGGACACATCGGTCACGGTCGCTCTGCTCGAGGCCGGCCCGCATGACCATCACATGAGCGTATGGGTGCCGATCGGTCTGGCATCGACCGTGCAAAAGGCCGGTCCGCGCAACTATGCTTACCTCACCGAACGTCAGCCCGGCCTTAACGAACGCCCATCCTTTCAGCCGCGCGGACGCGGACTGGGCGGCAGTTCGTCGATCAACGGCATGGTCTACATTCGTGGACATCGCAACGATTACGACGAATGGGCCGCTCTGGGTTGTACGGGTTGGGGCTACGACGACGTCCTGCCCTACTTCCGGCGCAGTGAATGCAACCAGCGCCACGCCGGACGTACTGACGATCCGTGGCACGGTGGTGACGGTCCGCTGCACGTGAGCGACCTGCGAACGCCCAACCCGTTCTCGCATCGTTTCGTCAATGCCGCGTTGCAAGCCGGATTGCCGCTGAACACGGACTTCAACGGCGCGGAGCAGGAAGGCGCCGGCCTTTATCAGGTCACGCAGTTCAATGGCGAACGCTGGAATGCCGCGCGTGCCTACCTGCACAACGGCAATGCGAAAGATCCGGACCTGAACGGCGGCCGCCCGAACCTGCACGTGCTCCCGGACACGCAGGTGTTGCGTCTTGTCATCGAGAACAAACGTGCGCGCGGCGTCAGCGTGGTGCGGGCAGGCGTCAAGCAAACCTTGCGGGCGCGGCGCGAAGTCGTGCTCAGTTGTGGCGCCTTCAATTCGCCGCAGTTGCTGATGGCCTCGGGCATCGGTGCGGCCGGGCATCTGCGCAGCCACGGTATCGAGGTCGTGCAGGATCTGCCCGGCGTGGGCGAGAATCTGCAGGACCACCTCG
Source organism: Burkholderia sp. WP9 (assembly GCF_900104795.1). NCBI lineage: Bacteria > Pseudomonadati > Pseudomonadota > Betaproteobacteria > Burkholderiales > Burkholderiaceae > Burkholderia > Burkholderia sp. WP9. The sequence goes on from NZ_FNTG01000002.1 coordinate 1,493,978, forward strand.
ACGTGATCGTCAACAAACAGGTCAAATCCAACGACCTCTATGGCTACTCCGCAGGCGGCTTTTTGCGGCTCGCATCCGGCATGTGGCGTTACCGGCGCGATCGCAGCGGCATGGTCAGTTCCAATTTCGCGGAGGCAGGCGCCTTTGTGAAAAGCCGCCCCGACCTGGCCATCCCGGACGTGCAGTTAGCTTTCGTTCTCGCCTTGCTCGGCAATCGCAACGTGGCGAAACGCCGCAAACTCGGACATGGCTATTCCTGTCACGCCTATATTCTGCGCCCGCAGAGCCGCGGTCACGTGCGCCTACGTAGCGCGGACATGCGCGACGCGCCGTCGATCGATCCACGCTTTCTGTCAGCGGAAGCCGACATGGAAGCGCTGGTCGCCGGTGTCAGGATCGTCCGCCGTATTTTCGCGCAGCCGGCGCTGGCCGAAGCGGGCGGAAAGGAACTGTTGACGGACGATTTCGGACCGGACGATTCGAACGAAGAAGCGATCCGGGCGTTCGTGCGCAGCCATGCCGACAGCGTCTTTCACCCGGTGGGCACCTGCAAGATGGGAATCGACGCAATGGCCGTGGTCGACCCGAGCCTGCGCGTGCGCGGCATTGAAGCGCTGCGCGTGGCCGACGCGTCGATCATGCCGACGCTGATCGGCGGCAACACGAATGCACCGGCCATCATGATCGGCGAGAAAGCCGCTGATCTGATCCGCGCCGACCACCGCTAGACGGCCGCCCCGCGCGCTGAAGCGGCGCGCAAACGGCGTCGCACGAAACCAGAACCCGGCATACGCGCACCGCGTGCGCCTGTGAAACTGCCGCAACTGCCGCGAGCCCCACGCGCCGCGGCACATGCGGGCCCTGACAAATGGAGACATGACATGCAAGCAACAGAGATCGCGCCCGATTCGACAGCGGTGCACGCCAATTCCAACGACGCCTGGCCGTTCGCCGTCGAACGCTATACACCGACAATCGGCGCGGAAATTCGCGGCGTCGATCTGCGCGATCCGCTCGACGACGACACTTACGCTGCATTGCGCCGCGCACTGCTGAAGTTCAAGGTTCTGTTTTTCCGCGACCAGGACATCAGCCCAGCCCAGCACGTCGCCGTGGCAAAGCGATTCGGTGAACTGGAGATTCATCCCGCGTTTCCGCATCACCCGGAGCATCCGGAACTGGTGATCCTCGGCCGCAACGATACCAAGCGCGGCCGGGAGAACCTGTACCACTCCGACGTATCGTGGCGCGAGATTCCCTCCATGGGCTCCATGTTGCGATGCGTGCAATGCCCCGAGGTCGGCGGCGACACCATGTGGATCAACATGGTCGCAGCCTACGAGAATTTGCCCGGCGACGTGAAGGCGAAAATCGCCGGCCTCAAGGCGGTCCACGACTTCCTTCCGCTATTCGGCATTGCGGTGCCCGTGGACCAGCACGCAACGATGCGCGCGAAGTTTCCGCCCGTCGAGCACCCGGTCGTGCGAGTCCACCCCGAAACTGGCGAGAATATCCTCTACGTCAACGAAGCGTTTACCACGCATCTGTCGAATTACGGCCATTTGACCGCGAAGGAGTATCGCGTTGGCTTCGACTACAAGCTCGCCGAAATGGAACTGCTGCAGTACCTGTTCCGCCAGGCCCAGGCGCCGGAATATCAGGTCCGCCTCAAGTGGCGCCCGAACACGATCGCCTTCTGGGATAACCGCTCGTGCCAGCACTATGCGGTCCAGGACTACTTCCCGGCGCCGCGCCACATGATGCGTGCGACGGTGATCGGCGATCGTCCGGTGGCAGCCTGAGTTCGACGCGCCCCACAGAATCCCAGGAAACGAAATGAAAACGCTGAACACCTTCTATATCGGCGGCCAATGGGTCGAGCCGTCCGCCGGCAGCACGCAGACGGACATCGTCAATCCCGCCACCGAGACGCTGACCGGCCAGCTCACGATGGGAACCGCGCAAGACGCGGATCGCGCCGTCGCCGCGGCGCGATCCGCCTTTCCGGTCTGGTCGGAATCGAGTCGCGCCGAGCGGGTCGCGCTGCTCGAGCGGATCATCGAATGCTACCGCGCGCGGCTCGACGACATTGCCGAGGCGGTCCGTATCGAGATCGGCGCGCCCATTACGCTGTGCAAGCATCTGCAGGCCGCGATCGGCCTCTCGCAACTTCAGGCCGCAGTGGAGACGTTGCGCCATTTCGAGTTCGAGACTCAACACGACAAGAGCTACGTGCGCCGCGAAGCGGTCGGCGTCGCGGCGCTGATCACGCCGTGGAACTGGCCGTTGAACCAGATCGCCGCCAAAGTCGCGCCGGCCCTGGCAGCGGGTTGCACCGTCGTGCTGAAGCCTTCCGAGATCGCTCCGCTCGATGCTGTGATCTTCGCGGAAATCATGCACGAAGCGGGCACGCCGCCCGGCGTCTTCAATATGATCTTTGGCGAAGGGCGCGTCGTCGGCGCACGGCTGTCGTCGCATCCCGACGTGGACATGGTGTCGATTACCGGCTCGACGCGTGCCGGCGTGGAAGTGGCCGTCAGCGCCGCGCCCACGGTCAAGCGCGTGGCGCAGGAACTCGGCGGCAAGTCGCCTCTGCTGATTCTCGACGACGCCGATCTGCAGGCCGCTGTGACGAGCGGCGTGGCCCAGTGCATGGTCAATTCAGGACAGACCTGTGTTGCGCCGACCCGCATGCTGGTGCCACGCGAACGATACGACGAGGCCATGGCGATTGCCGCGGCGGTCGCCAATGGGATCGTTGTCGGCGATCCCGCGGACCCGGCCACCAAGATGGGCCCGATCTCGAACCGAGCGCAATACGAGAAGGTGCAGCACATGATCCGGGCCGGCATCGAGGAAGGCGCGAGGGTCATTGCCGGCGGCCCCGGCAGGCCCGAAGGAATTGCGCGGGGCTTCTACGCGCGCCCTACTGTTTTCGCGGATGTCCGCAACGACATGAAGATCGCGCGCGAGGAAATTTTCGGACCGGTGCTGGTGACGATTCCATACGACAGCGAGGAACACGCCATTACGATGGCCAACGACACGGAATACGGGCTCGCCGCCTATATCGCCACCAGCAACCCCGAACGCGCCCGCCGTGTGGCCGCGCGCCTGCGCGTGGGCTCGGTGCGGATCAACGGCGCGATGCTGGACATTACGGTTCCCTTCGGCGGCTATAAGACATCCGGGAACGGACGCGAGTATGGTCGAGAAGGGTTGGCCGAGTTTCTCGAATGCAAATCGGTGACAGGCTAAACCCCTGAACAAAGGGCCCGCTCACACACCGTGAGCGGGCCCCGACCTCGCTGCAGGAACGCCAGATTCAACGCTTTACAACGTGGATAACGTCAATGCGTTCGTGACTGAGTCCACGCCTTCAACCCCTTCAGCAGCCTGAGTCGCCAGTCCGACCTGCGACTGTTCCGGCACTGTTCCTTCCAGGATCACCACGCCGTTATGCGCCCGCACCGTAATCGTGGTGGCCCTCAGCCCTTTCGTTTTGCTCAGCGCGCGAACCACGTTCTTCTGAAGCGCGCGGTCGGCGGCCTTAACGGCTTTCGCGTCCGACGCATATGAGCGGCCGGATGCAGGGGCCGCAGCGCTGCTCTGCGCGTGCACGTCGAGTGATGCCAGAACGAGCAGCGCGCTGCCTACCAGCGTGAATACCTTGTTTTGTTTCATCGATGTTTTCCTGTTGTGATATCGGACCCGCTTAAAACCGTGACACAGTGCTCACGAACGACGCCGCCTCGCGGCGTCTTTCGTGAACGCATGCTGTCGTCAGAAACGATGTGTCATGCCGAGCACCGCAAGAACCTGCTTCGAACCGCTGGCGACGCCCGTCACACCAGGCCAGCTCATGTTCGCACTGCCGTTGTTCTTCAGGTAGCCCGCGCGCATGTAGAGACTCGTACGCTTTGACAGACTGTGGTCGACGCCGACTTCGATACCCGGCGTATTGTCGTGAACGCCACGCACATCCCGTTCGATGCCGGCGATTTCGATCACGTCCGCGGGTGTGGCCTGGATCGTCGCGCCCAGCTCGATAATGCTGTACGAGTGAACCAGCGAAGCGAGCGGCAACTTGACTGCCGGCGTGATGGTGACGAGCGAGCCGGCAGGTGCATCCTTCGGCCGGTTATACGAATAGTTGAACTGAAAATTCACGATGCCCAGCCGGTATGCCAGCGCGCCGGTGAAGTGCTCCGTTCCCATCAGATCGAATGTGGTCAGCAGCGTCGGCGCGGTTGGCACCAGCGGCGCACTCTCCTGCGATCCATGCTGATACTGGTAGCCAACGCCCGCATAGAAGCCGTAGCCCGAATAGTTCGCGGCCACGTCGACCATCGCGCCGGAGCGCACGGGCACGGGTTGCGTGACAGTGCCTGGCATCGCGTACATGGCGTAGACGTGCACGCCTCGCATGTCGGGTGACGAATAGAAGATCGAATTGCTGGTTCGCCCGGACACGTACTGCGTTGCGAGCGTGGAGCGGTCGGTTGCGCCGGCGAGGTCGGCCGCTGCCAGCGGCGACATGACTTCGTTACCGCGGAACGGGTCGGTGAAGTAGACAGCCCAGAAGCTCGGTTGATACTGACGCCCGAAACTCAGTTGGCCATACGAATCGTGCTTCACTCCCACCCACGATTGCCGGTAGAACATTGCCGTGCTGTCCGCGAAGAAGCCTCCGTTGTTGATGTTGAAGCCGGTTTCGACGTCGAACACCGCCTTCAGACCGTTACCGAGGTCTTCGGATCCCTTCAGGCCGAACAGGGAACCCGTGGAGCCGCCACTTCGTTCGGAAAACGAATGTTTTCCGCCGTTATCCAGGTACTGGACGAATACGTCCGCCACCCCATATAGCGTCACGCTCGACTGGGCCGCCGCTCCTCCGGCGGCGAGAATCAATGTAGCTCCGCAAATGCTCTGACTCATGAAACGCATGCATGTCTCCTCTTTGTGTTTGCCGTGCCCCACGGACACGGGTAAAGCAAACTCATGCAGATGTCCGACGGGACGACGGCCGGCACCAGCCCGGCCGGTCGTCGCGAGCCCATATTGCAGGGACGTCCGGGCAGATGACCTACCCAAACAGAGGGGGGACGGGAATACCCCGAGCGGTGAAAGATGTAGCGACATGCATCGAACCCGCCCCCCCGATGCAGGGGGCGGCTGGCGTTCTGCGCTCAAATAGGCTCGGTGATATCGATCGCTCAAGGGCCGACGTGCTCCTCGCGCTAAACCACGAGATGTCCGTGTGTTTCGATCGACACCCGGCCTGATTCGTCTTCCATCAATCGAATGACTGCTTCTGTCAACGAGGTACCTATGCCTGCCATCCCATTGAATCCTTCAACGCGGCGGCTCGTTCACACCCGCCGGGTCGAGTGCATGGGCTTCGAACGAAGCGACGGCCTGTTCGATATCGAAGGTCGCATCCGCGATACGAAGGCGGAAGATGCCGATCTGCTCTTCAAGACCGTGCCGGCCGGCTCACCGATTCACGACATGCGCATCGTGGTCACGATCGATTCAAATCTCCTGATCCATCGCATCGAGGCGCATACCGACTCGTCACCGAGCCGCTATTGCACGGAAATCAACGAGGCTTATGCCGGCTTACAGGGCGTGACCATCGGCGCGGGCTTCATGAAGGAGGTCAAGAGCCGCCTTACCGGTCCGAAAGGCTGCACGCATCTGACCGAGTTGCTCGGCCCCATCGCCACGACGGCTATCCAGACGTTGATGGGTTGGCGCAAAAGCGCCCCCGCCAACGGCGAGTCCGCCGACGGGGCAAACAACGTTCAGCCTCATCCCATGGTCGACACCTGTTATGCGTGGCGCGCGGGTGGCGACGTCGTGCAATTCGTGTCGCGGCGCAAGCAGGAATCCGTGCGCGATACAGCACACACCGCCGGCGCGACCCACCTGCCGGACCCAGGCTGATCCGGGAAGACACTCCCCTGTCCAACGTGAAAACGCTGCGAGCGCTGCGCTACAATGTGCCGATTATCATTTCGTCCTTTGGCCCTCGCCGACCCGGCGCGAAGCCAGGGCGCGCAAGGCGCAGGTCACGATGTCGCAGAATTCCCCTCCCGTGGACCCACGCCGCTCCCAAGGCGGCTCCGCGGACTCCCGAGCTGATCCCCGATTGATTCCGCCACGTAATACCGCCCGCGTCGTCGCGCGCGAACGTCTGCTGGCCCAATTACTCGACGCCCGGCGCAACCGTTGCGTCGTGCTTCAGGGGCCGGCCGGCTGCGGCAAGACGAGCCTGCTGATCGCGTGGCGCGAAGCATTGCTTTCGCTCGGGTTCGACATCGCCTGGCTGACACTCGCACCTGAGGACAACGAACTCGCGCACTTTCTCGACTACCTCGTCGCAAGTCTCGCCCAGGTCGACCCGGCGATGTGCCATGAAGCGGCCTTGCTAGGCGGCCGCGGTATGGACGACGAAGCGGTCGAGCGCACGATCATCGCGCTCGTGCGCGGTATCGCCGCCCATTCGAACGACGTCATGCTGGTGCTGGACGACCTGCATCACGTTGCCAATGCGCGCAATCACGAAGCATTGCAATGGCTGCTCGACTACGCGCCGGCGAATCTCCATCTCGTGCTCGTCTCGCGTGGCACCGTGCCGCTTTCGCTGGGGCGCCCGCGCGACCAGGGCCTCGTCCTGGAACTGGACATGCGCGATCTGCGCTTCACGGCCGCCGAATCCGAGGCGTTTCTCAAAGCGCAGTTGGGCGAGATCGGCCAGCGCGAAGCGCGGCACATGCATGAACTGACCGACGGCTGGGTGGCGGGACTGCAACTCTTCGCCATGCGTCTGAAGAGAAGAAAACAGGGCGCAACGGACCTCGCGCCGTCAGACCCGCTCGCGAACGCACAACTGCTGGACGCCCGCGGTTTTGCAACGTATTTCGAACGCGAGGTGTTGTCGCGCCTTGCGCCCTCCGAAGTGGAAATGCTGGTCCGCATGGCGAGCTGCACGCGCGTCTGCGCGCCGCTGTGCATCGCCTTGATCGGCGACGAGCAGTCGCCTGCCGAAGTGCGTGCGTTGCTGACGAGACTGGAAAACGACAACCTGTTCATCGCCCCGATCGAGAGTTCGGGCAGCGAGACGTGGTATCGGCTGAACCCGCTTTTTCGCGAGACACTGCTCGAGCGTTTTCGCGCGCGCAGCGAACTGCATCAACGCGAGGTGCATCTGGCGGCATGGATCTGGTTTCGCGACCACCGCCAGCACGACGACGCCGTGCGGCACGCCTTACTCGCGGGCGAGTCGGCGGCGGCCGCCGATCTCGTGCTACGCGTTGCGCGGACCATGCAGATTGAAGGCGACCTGCGTAAGCTCGTCGGGCTGATCCGCCTGCTCCCGCTCGCCGAAGTCCAGGCGCGCATCGGATTGCGCCTGTGGATGGTGCACCTGCAACTGTATGCACGCGAATTCGACGCGTGCGCCGCGGCTATCGCGCGCCTGCAAACCGATATCCCCGAAAGCGATGCGAATTCGCGCTATCGCCTCATCCTGTTACGCGCAGCGCTCGCCGTTCAGCGCGACGACACGGACGAGGCGATATCGGTCTTGCCGGACATGCGGCAAATTCCCGCTCACGCCGACAGCCTCACCGTGGGCGGCCGCAACAACCTGCTCTCGTGGATTCACATGCGCCGCGGCGAGTACGATGAAGCGCGGCGTGTTCAGAGCGAGGCGCCGCAACTTCTCGTGGACGGCGCGCCGCTCATGGGCACCTCGGCCGGCACGCTGAACGGCCGCTGCATTGCGGGGTTCAGCTATGCGTTGGAGGGCAAGTTCATCCAGGTCGAGCGCATCAGTCGCGACGTGCTGTTCGAGGCGGATCAACACGGCAGCGCCACCGCCGAAGCGGCATGTTTCGCGGCAGCGCTGCTCGGCGAAGTGCTGTACGAATTCAACGAACTGGACGCGGCCCGCAAACTTCTGGAGGACCGCGTCGACGTGCTCGAACGCGTGTCCATTCCGGACTCCGTATTGCGCGTCCTGACCGTGCTGTCAGCGGTCCATTGGGCCGCGGGACACCGGCTCGATGCCTTCGCCTATCTCGAACGTCTCGAAGAATACGCGACCCAATACGGTTTGCAGCGGCTCATCGCGCATAGTGTGGCCGAGCAGATTCATCGCCATCTGCTGAGCGGTCAGTTCGACGCAGCGGAAGCCGGGCTCGCGCGGCTCGACATGATCGCGGCGCGCGTGGTGAGCACACCGGTGGCCAGCACGGCGGGCACCGCTGCGGAAATCCACGCGATGGCGGAAAGCTCGCACATCAACTGGTGTATCGCTCACGAGGATTTCGAAGGCGCCGCGAGCCGTCTTCAGGCGCTGATTCCGTTCTGCGAGGCGCGCGGCTGGCAACGGCACCTTGCGCACTTCCAGATGCAAGCTGCGGTGGTCGACGCCCGTCGAGGCCGGGCCGAAGCCGCGCGCGAAGCCGTGCTCGCCGCGTTGCGCCGGGGCCACCGGCTGGGTCTCGTCCGCAGCCTGCTCGACGCCGATCCCGGCGCGCTGGACCTCATTACCGCCGTGGTGCAAGGCGAAGCGCACGATCCGGTCTTGTCCTTCTATGTGAGCCGGCTCCAGACCGCGCACAAGGCCACCTCGGCAAGCGACGCGGAGCCGGCTGTCAAACCCGCCAACCGTAACTCGCAGCCCACCGCCGCCGAAACGCTGAGCGAGCGCGAAGCCCGGGTTGTCGGCCTGCTTGCGCAGGCGTTGCCCAACAAGAAAATCGCTCGCACGCTCGGCATTTCGCCTGAGACCGTCAAGTGGCATCTAAAGAACATCTACGGCAAACTCGGCGTGACCAGCCGTGACGAAGCGGTCGCACGCGTCCGCGACCTCGAACTGGGCTCGACGCCCGTTGCCGGCGAAGAGACCGACTGACGCACCCGCGTCCTGACGTGCCCCGCCGGCTCGTCCTTCCTCGTTCGGCTCCATCCCTCCTCGCCACCCACCTCGGGTGGTTCGCTCGTCGCCACGAGCCACTATGCTCTAAGTCAAGGGGTCGCGCGCAGCCCTTCACGGCGTGCGCGCCTCACACAACAAACGCCGGTGCGCACCCTGTCGCGCGCTGAAGCTCAGGAGACAAGCGTAATGAGTACGCTCATGGCTAGTGAATACACGGCAGCCCCTTACCGTCCCGTACGCTTTCCGGAACGGCGTCCGCTCGTCGAACGCCGCGCCGACGGCACGTTGATGCTGAGTTCCGCCAGTCCGCCCCCCGACATCGCACACAACAGCTTCGCCGATTTCATCCCCGAATGGGCCGAGCGCCGCGGTGATAGTCCGGCATTCTGCGAACGCGATGGCAGCGGCGCCTGGCGCACGATCAGTTGGCGCGACCTGTGGCATCAGGTGCAAACGGTCGCTGCCCGCCTGCTGGAAATGGGCCTCGGCCAGCAGCACCCGCTGGTTCTGCTCTCGGGCAATTCGATCGAGCAGGCCGTGCTTCTGCTCGCAGCCGAGTATGTAGGCATTCCCGCTGCACCGGTTTCGCCCGCCTATTCCACGCTCAGCAAAAACTTCGCACGTCTGAAGGGCGTGCTCGAACTGGTGCCGCCGGCGGCGGTGTTCGTGCAGGACGCGGCGTCGTTCGAACGCGCGCTCGCGATCACCGAACTGGCGGCAACGCCGGTTATCGCGGTACGCAACGCGCAGCCTTCGCAACACGCATGGGCCGACCTGCTTGCCGTCGACATGACGCCGGCACGCGCCGCCGCCGTTGCCGCAGCGCACGCGGCGATCCGCAAGGACGATACCGTGCGCGTCCTCTTCACGTCGGGTTCGACCGGAACGCCGAAAGGCGTGCCGCTCGCCTACAGCAACTTCAAGGCAGTCGCCGCCTATTACGCCGACAATCTCGGCTGGCTGGGCGAATCGCAGCCGGTGTTCCTCGACTGGCTGCCGTGGCACCACGGCCTTGGCGGCGTGCTGAACATCGGCCGCTCCGTCCAGTTCGGCGCAACGCACTATATCGACGACGGACGCCCGCTCCCTGGCATGATCGAGCGCACCGTGCGCAACCTGCGTGAAGTGTCGCCCACGGTCTTTACCAGCGTCCCCTCCGCATGGGCCGTGCTGGCCGGCGAACTCGAGCGCGACCCCGTGCTCGCCCGCAGCCTGTTCGCCAATGTGCAGTACTTCGGCTATGGCGGCGCAAGCTTGCCGACGGACGTGTGGCATCGCATCCAGCGCGTGGCGGTGGACACGATCGGCAAGCGCATCGTCTTTTCGACAGGCCTTGCCTGCACCGAGACGAGCGGAATGGGCACCTACTGCGGCTGGCCCGCGACCGATCTCGGCAACATCGGCGGCCCTGTGCCGGGTTCGGAAGTGAAGCTGCTGCCGCTCGAAGGCGGCGACGGCCGCTACGAAATCCGCATGCGCGGCGCGAACGTGTTCGGCGGCTACATCGGCAATGCGGCGCTCACCGCCGCCGCTTTCGACGAAGAAGGTTACTTCCGGCTCGGCGACGCCGTGCGCCTTGCGAATCCGGACGATCCGGCGCAAGGCCTGCTGTTCGCAGGGCGGGTGGTCGAGGACTTCAAGCTGACGAACGGCACCTGGGTTCGAACCGGCGCGGTGCGGCTCGGTTTGCTCGATCAATGCGCCCCGCTCATTTCAGATGCCGTGATCTGCGGCCATGACCACGAATTTCTCGCCGCGCTCGCCTGGCCTAACGTGGCCGCCTGCCGGCGCCTCGCGCCCGAACTCGCCGAGCTCGACGCGGCTGCGCTGGTCGAGCATCCGCTCGTGGTCGCCGCGCTGCGCGAACGCCTCGCCGGCCACAAAGGCGGCGGCGCGAGCCGCACGATCGAACGCCTGATGCTGATGGCCGAGCCCCCGTCGATCGACGCCAATGAGATCGCCGAGAAAGGCTACGTGAACCAGGCCGTGACCCGCGCGCGCCGCGCTCATCTGATCGAACAGCTCTACCACACCGAACCTGCGGCACATATCGCCTGCGCGCGATAACGCCATCTATCCGCTCATGCCGCACTCATCCTCAGGAATTTAGTGATGCAAATTACCCGTACTGTTTTTCGTGACGATCATGAAATGCTACGCACCACGGTGCGTCGCTTCCTGGAACGGGAGTGCGCTCCCAAACAGGCCGAGTGGGACAAAGCCGGGCGCGTCGACCGCGAGACGTGGCTGAAGGCAGGCCGCGAGGGTCTGCTGTGCCTGACGCTGCCGACCGAATACGGTGGTGGCGGCGGCGACTTCGGCCACGCGGCGATCCTCAATGAGGAAACCAATCGCGCCGGGCTGAGTGGCCTCGGCTTCGGCGTGCACTCCGACGTGATTGCACCGTATATCGCGCGCATCGGCAATGAAGAGCAGAAGCAGAAATGGCTGCCGAAAACGTGTACCGGCGAATCCATTCTCGCGATCGGCATGACCGAGCCCGGCACCGGCAGCGACCTGAAGGCGATCCGCACCACCGCCTTGCGCGACGGCGACGAGTATGTGATCAACGGCAGCAAGACCTTCATCAGCAATGGCCTGAACGCCGACCTCATCATTCTGGTGTGCAAGACCGATCCTAGCGCGGGCTCCAAGGGCGTCAGCCTGATCGTCGTCGAGGCGACCCGTGAGGGATTCCGCCGTGGCCGCAAGCTCGACAAGGTTGGCATGCACTCGCAGGACACCGCTGAACTGTTCTTCGACAACGTGCGCGTGCCGGTTGGCAATCGTCTCGGTGAAGAGGGCAAAGGCTTCGCTTATCTGATGGGCGAACTGCCGCAGGAGCGTCTTTCGATTGCGATCGGCGCCGCCGCAAAACTCGAAGCCTGTCTCGAGCACACGATCAATTACGTCAAGGACCGCAGGGCCTTCAATCAGACCGTGTGGGACTTCCAGAACACCAAGTTCAAGCTGGCCGACATCAAGGCGCAGGCAACCGCGGTGCGCGTGCTGGTCGACCACTACCTCGCCGAACACGTGCGCCGGCGCCTCACTTTGGAGGAAGCCGCGATCGCCAAGCTGTTCGCCACGGAATCGCTCGGCAAGGCACTCGACGACATGGTGCAACTGCACGGCGGTTACGGCTACATGCTGGAGTACCCCGTGGCCCGCGCGTTCGCCGACGCACGCGTCAACCGCATCTATGGCGGCACGAGCGAGGTCATGCGCGACCTCATCTCCCGCAAGCTGTAATTCGAACATTCCATTTTCAAGGAGCAGTGATATGACTCGTAACGTGTTCGTCGCCGGCGTCGGCATGATTCCGTTCAAGAAGCCCGGCACCAGCGACCCGTACGACGTGATGGGCGCGGGCGCCGTGCGCGAAGCACTGGCCGATGCCGGAATCGACTACGCGGATGTGCAGCAGGCCTACGCCGGCTATGTGTACGGCGACTCGACCTGCGGTCAGAAAGCGCTTTATCACGTCGGCATGAGCGGCATTCCCGTCATCAACGTGAACAACAACTGCGCGACGGGTTCGTCGGCGCTGTTCCTCGCGCGTCAGGCGGTGCAAAGCGGCGTGGTCGATTGCGCGCTCGCCGTCGGATTCGAATTCATGCAGCCGGGCGCGCTGTCGTCGAAGTGGAGCGACCGTGCGCCGGCGCTCGAACGTGCGCTGAATCTGGTCAACGAACTGGTGGATCGCACCGATCTGCCGAGCGCGATCCGTCAGTTCAGCGGCGCGGGCCGGGCTCACATGGAAAAGTACGGCACGAAGCTGGAGACGTTCGCGAAGATTCGCGCGAAGGCGAGCCGGCACGCGGCGCGCAATCCGCTCGCCGTGTTCCGCACCGTCGTAACGCCGGAAGAAGTGCTCGCCTCGCCGATGATCTGGGAAGGCGTGCTCACGCGTCTGATGGCCTGCCCGCCGACCTGCGGCGCGGCCGCGGCCATCGTGGTGTCGGAGGAATTCGCCCGCAAACGCGGCCTGCGCACCGACGTGCTGATCGCCGGCCAGTCCCTCACCACCGATCTGCCCAGCACCTACGACTCGCGCGACATGATCCGCGTGGTCGGATTCGACATGACGCGCGCCGGCGCGAAGCTCGCTTATGAGCAGGCCGGCGTCGGCCCGGAAGATATCGACGTGATCGAACTGCACGACTGCTTCGCGCAAAACGAGCTGCTGACCTACGAAGGTCTGGGTCTGTGCGGAGAAGGCGAAGCGGAAAAACTCGTCAACGACGGCGACAACACGTATGGCGGCAAGTGGGTGGTCAACCCGTCGGGCGGTTTGCTGTCGAAAGGGCATCCGTTGGGCGCGACCGGTCTTGCGCAGTGCTACGAACTGACGCATCAGTTGCGCGGCACGGCCGAGCAACGCCAGGTGGAAGGCGCGAAGGTCGCGCTTGCGCACAATCTGGGGCTCGGCGGAGCATGCGTCACGACCGTGTACAAGGCCGCGTAGTGCGCCACCTCTAACGGAGTGCCCGACATGATCGATAAAAAACACATCGGCAAAGTCATTCCCGCGTTTCGCACCGTGACCGACGCGGCCCGGCTGCGGTTCTTCGCCAAGGCAACCGGCGAAACCAACCCGGTCTACTTCGACGAATCCGCTGCCCGCGACGCGGGTCACCCGGGTCTGCCCTTGCCGCCCACGTTCCTGTTCTCGCTCGAACTGGAGCAGCCGGACAAAAGCTGGCGCGACGAGATCGGCATCCTGGTTGCGCGCATCCTGCATGGCGAACAGTCGTTCACCTATCACCGGATGGCCTACGCCGGCGACGTGCTGCTCTTCGAATGCCACATCGCCGACATCTACGACAAGAAAGGTGGCGCGCTCGATTTCGTGGTGCGCGAAACGCGGGTGACCAACCAGAAAGGCGAGCATGTGGCCGACATGCGCAGCGTGCTGGTCCACCGCAACGGCTGAGAGGAGACACGAATGAGCACATTGAGCTTCGACGACGTCAAGGTGGGCGACACGCTGCCGCCGCTGACGCTCGCGCCGATCGACCGCACGACGCTGGCGCTCTTTGCCGGCGCTTCGGGCGATCACAACGCGGTCCACATCGACCTCGACTTCGCGCGCCGCAGCGGCATGCCCGACGTATTCGCCCACGGCATGCTGTCGATGGCGTATCTCGGACGCTTGCTGAACGCCTGGGTCGATCAGCGGCAACTGCGGCAATTCGGCGTGCGCTTTGTCGGCATCACGCATCTCGGACACCGGATCACGTGCAGTGGCCGGGTCGTCGAGAAGTTCGAAGCCGAAGGAGAGCGCCGCGTGAAAGTAGAGATTCGGACGGCCAATCAATATGGCGAACCGCGCGTCCTCGGCGACGCCGTGATCGCCCTGTAACCTGCATCAATCAAGGAGACAACACATGGGAAAGCTTGACGGCAAGGTGGCGCTGGTCACCGGTTCGGGTCGCGGCATCGGCCGCGCGATCGCCGAGAAACTGGCGAGCGAAGGCGCACGCCTCGTGATCAACGACCTCGACGCCGATCCGGCGCACGAAACGGTCGAAGTGCTGAAGAAGATGGGCGCGGAAGCAGTAGCGTGCCCTGGCAACGTGAGCGCACCGGATTTCGCTGAGCGTTTCGTCAACACGGCGATGAGCACGTTCAAGAGCATCGACATCATCGTCAACAATGCCGGCTATACGTGGGATGACGTGGTCCAGAAGATGACCGACGAGCAGTGGTACGCGATCATCGACTGCCACATGACTGCACCCTTTCGCATCCTGCGTGCGGCGTACCCGCACATCAAGGCGCTGCATGCCGCCGACAAGGAAGCCGGCCGCGACGTGTACCGCAAGATCGTCAACATCTCGTCGACGTCCGCGCTTAACGGTAATGCCGGGCAGATGAATTACTCGTCGGCCAAGGCCGGCGTGATCGGCATGACCCGCGCGCTGAGCCGCGAATGGGGGCGCTTCAACGTCAACGTGAATTGCGTGGCGTTCGGTCTGATCCACACACGTATGACCTCGGCTGATGCGAAGGCCGGGGCGACGGTCTCGATCGAAGGCCGGGATATCCGCGTCGGCCTGAATCCGGAATTGCTCAAGTCGCACGCGCAGCGCAATCCGCTCGGTCGCGGCGGCACGCCTGAAGAAGCGGCCGGCGGTGTCTACCTGTTCTGCTCGCCCGAGTCGAACTACATCACCGGTCAGACCATCGCGGTCGCGGGCAATCTGCAGTAATTCCACACGGTCCCGGCATTCGACCGGGCCTCGTCTGCGCTGGCATGTGTCGTCACGCATGCCGGCGTTTGCATTTCAACGACCGGGTGTACGCACTTCGTGCCGTCTGCTTACTCGCCCTGTCGACTAGCCGACGTCTTCCGGAGCCAAACCAATCATGACCGATGACACCCGCGTCGCGCCGGCCGGCAGCGCGCTTCCTTCCGTGAGCTATCCCTTCGAGTCGCCGCCAACGTCCGGCAACGTGTTGGAGGTTGCGCCAGGTGTGCAATGGATTCGCATGCCGCTGCCCTACTCGCTCGATCACATCAACGTGTGGACGATCGCGGACGGTGACGGCTGGGCTATCGTCGACACGGGAGCACGCACGGATGCCGCCACGGCCTTATGGCGTCGCCTTTGCACCGAGTCTTCCGCGAGCCGCCCTGTCACGCGCGTGTTCGTCACGCACATGCACCCCGATCACGTGGGAATGGCAGGCTGGCTCACGCGGACTTTCGACTGCCGTCTGTGGATGACGCGCCTCGAATACCTCAATTGCCGCGTCGCC